>CAIMXF010000388.1 GCA_903845345.1 uncultured beta proteobacterium
CCCGGCGGCCTGATCAGCGCCGGCAACGCAAGCCAGTTCAGCGACGGCGGCGGCGCCTGCGTGGTCGTCAGCAGCCAGTACGCCGAGCGCAAGGGCCTGAAGCCGCTGGGCCGCTTCCTCGGCTTCGCCGTGGCCGGCTGCGAGCCCGACGAGATGGGCATCGGCCCGGTCTACGCGGTGCCCAAGGTGCTCAAGCGCCTGGGCTTGAGCGTCGCCGACATCGACCTGTGGGAGCTCAACGAGGCCTTCGCGGTGCAGGTGCTCTATTGCGCCGATACCCTCGGCATCCCGATGGACAGGCTCAACGTCAACGGCGGTGCGATCGCCGTCGGTCACCCCTACGGCGTCAGCGGCCAGCGCCTGACCGGCCACGCGCTGCTCGAAGGCCGGCGCCGCGGCGCGAAGAAGGTGTGCGTGACGATGTGCATCGGCGGCGGCATGGGCGCCGCCGGCGTGTTCGAGGTACTTTGAGCCCCACGGTCGCTGGCGCTCCCTGCCCCCGAGGGGCCGGCCGCGAGCGGCCCGGCAGAGCCGGATCCGCCGCTCCCTGGGTTCTCATGCGGGTCGTCGAGCGCCGGCGGCGGTAACGTCCTACTCCAACGCAGCGGCTTCGTTGCGGCTGTGCAATCGACATGAGCACTCGTTCCACGCTGGATTTCCTGCTGTACGACTGGTTGAAGGTGGACCAGCTCTCGGAGCGCGCGCGCTTCGCCGACCATTCGCGCGCCACCTTCGACGCGGTGCTGGACACCTGCGAGCGCCTGGCGCGCGACAAGTTCGCGCCGTTCAACCGGCTGCTCGACACCCAGGAGCCCGTCGTCGAGGACGGACGCGTGCGCCTGCCGCAGGCCACGCACGACGCGCTGCACGCCTACGCGGCCACGGGCATGATCGCCGCGTCGCAGGACGCCGACATCGGCGGCATGCAGCTGCCCTGCGTCGTCGAGAAGGCCGCCAACGCGTTCTTCTCGCAGGCCTGCATCGCCATGGGCGGCTACGTGATGCTCACGCACGGCAATGCGGGCCTGCTGATGGCGCACGGCACGGCCAGGCAGCAGGAGGTCTTCGCGGCGCGCGAATTCGCGGGCGAGTGGTTCGGCACGATGTGCCTCAGCGAGCCGCAGGCCGGCTCGTCGCTGAGCGACATCGCCACGCGCGCCACGCCCGACGGCGACGACTTCGCCGCCGACCCGCTGGGCGCGCGCTACCGGCTCGTCGGCAACAAGATGTGGATCTCGGCCGGCGAGCACGAGATCACGCCCAACATCGTGCACCTCGTGCTCGCCAAGATCCCGGGCCCGGACGGCAGGCTGCCGGCAGGCGTCAAGGGCATCTCGCTGTTCATCGTGCCCAAGCATCGCGTCGACGCCGAAGGCAACCTCACCGGCGAGCGCAACGACGTGGTCCTCGCCGGCCTGAACCACAAGCTGGGCTATCGCGGCACCACCAACACCTTGCTGAACTTCGGCGAGAAGGGCGGGGCGACCGGATACCTGGTGGGGAATCCGGGCGACGGCCTGCGCTGCATGTTCCACATGATGAACGAGGCGCGCATCGGCGTGGGCCTCGGCGCGACGATGCTGGGCGCGGCGGGCTACGACGCGAGCCTCGCGTACGCGAAGCAGCGCTCCCAGGGACGGCCCATCGGCGCGGGCGGCAAGGACGCGTCGGCGCCGCCGGTGCGTCTCATCGAACATGCGGACATCCGGCGCATGCTGCTGGCGCAGAAGTCCTACGTCGAGGGCGGCCTGGCGCTGGCGCTGTACTGCGCGCGGCTGGTCGACGAGCAGCGCACCGGCACGCCCGAGTCGCAGGCCGAGGCCGGCACCTTGCTCGAGATGCTCACGCCGATCGCCAAGAGCTGGCCCAGCGAATGGGCGCTCGAGGCCAACAGCCTGGCGATCCAGATCCACGGCGGCTACGGCTACACGCGCGACTTCCCGGTCGAACAGCATTGGCGCGACAACCGCCTCAACATGATCCACGAAGGCACGCACGGCATCCAGGCGCTGGACCTGCTGGGGCGCAAGGCCGTGATGCAGGGCGGCGCGGGCCTGAAGCTGCTCGCGCATCGCATCGACGCGACCATCGCGCGCGCGCTCCCGCGGGCGCGTCTGGCCGCGTACGCGAACGCGCTCGCGCAGGCGCTGCAACGCCTGGGCGCGGCCACGCGCTCGGCGTGGGCGACGGCGTCGCCGGAAGATGCACTTGCCAACGCGACGCCTTACCTGCAGGCGTTCGGCCACACCATCCTCGCGTGGCTGTGGCTGGATGTGGGAGCGTCCCTCCTCGAAGCCGGTGATGCCGGATCCAGCGCCAACGTCGGTCGGCTCGCTGCGCTCGACTACTTCATGCGCTACGAACTGCCGAAGAACGACGCCTGGCTGCGCGTCGTCGAATCGCGCGATCGCACCTGCCGCGACGTGCCCGAAGACGCGTTCTGAAAACGACGACGAGACCAGACTCATGACCGACTCCGCCATCCCGACCACGGCTTACGCCGACCGCCGCAGCATCCACAAGCTGTTCGACCTGACCGGCCGCACGGCGCTCGTCACCGGCGGCTCGCGCGGACTGGGCCTGCAGATCGCCGAGGCGCTCGGCGAGGCCGGCGCGCGCGTCGTGCTGAGCGCGCGCAAGGCTGCCGATCTCGAGGCCTCGGCCGCGGCCCTGAAGCAACGCGGCATCGACGCCGACTGGATCGCCGCCGACTCGAGCCAGCCGGTCGAGATCCAGCGCCTGGCCGACGAGGCGCTCGCCAGGCTCGGCCACGTCGACATCCTCGTCAACAACGCCGGCGCCACCTGGGGCGCGCCGGCCGAGGCGCATCCGCTCGAGGCGTGGGACAAGGTGATGAACCTCAACGTGCGCGCGATCTTCCTGCTGTCGCAGGCGATCGGCCGGGCCGGCATGATCCCGCGCCGGCGCGGCCGCATCATCAACGTGGCGTCGATCGCCGGGCTGTCCGGCAACTCGGGCGCGATGACCTCGGTCGCCTACAACACCAGCAAGGCCGCGGTGCTCAACTTCACGCGCGCCCTGGCCGGCGAGTGGGGCGTGCACGGCATCAACGTCAACGCGCTGGCGCCGGGCTTCTTCCCCAGCAAGATGACCGCGGGCCTGCTGGCCCACGTCGGCGTCGACAACATGCGCGCCCACGTGCCGCTGCGCCGCCTCGGCGACGACGAGGACCTGAAGGGCGCCGCGCTGCTGCTTGCCAGCGACGCGGGCAAGCACATCACCGGGCAGTTCATCGCCGTCGACGGCGGCGTCAGCTCGGTGCACGGCGCCTGATCGACATGACCGCGCAGCGCACACCGCTCCCGTTCGCGCTCGACATCCCGTTCGTGCAGGCGCTGGGCATGCAACTGTGGCGCTTCGACGGCGGCTTCGCCGAGATCAGTCTCGAGGTTCGTCCCGAGATGCAGAACTCGTGGGCCGTCGCGCATGGCGGCGTCGTGATGACCTTGCTGGACGTGGTGATGGCGCACGCCGCGCGCAGCGTCCGCGACGCCACCGAGCACGGCACGCCGGGCATCGTCACCGTCGAGATGAAGACCAGCTTCATGCGACCCGCCACTGGCCGCCTGGCGGCCACGGGCCAGCTGCTGCAAGGCACGAAGAGCCTGGCCTTCTGCGAAGGCAGCGTGCGCGACGCGAGCGGCCAGCTGTGTGCCCATGCCACCGGCACGTTCAAGTTCCTGCGCGCCTTGAAGCGCGGCGCCGACATCGACGCCGCATCCTGAACACCCCGATCGGCGCAACCCCTGCGCCGTCCCTGCAAACCACGGAGACTCCACCCATGTCCACCATCAATCGCCAGATCCTGCTCGCCTCGCGTCCGCAGGGCGAACCCGGCGCCGAGAACTTCAAGCTGGTCGAGACGCCCGTCGCGCCGCTGGCCGACGGCCAGGTGCTGGTGCGCCACCACTTCCTCAGCCTCGACCCGTACATGCGCGGCCGCATGAACGACGCCAAGAGCTACGCCGCGCCGCAACCGCTCAACGAGGTGATGATCGGAGGCACGGCCGGCGAGGTGGTCGAGTCGAAGAACGCGCATTTCAAGGCCGGCGACAAGGTCGTGGGCATGGGCGGCTGGCAGGAATACGCGGTGGTCGACGCCGACCAGCGCGGCGCGCTGCAGAAGGTCGACACGACGCACGTGCCGCTGTCGGCCTACCTCGGCGCGGTGGGCATGCCCGGCGTGACCGGCTGGTACGGCCTCGTGAAGATCATCGCCCCGAAGGCCGGCGAGACCGTCGTGGTCAGCTCCGCGGCCGGCGCGGTGGGCGGTGCGGTGGGCCAGCTCGCGAAGGCGCGCGGCGCGCGTGTGGTCGGCATCGCCGGGGGCCCGGACAAGTGCCGCATGGTCAAGGAGCAGCTCGGCTTCGACGAGTGCATCGACTACCGACAGTTCCCCGACCTGAAGTCGATGAGCGGCGCGCTGAAGGCCGCCTGTCCGCAGGGCATCGACGGCTACTTCGAGAACGTCGGCGGCTACCTCCTCGATGCCGTGATGCTGCGCGCCAACGCGTTCGCCCGCATCGCGATGTGCGGCATGATCGCCGGCTACAACGGCGAGGCGATCCCGATGACGATGCCGCAGCTGATCCTCGTCAACCGCATGAAGATCGAGGGCTTCATCGTCAGCGAGCACATGGAGGCCTGGCCCGAGGCGCTCAAGGAACTGGGCACGATGGTGGCCACCGGCCAGCTGAAGTACGCCGAATCGGTGGCGCAGGGCATCGAGAACGCGCCGGAAGCCTTCTTCGGCCTGCTCAAGGGCAAGAACCAGGGCAAGCAATTGGTGAAGTTGTGACCCCCACGCTCCCGCGGGTCGCTGCCGCCCGGAGGGGGAGTTCGGTTCGGCTCGGGTGCGACCCTCGCTTCCCGCGAGCTAGGGTGGTCTTGTAGCTCGCATGTTCGAGCGCATCAGGCGACACTGTCTTGCCTCCGACAACTTCACGGCGCGTATCGAAATGCTGACCTGGCACTGGACCCGCTTCGCGGGCTTGAGCGGCGACGACGTCTACGACATGCTCGCGCTGCGCTCGACGATCTTCGTCGTCGAGCAGGACTGCGTTTATCTCGACCCGGACGGCCTCGACCGCCGGTCGTGGCACCTGCTGGGACGCGGCGAGGACGGCACGCTGCTCGCCTACGTTCGCGTCTGCGACCCCGGCGTGAAGTACGCGCCGCCGTCGATCGGCCGCGTGGCCGTCGCTCCTTCGCAGCGCGGCAGCGGCCTCGGCCACGTGCTGATCGCGGAGGCCCTGAAGCGCTGCGACGCGACCTGGCCCGGCGCGCCCAACCGCATCGGCGCGCAGGCCCACCTGCAAGGCTTCTACGGACGCCACGGCTTCCTGCCCGTCGGCGACACCTACGACGAGGACGGCATCGTCCACATCGACATGGAGCGGCCCGCGTCATGAGCGACTCACTGCATCGCGCGACGCACGTCGTGCTGAACCAGGTTCCGCCGTTCGAGAACGTCAACCTGTTCGAGACGAACGCGGCGTTGCGCGATGCGCTGACGTTCAACGACCCGGCACTGGCGCCCGATTCGCTGTCGGTGCTGGGCGCGATGGCCGGCAGCGCGCACATGCAGCAGCATGCGCGGCTCGCCAACGTGAACGGCCCGGCCCTGCACACGCACGACCGCTGCGGCAACCGCATCGACGAGGTCGAGTTCCATCCCAGCTATCACGCGCTGCTTGGCGCGGCGCTGCAGCACCGGCTGCACGGCTCGCCGTGGGCGGCCGACGGTCCGAGCCATGTCGAGCGCGCCGCCGGCTTCATGCTGTTCACCGAGCTCGAGCCGTCGGTGCTGTGTCCGGTGTCGATGACCTACGCCGTCGCGCCGGCGCTCCAGGCGAACGCCGCGTTGCAGCAGACCTTCGCCGGCCTGCTCGCCAGCCCGCGCTACGACCCGCGCTTCCAGCTCGCCAGCGCCAAGACGGCCATGACGATGGGCATGGGCATGACGGAGAAGCAGGGCGGCTCCGACGTGCGGGCCAACACGACCCAGGCCGTGCCCGACGGCCACGATCAGTGGGGCGAGCGCTATCGCCTCCTCGGCCACAAGTGGTTCATGTCGGCGCCGATGAGCGACGCCTTCCTGGTCGTCGCGCAGACGCCCGCCGGCCCGACCTGCTTCTTCCTGCCGCGCTGGCTGCCCGACGGCTCGCTCAATGCCGTGCGCATCCAGCGCCTGAAGGACAAGCTCGGCAACAAGGCCAACGCGAGCTCCGAGGTCGAGTTCGTCGACGCCTTCGCCTGGCGCGTCGGCGACGAGGGCCGCGGCCTGCCGCAGATCCTCGCGATGGGGGCGTTGACGCGTCTCGACTGCGCGCTCGGCACGGCCGGCCTGATGCGCGGCGCGCTGTCGCTCGCTCTGCATCACGCGACGCACCGCATGGCCTTCGGCAAGCGGCTGGTCGACCACGCACTGATGCGCAACGTGCTGGCCGACCTGGCGCTCGAGAGCGAGGCGTCCACCGCGCTGGCGCTGCGTCTGGCGCGCGCGGTCGACCGCAGCGAGGCGTCGTCCACCCCGGTGGCCGAACGCGAGCACGAGGCGGCCATGCGCCGTCTGCTCACGCCCGCCGCCAAGTACTGGGTCTGCAAGCGCGGCAGCCACTTCGCGCAGGAAGCCATGGAATGCCTGGGCGGCAACGGCTACGTCGAAGGCGACGGCGAGGGCGTGATGGCGCGCATCTACCGCGAGATGCCGCTCAATTCGATCTGGGAGGGCGCCGGCAACATCATGGCGCTGGACCTGCTGCGCGCGCTGCGCAGCGGTCCGGTCGCCGATGCCGTCCAACACGAGACGCGCGCCGCCAAGGGCGCGCATCCGTTGCTCGATCGCGCGACCGAGCGCCTGCTGGCGCGGATGGAGAACGGCGTCGACGAGACCTGCGCGCGCCGTTTCGCGCGCGATCTCGCGCTGGTCACGCAGGCCTCGCTGCTCGCGCAGACCGCGCCGTCGCCGGTGTTCGCCGCGTTCTGCGAGAGCCGCCTCGACGGCGCGCCCGACGCGTTCGGCCAGCTCGACGCGTCCACCGATTTCGATTCGATCCTGAAGCGCGCCGCCGGTCATTGAGCGCGCGCCCATCCAACCAAGAGACAACGACATGACCACCACTTCCTGGCAAGGCCGCACGGCCGTCATCACCGGCGCCGCTTCGGGCTTCGGCCTCGAGACCTCGCGCCTGGCCGCGCAAAAGGGCATGCACGTGGTGATGGCCGACGTGCTCGAGGAGCCGCTGGCGGCCGCGGCCAGCGAGATCGGGGCGCTGGGCGCGCAGGTGCTGTCCTTCAAGTGCGACGTGCGCCACGCGGCCGAGGTCGAGGCCTTGGGTGCCGCGACGCTGGCCCGCTTCGGCGCGCCGCACCTCGTGTTCAACAACGCGGGCGTGGGCGCCGGCGGACTGATCTGGGAGCACACCGCGCGGGACTGGGACTGGGTGATGGGCGTCAACGTGATGGGCGTCGCGCACGGCGTGCGCGTGTTCACGCCGATGATGCTGGCCGCCGAGAAGGCCGACCCGGCGTACGCGGGCCACATCGTCAACACGGCGTCGATGGCCGGGCTCGTCAACATGCCCAACATGGGCGTCTACAACGTCAGCAAGCATGCGGTGGTGAGCCTCAGCGAGACGCTGTACCAGGACTTGCGCCTGGTCAGCGATCGCGTGCATGCGCACGTGCTGGCGCCGTACTTCGTGCCCACCGGCATCGCCCACAGCGAGCGCGCGCGGCCCGACGACGCGCAGGAAGACGGCCGCCAGGCGACGACCAGCCAGCGCGTGGCGCAAGGCCTGATCGAGAAGGCCGTGGCCGGCGGTCGCATCACCGCGGCGGACGTGGCGCAATTCGTGTTCGACGCGCTGGAGGCCGACCGCTTCTACATCTACAGCCATCCGAAGGCGCTGGCGCCGGTGGGCACGCGCGCGGAGGACATCCTGGCCACGCGCAACCCGTCCGACCCGTACCGCGAGCGTCCGGAACTGGGCGAGCAGCTGCGCGCTGCGCTGCGTCGCTGAACGTGCTCGACCGGGGCCTTCAGGGTTCCTCCCGAGCCGAGGACGGGCGAAGATCGCGCGGATCGTGTATGATCGAAGAGTAGGCAATACATAAGACCGTCGTCCAGAAGGACTCCTCCGGCACCCTGTCGTGTGAACGACTCGGCTTGGTCGAACTCTCCAGTTTGATTTTCTTGCGTAGTACCTGCACTGCGTTGGCATGTGCTGCGCATGATTTTGAAATTAGGATTTAGAGTATGACGACCGAAACTGGTATCGTGAAGTGGTTCAATGACGGCAAGGGCTTCGGGTTCATCACCCCGGATTCCGGCGGCAAGGACTTGTTCGCCCACTTCAGCGAAATCCAAGGTTCCACGGGCTTCAAGAGCCTGGCGGAGAACCAGCGCGTTGAATTCGAAGTGAAGCAAGGCCAGAAGGGCCTGCAGGCTTCGAACATCAAGCCGCTGTAATGCGCGGTCTGCGCGCTCACAACGGGCGCGCAGCGTGACGGCCTCGAACCGTTCCCCCCGCAAAGCAGGATCCCCCATGCGCAAGTCTGCCAAGGGAATGCTGGAAGCCTCTCTCAAGGAGGAAGCGGAGCGGAAGGAACGTTTGCGGCAGGCACTGCCGGCCGCCGTGGAGCTCTTGCGCTCCCGGCAAGCCGGCTTGATAGCCCCCAGGGAGATCGATGACTTCATCGCCCTGAACTGGCTGGAATGGCACGGTGGCACGCTGCGGCTGACCGTCACCGGTTCGAACGTGGTCTCGCAAAGCCGGGCCCGCTCGACCCAGGCCCGCGGATCACCGTGAGCCGGACGCGACGTCCCGCACGCCGCCATGCCTCGACAACAAATGCGCCCATCCCGGGTGCCGCAATCTACCCCCAAGCAGGCAAGAGGCGACGGGCAACAGATCGCTCAGAAAGCAATAAAATAAGTACCGACATTTCCATCGGCAAGTACGTGGTTTGCCCTATCGCAAAACCGCTGGCCGACGGCGGATACACCGCCACTGTTTCCATCGGCACGGGCCGCGGCAACGCAGCCCATGCCCGCGTGATGCGCTTCGCACCGCTCTTCGAGACGTCCGAAGCTGCATTGCACTACGCCACCTCCGAAGGCCTGAACTGGGCGCGCCAACAGCCGGCGTGGTCCACCTCGCGGCCACTAGCGTCGCGTGGCACCGCTGGTCTTTCTCTCGCATAAATTTCAGGAGCGTTTTCAATGGCAAAAGAAGAACTGATCGAGATGCACGGGGTGGTCGAGGACGTGTTGCCGGACTCGCGCTACCGTGTGAAGCTGGACAACGGCCACCAACTGGTCGCCTACACCTCCGGCAAGATGCGCAAGCACCACATCCGCATCCTCGCGGGGGACAAGGTGTCGCTGGAGCTGTCGCCCTACGACCTGACCAAGGGCCGCATCACCTTCCGTCACATCGAGCGTCGCGGCCCCGGCCCGAACTGAGCGGCTTCGCCGGGCTGGTTCCGGCGCACTCTCCGACAAGAAAAGCCCGTGGCAGCTGCCGGCGGGCTTTTTTTTTCGGCGGTCGACAGCTCAGCGCGCGCTCGGCATGTCGAACACCAGGCAGGTGGTCGTGGCATGCGCGAACAGCGTGCCATCCGGCCCGAACAGGCGCGCCTCGGCCGTCGCCAGCTGCTTGCCGCAGTGGATCACCTTGCCCTCGGCACGCACGCGTCCGACCTGGGGCGAGAGGCCGCGCACGTAGTTCACGCTCAGCTCGGCGGTGGTGTAGCCGCGGCCGGCCGGCATCAGCGTGTGGACGGCGCAGCCGAGCGCCGAGTCGAGCATCGTGGCGAACCAGCCGCCGTGCACGCCGCCCATCGGATTGAGATGCGCCGGCCCGGGCTTGCCCTGGAACAGCGCGAGGCCGGGCTCGACGCGGATCAGCGAGAAGTCCAGCGTCTTCGCGATGGGCGCGAACGGCAGCTCGCCGGCCAGCATCGCCTGCATCTGCTCCAGGCCCGTCTTGCCGGCCCATTGCGCGGGCGAGGCCACGCCGGGGCCCGCGCGCGTCATGCGTTCGTCGCTGGCCTCGCCGTCGGCGATCCACTGTTGCAGCACGGCGGCGGCGTCGGCGGCCGACAGGCGGGGCGTGGCGGCTGGGGCGAGCACGGCGGACATGACACTTCCTTTCGGTGGCGACGCCGGGGCGCCGCATTGATCAATGCATATGCAACGAGTGTACCTACAACTATAATCGCGGCATGTCACCTGCCTTACAGCCCGAAGCCGAGGCGGCGGCCATCGCTGGTCGGCCGCAAGGGTGCACCAACCTCAAGCTGCGCCAGCTGATGCGGCGCGTGGCGCAGCGCTACGACGCCGAGCTGGGGCAGGTGGGCCTGAAGGGCACGCAGTACTCGCTGCTCAGCCACGTGATCAAGCTGGGGCCGATACGGCCGCTCGACCTGGCCGCCGGCATGAACGTCGACGCATCCACGCTGTCGCGCAACCTGAAGCCGCTGGTCGCGGCGGGTTGGCTGGTGCTGGACGTCGGGGAGGATGCGCGCAGCCGCCTGGTGCGCGCGACCGATTCGGGACGCCACAAGCGGACCGAGGCGCAGCGCCGTTGGCGCGTCGCCCAGGAAGGCCTCAACGCGACGCTGGGACCGCAGCGCGTGATCGCGCTGCACGCGTTGATCGACGAGGCGATGCAGGCGCTCGACGAGGCCTGAGTCGCAGGCCCGGCCGCGCAGGGCGCGCCGCGCTGAGGATCAGCTGGTGGCGGCCGGCGTGGCCTGCAGGCGCGTGGCCGAGAAGTTCCACGACAGCGCGTGCGCGCGGTTGGCGGCGTCGCGGGTGTCGTCGATCGGCAGCGTGACGTCCAGCGAACCGAAGTCGGTGCGCGGCAGGTCGGGGTGGCCGCCCTGGTGCTGCATGTGGTGCCACACCACCATCAGCGCCTTGCCGATCGCGTGGTATTCGCGGCCGCGGCCCTGCAGGCAATAGGCTTCGCGCGCCTTGATCAGATCCATCAGCATGGCGCGTTCGGTGGCGCTCAGGCCCGGGGCGAGGGGATCGATGTCGTGGATTTGGACGGCGTTCATGGAATTTACCTGGAGGCTGGTGAAGTGCCACGGGTGCTGGGCCGGGAGGGGCGGCGGCCCCGGCACTTCCGGAGGCCCTTGGCCAGCTGATGGACGTATGTTCGGCGACTTCCCGTGAAGTCATTCACGAAATGACCAGACCATCCGGCGGCTATTTCTGGCCATCGAGGTAACAGGGCGCAACCGGCGGCGCGGCAGTCGCGGGCGGCCCCGGCGCCGCCGTCCGGTCGGCCGGCGCGCTCGCGATGCCGTGGCGGGTGGGCCGGATGTCGGAACGCGGCGACGGCGCGCCCGCGGTCGTGCGGGCGCCCTGAATCGACTACCACATCCGACGCCCGAAAAGCCCCACGCGCCGCTCCGGGAGCGGCCCCGCCGCTATGGCAAACTCGCGCGCTTTGCGACGCCAGACAGATTCCGCAGTGGACAAGATCCTTCTCCAAATCGCGGCCGAACTCGAGGTTCGGCCGGCCCAGGTCAACGCGGCGGTGCAACTGCTGGACGGCGGCGCCACGGTGCCGTTCATCGCCCGCTATCGCAAGGAAGTCACCGACAACCTCGACGACATCCAGCTGCGCGAACTGGAGAGCCGCCTCGGCTACCTGCGCGAACTGGAAGACCGCCGCGCCGCGGTGCTCAGGAGCATCGAGGAGCAGGGCAAGCTGACGCCCGAGCTCGCCGCCGCGATCGACGCCGCGCCGACCAAGCAGGAGCTTGAAGACCTGTACCTGCCGTACAAGCAGAAGCGCCGCACCAAGGGGATGATCGCGCGCGAGGCGGGCCTGGAGCCGCTGGCCGACAGGCTGTTCGCCGACCCGTCGCTCGACCCGCAGGCCGAGGCCGCCGCCTTCGTCAACGCCGATGCCGGTTTCGCCGACGTGTTCGGGGTGCTCGACGGCGTGCGCGACCTGCTGTCCGAGCGCTGGGCCGAAGACGCCGCCCTGGTGAAGGTGCTGCGCGAGTGGCTGTGGGACGAGGGCCTGCTGCAGTCGAAGAAGATGGACGGCAAGGACGAGCACAACGCGGACGTCTCCAAGTACCGCGACTACTTCGACTACTCCGAGCCGATCCGCACGGTGCCGTCGCACCGCGCGCTGGCCGTGTTCCGCGGGCGCACGCAGGAGATCCTCGACGCCAGGCTGGTCCTCGACGAGGAACTCGTGCCGGGCCAGCCCAGCCTGGCCGAAGGCCGCATCGCGCGCCATCTCGGATGGGCGCACGCCAAGCGCGCGGCGGACGACCTGATACGCCGTACCGTATCGTGGACGTGGAAGGTCAAGCTGTCGCTGAGCCTCGAGCGCGACCTGTTCGGCCGCGTCCGCGAGGAAGCCGAGAAGGTGGCGATCCGCGTGTTCGCCGAGAACCTGCGCGACCTGCTGCTGGCAGCTCCTGCCGGCAAGCGCGTGGTGATGGGGCTCGATCCGGGCATCCGCACCGGCGTGAAGGTAGCGGTGGTCTCCGACACCGGCAAGGTGCTGGCCACGCACACCGTCTATCCGCACGAGCCGCGCTGCGACTGGGAGGGCTCGCTGCACGCGCTGGGCCGGCTCGTCGCGCAGCACGGCGTCGACCTGATCGCGATCGGCAACGGCACCGCCAGCCGCGAGACCGACAAGCTCGCCGCCGATCTCATCAAGCGCGTGCAGCAGCTCGCGCCGGACGTGAAGATCGACAAGATCGTGGTGAGCGAAGCGGGCGCGTCGGTGTACTCGGCGTCCGAGTTCGCGAGCAAGGAGCTGCCCGACCTCGACGTGAGCCTGCGCGGCGCGGTGTCGATCGCTCGCCGGCTGCAGGATCCGCTGGCCGAGCTCGTCAAGATCGATCCGAAGAGCATCGGCGTGGGCCAGTACCAGCACGACGTCAACCAGAGCGAGCTGATGAAGACGCTCGACGCGGTGGTCGAGGATTGCGTGAACAAGGTGGGCGTCGACCTCAACACGGCCTCGGCACCGCTGCTGGCGCGCGTGTCGGGCCTGAGCCAGGCCGTGGCGAGTTCCATCGTGCGCTGGCGCGACGCCAACGGCGCGTTCGCCGCGCGGTCGCAGCTGCTGGAGGTCGCCGGCCTCGGCCCGAAGACCTTCGAGCAGGCGGCCGGCTTCCTGCGCATCCGCGGCGGCACGAATCCGCTGGACATGACCGGCGTGCATCCGGAAACCTACGTGGTCGTCGAACGCATGATGGCGGCCACGGCCAGGCCCGTGCAGGAATTGATGGGCCGCAGCGACGTGCTCAAGTCGCTGAAGCCGGAGCAGTTCGCCGACGAGAAGTTCGGCGCGATCACGATCAGGGACATCCTGGTCGAACTCGACAAGCCGGGCCGCGATCCGCGCCCCGACTTCAAGGTGGCGCGCTTCAACGAGGGCATCGAGGACATCAAGGACCTCCAGCCCGGCATGCTGCTCGAAGGCACCGTCAGCAACGTCGCGCAGTTCGGCGCGTTCGTCGACCTCGGCGTGCACCAGGACGGTCTCGTGCACGTGAGCCAGCTGTCCAACAAGTTCGTCACCGACGCGCGCGAGGTCGTCAAGACGGGCGACATCGTCAAGGTCAAGGTGGTGGAGGTGGACCTGGCTCGCCAGCGCATCGCGCTCACGATGAAGCTCGACGCGCAGCCGCAGCACAAGGGCGCGCGCCAGGCCGACAACAGCTACCGCGCGCCGGCGCGCAACGAGCGACCGGGCGGCGGCCAGCGCGGCGCGCAGGCGCCGGCGGGCGCGGCCGCAGGCCAGAACGCGATGGCCGCGGCGTTCGCGAAACTGCAGGGCAAGGGCTGACGTCACGGTCGGCTACTTCGGGACGACGGCGTCGCGTCACGAAATTACGCTATGGTCGAGCCCCTGCTGTCCAGCGATCACACTGCAACCATGCGCCTTGTCCTGACGCTCTCCCTCGCCGCCGCGGTCGCCTTGACCGCGTGCGCCTCCAAGACCCTCGTGACCGTGCCCGCGCCGGCACCCAAGCCCGCGCCCGTGCCCGCGCCGTCCGCGTCGCCCGAGGTGCCGGTGACCGAGTCGTACTTCAGCCGCACGAAGTCGGCCGTCGCCACGCTGTCGCCCTCGGCCACCAGCGGCGTCTCCGGCCTCGTCGTCTTCTCGGGCGGTGGCAATTCGGTGGACGTCCACGTGACGGCCTCCGGCCTGCAGCCCGGCTCGATCCACGGCTTCCACGTGCACGAGACCGGCAACTGCGCCAGCGCCGACTTCATGAGCGCCGGCGGCCACTTCAACCCGACGCACAAGCCGCACGGCCCGCAGGACAAGCCGCACCACGCCGGCGACATGCCCAGCCTGCTCGCCGACCCCGCCGGCAAGATCGACGCGCGCTTCACGCTCGAAGGCGTGACACTGGGCGGGGCCGAAGGCTTCGTCGGCCGCGCCGTGATCCTGCACGCGACCGCCGACGACTTCGACGCACAGCCCAGTGGCAATTCGGGCGCTCGCATCGCCTGCGGCGTCATCGCGGCAGAGTGATGTGAGCCCCCAGTCGGCGGCATACCGCGGCCAGCCCCCCGAGGGGGCGCGCGGCCTTGCTCCGGAGCGGCCAAGCGCGGCGGCCGCGCGCTTTCGCCCTTCGTTCGAG
>CAIMXF010000389.1 GCA_903845345.1 uncultured beta proteobacterium
CAGCTGCTGCCCGGGCTGGACGGCCGCAAGATGTCCAAGAGCTACGACAACGCGATCCCGCTGTTCGAAGGCGGCGCGAAGGCCCTGGCGGCGAGCATCGCGCGCGTGGTCACCGATTCGAAGCTGCCGGGCGAGCCCAAGGATCCGGACGGCTCGCACCTGGTCACGCTGTACGACGCCTTCGCGGGCGCCGACGAGCGCGCCGCATTCCGCGCCGAGCTGCGCGCCGGCCTGGGCTGGGGCGAGGCGAAGAAGCGCCTGCACGACGTCATCGACCGCGAGATCGGCCCGATGCGCGCGAAGTACGAGGCCTTCATGGCGCGGCCCGAGCTGATCGAGCACCAGTTGCTGATCGGCGCGAAGAAGGCGCGCGCCATCGCCGCGCCGTTCCTGCAGACGCTGCGCGAGGCCGTCGGCCTGCGCCGCTTCCGCCCGCTGGCGGCCGCGGCCGTCGTCGCACCGAGGACGGCCGGCGCCGCGCTGGCCACGTTCAAGCAATACCGCGAGGCCGACGGCCAGTTCTACTTCAAGCTGGTGGCGGCGGGCGACACGCTGCTGCTGCAGAGCGCGGCGTTTGCCGGCGGCCGCGACGCGGGCGCCTGGGTGGCGCGCTTCAAGAAGGAAGGCGCCGCGGCGCTGGCCGGGGCGCCGGTGACGCTGGCCGCCGACGAGGCCGCGGTGCGCGCCGAGCTCGACCGCTTCCTCGAGGCCGAGTAAGGCTGCGTAAAGACCCCGGGGCGCGGCCGCACAGCCGCGCTGAAAAGAGGCAACATCGCGGCGTGGCGGCGCGTCCCGGAACGGCGCTTGCCGCTTTCCCGGCATGGCAGGGAATCATCGATGCCATGAAGCAATTGCGAGGTCTCGTCATGAACAGCCTTCACGCCACTCCCCACTTTGCGCGCCGGGTGCTGGGCACGCTGGCCGCGCTGGCCCTGATGGCCGCGATGTCGGCCGCGGCCGCGAGCACGCCCATCACCAGCGACCAGTTCGCCCCCGGCTGGCAGGACCACGCCCGCCCGCTCTACAACATGGGCATGGCCCGCATCGGCGATCGCGACCGGTGGTACGTGCCGGCGATCCTGCCGCGCGGCGAATACGTGCTGGTGCAGCGTTCCGGCGACAAGGCCGAACTGATCGACGGCTATCGGTTCTCGGTCAAGGGGGGCAATTCCGACCAGTACATCTACCTGACGCCCGGCTACGGCAACGTCGAGGCGCTGCCGGTGGCGGACGTGCCGCCGCTCAAGCCGCAGGCCCCGGCCACGGCCGCCGTGCTCCAGTAAGCCCAAGGGCCGGGCGTCGCCGACGCCGCGCGCCGGCGACTTCGGTATGCTGACGGCATGCCGCTACAAACCCTGACCTACGAGACCGGCGATTCGCCGAAGTCCGCCGTCTTCGTCCTGCACGGCCTCGGCGCGAGCGCGACCGACTTCGTGCCGGTCGCGCGCGAGCTCGATCTCCGCGCCGTCGGCGACGTCCGCTACGTCTTCCCGTTCGCGCCGGTGCGTCCCGTGACGATCAACGGCGGCATGTCCATGCCCGCCTGGTACGACATCCTGGGCGTCGACCTCGTCCGCCGCGAGGACGAACCCAGCCTGCGCGCATCGGCCGCCGACCTGCAGGCCCTGATCGACCGCGAGATCGCGCGCGGCATCCCGGCGTCGCGCATCGTGCTGGGCGGCTTCTCGCAGGGCTGCGCGATGACGCTGCTCGCCGGCCTGCGCGCGCCGCAGCGCCTGGCCGGGCTGCTGGGCATGTCCGGCTACCTGCCGCTGGCGGCCACGACGGCCGCCGAACGCAGCGACGCCAACCGTGACGTGCCGATCTTCCTGGCGCACGGCCGCATGGATCCGGTCGTGCCGTACGCGCGCGGCACCGCCACGCGCGACGCGCTGGCCGAACTCGGCTACCCGGTCGACTGGCACGAGTACCCGATGCAGCATTCGGTCTGCCAGGAGGAGATCGAAGACGTGCAAGCCTGGCTGTTGAAGGTGCTGGCCTAGAAAAGCCCCGTCTGGGCCGCAGCGGCGCCAGGTTCGACCGTCACGACGTCGCCGACGGAAATGACGCCGCCGTGGATCACGCGGGCCGTGGTGCCGCCGTGTCCGCGCATCGCGTTGTAGCCGCCGGGCCCGAGCAGCGCTTCCATCTTCGAGCACGGGTCGCACGGGCCGGTGACGACGATCAGCACGTCGGGGCCGATGCGCACCTGCAGCGGCTGGTCGGCGAACAGGCTGTGCTGCGCGAGCAGGTTGATGCCGGAGACGACCAGGTTGCGCCGGAAGTCGGCGTCGGCGACCTCGCGACCGCTCCACAGCCGGATCAGCGGCAGGTGCTCGGCCTGGATCAGCGTGAGCTGTCGCTTGCTGCCGCCGGGCCGGGCGGGCGGCCTGGCGGCGCTGCGGTCGCCTTCGAGTCCGCGATCGACCAGCGCGCGCGCCGAGGCGACGGACACGGCGGCGCGCTCTCGGCCCGGACGCAGGTAGACGGCGTCGACCCGGCCGGCGCGCGGGAAGCGCGCGGTCAGCGAGCGCAGGTCGTCCATCGAGCGTGCAGCGCCAGGCGCGACGCGGCGGCGCCGGGCGCGCGCGAAGCCATCAGGCCGGCTTCTTCGCCAGCTTGCCCTTGGGCAGGACGGAGGTGACCGGCGGGGTCGGACGGTCGGCACCGGCGGACTTCGGCGGCGCGGCGTCCTTCTTCGGTTTCTTGTCGTTCTTGCTGGCGCGTTGTTCCTTGCCCATGGTGTGCTCCGGTTGGTTGGCGGGAATCCGTCGGGCGAAATGGTAAGCCATCCGGCGACCGCCGCCCGTTTCTGCAATCCCTGCAGTCGGGCTGGAAGATTTTTCGGCCATCGCGACGGCCCGTCCATCTGCTCGACAGTGGGCGCGGCCCACTGTCGGGAACGTCACTTGCCAAATTTCCCCCGTGCAGGTCAGGTCGGGCGATCCGGCTCGCATCGATCATCGCGGAGCCGGCGGCCAGCGCCGGCTCCGCGCCCAACTACTCGTTGCAACGGCCCAAGGACCGAACCACATGGCGCGCGAAAAGAAGACCACGAAGACGAGCCTCCCCGAAGCGCAGGGCCTGCCCAAGGCGGCCACCGGCATCCGGGGCCTGGACGAGATCACCGGCGGCGGCCTGCCGCGCGGCCGGCCGACGCTGCTGTGCGGCTCGGCGGGCTCGGGCAAGACGATGCTGGCCGCCGAATTCCTCGTCCACGGCGCGCTGCAATACGACGAGCCGGGCGTGTTCATGATGTTCGAGGAGAGCGCCGAGGAACTCGCGCAGAACCTGCGCTCGCTGGGCGTCGACCTCGAGAAGCTGCAGACGCAGAACAAGGTCGCGATCGACCACGTCCACATCGAGCGCAACGAGATCCAGGAGACCGGCGAATACGACCTCGAGGGCCTGTTCATCCGCCTGGGCTACGCGATCGACAGCATCGGCGCAAAGCGCGTGGTGCTCGACACGATCGAGGCGCTGTTCTCCGGCCTGCCCAACCACGCGGTGCTGCGCGCCGAGTTGCGGCGGCTGTTCCGCTGGCTGAAGGATCGCGGCGTGACGGCGGTGATCACCGGCGAGCGCGGCGAGACGTCGCTGACGCGCTACGGCCTCGAGGAATACGTGGCCGACTGCGTGATCCTGCTGGACCACCGCATCGTCGACCAGGTGTCCACGCGCCGGCTGCGCGTGGTGAAGTACCGCGGCACCGAGCACGGCACCAACGAATATCCGTTCCTGATCGGGCGCCACGGCATCTCGGTGCTGCCCATCACCTCGATGCGGCTCGACCACCGGGCGCCGACCGAGCGCGTGTCCAGCGGCATCGAAGGGCTCGACGACATGCTGGACGGCCA
>CAIMXF010000390.1 GCA_903845345.1 uncultured beta proteobacterium
CGCAGCGCCTCCTCGCGATGGCGTTCCTCGGCCGAGGTGATCATCACGAGGGGGATGTGCTGCGTGCGCGGGTTGCCGCGCAGCGCGCTGACCAGGCCGAAGCCGTCCATCCCGGGCATGTCGACGTCGGTGATCACGATGTCGGGGCAGCAGTGGTCGAGCTGCTTGAGCGCGTCGATGCCGTCGACGGCCGTCACGACCTGGAACCCGTGCGCGGCCAGCAGGCGGCTGGACTTCACGCGCACCATCTTCGAGTCGTCGACCAGCATGACGAGCGTCTGCGCGACGGTCTTGAGCACCGTGGGCGCCTCGGGCTTGCGCGCGGCGGGCGCCGGGCGGACCAGCGGGGCGGTCTTCTCGCCGACGACGGGCGCGGGCGCGACCGGCGGCCTGGGCAGGATCGGTGTGGTGCGCTCGACCTTGGGCAACTGGGGCGACGGCAGCGTCGACGCGAGTGCGGCGGCTTCGGCGGCCTTGGCGCGGCGTTCGGCGTCGACACGGGCGACGTTCTGCGCCTTCTGGATCGCGGCCTTGCGGCGCGCGGCCTCGGCGGCGATCACGCGCTCGGCCTTGGCGCGCGCGCTGGCGCGGGCGTCGGCCGACGGCGCGGCCACCGGCGTGCGGCCTTCGAGCACGCCCTGGCGCGCGGCCAGCTGGGCGGTCTGCGTCGCGCTTTCGCGGGCGGCTTGCGTGTCCGCCGAACGGCGGGAGACGACGCGCCAGGCCGCGAAGCCGGCGACGAAGGCGACGATGAGCGCGAGAAGAAGGGTGGTCATGGACGACGTCGCCAGGAAACTTATCGGATGGCTGGAGCATAGGGGCAACCGACCCAGCTGATCCGTGGAAACACCGACGCAATCCGGGACAGTTCGTGAAGTCGGCCACGCGAAGCGGTCCCGCGAACCCGCTCGCCGGCAGCGCCGCTCGACTCAGGTGTTCGGCGGCGTGATTTCCGTCACGCGCGCGGCCGCGTCCAACGCGCGCCACGTCAGGTACAGCCGCGTGTCGAACTCGATCTGGTGATAGTCCGGCAGCATGTGCTCGCACAGCGCGTAGAACGCCTTGTCGTGCTCGCGCACCTTGAGGTGGGCGAGCTCGTGCACGACGATCATCTCCAGCATCCCGGCCGGCGCGTCCTTGAACAGCGCGGCCACGCGGATCTCGCGCTTGGCCTTCAACTGGCCGCCCTGCACGCGCGACACCGCGGTCAGCGTGCCGAGCGCGCGCTGGTCGACCTGCAGGCGGTTGTCGTACGCGACCTTCGACAGCAGCGGCGCGTTCTTCAGGTAGCGCTGCTTGAGCGCCATCGCATGCTCGTACAACGCGCCGTCGTTGCGCACGTCGTGGCGTTCGGGATAGCGGCGCGCGAGATGGTCGCCCAGCTTGCCCTGCGCGATCAGGTCGCGCACCTGGGCCAGCGTGGACTCGGGGTAGCCGACCAGGAAGCGCAGCGCGCCGTCGCCGGGGGCGTTCACAGCGTCGGGAACCAGTGCGGCACGTACGCGACGGCCTCGTCCAGCGACCCGATGACGCCGTGCGCGCGCGCCGCGACGTCCGCGGGCGGCTGCTTCAGGTCGGGCACGATCACCACGCGCACGCCCGCGGCCTGCGCGGCGCGGGCGCCGTTCTCGCTGTCCTCGAACGCGATGCAGTCCTCGGGCGCGACGCCCAGCCGCGCGGACGCGAGCAGGTACAGCGCCGGATCGGGCTTGCCGTGCGTCACCTCGTCGCCGCCGGCGATGCAGCGGAAATACTTCAGCACGTCGACATGGCCCAGCCGATGGCGGATCTCGTCGACGCTCGATGACGACGCCACGCCGCACGGGATGCCCGCGTCGCGCAGCGCCTCGAGCAGCGGCAGCGCGCCCGCCTTGAGCGGAAACACCGGCGCCCCGCCGGCCTGCGGCAGCAGCGCGTGCGCCTTCGCGGCCGTCGCCCGCATCGCCGCCTCGCTGCCCATGATCTCGATCAACAGGGCCGTCGACTGCTGCGCCGCCGTGCCGATCACGCGCACGAAGTCGGACATCTCGAGATTGAAGCCCAGCGCCTTCGCGCCCTCGATCCACGCCGCCGAGATGGCACGTTCCGAATCGATCAGCAGGCCGTCCATGTCGAAGATGGCGGCCTGGAAGTGTGGACCCTCGGTCAGCGGATGACCGCTGCCAGCGCCCCGAGGGAGCGCGCGGCCGTGCTCCGGAGCGGCCGAGCGCGGCGTCCGCGCGCTTTCGCCCGGCGCTCCAGCATCGCGGTCTCCATCCGCCGGCATCGTCGTCACTGCATGTGCCAGCCGTGGCTCACCGTGATCGACTGGCCCGTGAGGGCGTTCGTCGGGAACGCGGCCAGGAAGACGGCCAGCTGCGCGACGTCCTGCACGGTCGTGAACTCGCCGTCGACCGTCTCCTTGAGCATCACGTTCTTGATGACGTCGGCCTCGCTGATGCCCAGCGCCGCGGCCTGCTCGGGGATCTGCTTTTCCACCAGCGGCGTGCGCACGAAGCCCGGGCAGATGACGTTGGCGCGGATCTTGTCCTTCGCGCCTTCCTTGGCCACCGTCTTGGCCAGGCCGATGAGGCCGTGCTTGGCGGTGACGTAGGCCGACTTCAGCGGCGACGCCTCGTGCGAGTGCACCGAGCCCATGTAGATGATGGAGCCGCCGTTGCCCTGCTTGATCATCGCGCGCATCGCGGCGCGGGTGGTCAGGAAGGCGCCGTCGGCGTGGATGGCCATCAGCTTCTTCCAGTCGTCGTACTTGAAGTCGACGATGGGGCTGATGATCTGGATGCCGGCGTTGGAGATCAGCACGTCGACGCCGCCGAACTGCTCCACCACCCTGGCGGTGGCCGCGTCCACGGCCGCTTCGTCGGTGACGTTCATCTCGACGGCCATCGCCGTGCCGCCGCTCTTGTTGATCTCGTCGGCGGTGGCCTGCGCCGCGGCCAGCATCAGGTCGGCGATCACGACCTTGGCGCCTTCCTTGGCGTACTCCAGCGCGATTTCCTTGCCGATGCCGCTGGCCGAGCCGGTGATGATGGCGACCTTGTCCTTGAGTTGCATGGTGTTCTCCAGTGGAATTGGATGTTAGGCCAGATAGTCGTGGGCGACGGTGCCCAGCGGGAGGCACAGGTCCGCGATGATGTGCACCGTCGACAGGATCTCCAGCACCGGCAGGTCGGCGATCGGGGCCAGCGCGTGGTGGCGCAGGTCGAGGCCGCCCGGGCCGGTCCAGGCGCCCTTGACGGTGACGTCGGTCAGCGCATATTTGACCAGCTCGCAGATGCGCGGCGTGCCGTCCACGTGCGGGATGATCTTGAGCAGGAAGGCCGGCGCCTCGAGCGCGGCCTTCGCGATGTCGTGGTCCATGGACCTGTGCTTGAAGCCCATCGTGCCGGTGGCGATGCGGAACTCGCTGTAGTCGAGCGTGCCCATCAGCGTGTCGGTGTGCACGCGCAGGTCGGGCTGGCCCAGCTTCTTCGGGAAGCCCCACAGCTCGCGCCCGGCGGCGATCGGCGGGTGGTCGTTCAGGAACATCGACAGCACGAAGCCGCCATGTTCGCCGTTGAAGGTGACCGGGATCACCTGGCCCGACTCGGTGTAGTCGCCGAAGCCGGTCGAATCGGGCATGCGGATGAATTCGAACTTCACCACCGGCTCGGCGAGCTGCAGCGGCGCCGGGATCAGCGCGCGCAGCGCGTCCGGATCGGTGCGGTACGAGATGATCAGGTATTCGCGGTTGACGAAGCGGTACGGGCCCGGCGGGAACGCCGGGTTGTGCAGCGGCATCGCGAAGGCGCGTTGGCGCACTTCGTCCTCGGTCATGGCTTGCTTTCGGCGTTGCGGTGCAGCATTTCTACCAGACTCCGCTGAAAGGTCCGTGTCAAGACCCGTCCCTGGCCTGGCCCCGACCCAGCGAGATCGCCGTCACCGACTGCAACTGGTCGAAGCCGAGGCCATCGACCATGTCGACCACCGTCGCGCCCTGAGGCCCGACCGCGATCACCGCCAGGTCGGTGTAGACGCGGCTCACGCAGGCCAGGGCGGTCAGCGGATAGGTGCACGATTCGACCAGCTTGCTCTCGCCGCTCCTGGTGAGGTGCTCCATCATCACGAAGGTGCGCCTGGCGCCGATGGCCAGGTCCATCGCACCGCCGACCGCCGGGATCGCGCCCTCGGCGCCCGTGTGCCAGTTGGCCAGGTCGCCGCGCGCCGACACCTGGAACGCGCCCAGCACGCAGATGTCCAGGTGCCCGCCGCGCATCATCGCGAAGCTGTCGGCGTGGTGGAAGAACGAGCCGCCGGGCAGCAGCGTCACCGGTTGCTTGCCGGCATTGGTGAGGTCGAAGTCCTCGTGCCCCGCGGCGGGCGCCGGGCCCATGCCGATGATGCCGTTCTCGCTGTGCAGGATCACCTCGCGCCCGGCGGGCAGGTGGTTGGCGATCAGCGTGGGCAGCCCGATGCCCAGGTTGACGACGCTGCCGTCGGCGATGTCCCGGGCCACGCGGGCGGCCATCTGGTCGCGGGTCCAGCGGGGGAAGTTGGTGGAAGCCGTCATGTCATGCCGCCTTGAAGCCGGCGCCGCGCGTGGCGGTGCGGGCAATCCTGACCACGCGCTGCACGAACAGGCCTTGCGTGACGACCGCCTCGGGGTCGAGCGCGCCGAGTTCGACGATCTCGTGCACCGTCGCCACCGTGCACTTCGCGGCCATCGCCATGATCGGCCCGAAGTTGCGCGCGGTCATGCGGTAGGTGAGGTTGCCCCAGCGGTCGCCGCGTTCGGCCTTGATCAGCGCGACGTCGGCGTGGATCGCGTATTCGAGCACCTGCATCCTGCCGTCGATCTCGCGCGTCTCCTTGCCTTCGGCCAGGACCGTGCCGTAGCCGGTGGGCGTGAAGAACGCGCCGATGCCGGCGCCGGCCGCGCGGATGCGTTCGGCCAGGTTGCCCTGCGGCACCAGCTCCAGCTCGATCCTGCCTTCGCGATACAGCTTGTCGAAATGCCAGGAATCGACCTGGCGCGGGAAGCTGCAGATGATCTTGCGCACCCGGCCGGCGGCCAGAAGCGCGGCCAGGCCGGCGTCGCCATTGCCGGCGTTGTTGTTGACGACGACCAGCTCGCGCGCGCCCTGATCGAGCAGCGCGGCGATCAGTTCGTCGGGCAGGCCGGCGGTGCCGAAGCCGCCGATCATCACCGTCGCACCGTCGCGGACGTCCGCGACGGCCGCGGCCGTGCTCTCAACGATCTTGTCGATCATCGCGTCATCGCCTCCGAAGTTGGCGGCCAATCTACCAAACCGTCGCCGACCCTGCGCCGGGGTGCGACTCTGCAGCGCACCGCGTCATCCGGACGCCACGAGCGTGCGAAATCTCCGCCGATCGGCCCGGCAAGTCAGCCTGGCGACTCCGAAATGCTGGACCATTCGTCAACGCGGGGCTTGGCGGCTTATGGCAAGACAGCTGTCGCCATCCTGTGTGAGACTACTCGGCAGTGCGGGGCTCGGCCCGCACCGGACGCACGTGGAGGCGACCGAGGAAAAGAAACGATCCCGGAGACTCTTCAGACCATGCAGATCCGCCCGCCTTTCCGGCTGTTCGTGCCGCTCCTCGCGAGCGCGACCGCCGCTTTCGCCGCCGACACCGTCGCGCCGCCGCCGGCGTGGCCCGCGATCCAGAATTCTCCCGTCAACGTCGCCGCCGACCCGGTGCGCCCGCTGCTGATGGGCGCGCTGCGCATCACGCTCGACGGCGCCACGCTGGCCGACACCCGCCAGGCGATCGGCGCGGGCGTCCCCCAGCACCAGGGCAAGGGCACCGACGCGCTCGACTGGCTCTGCTACACGGTCTCCGACGCCGCGCCCATGCAGCGGGTGTGGCTCACGTCCAGCGAGCTGTCGCGCGGCCGCATCGACGCGGTGGTCGCCGCCGACCTGCCCGCCGGCAGCGCCGCGACGCCGCAATGCCCCGACCTGCCGGCCCGGTTCAAGCCCGTGCGCTTCGACGACGGCCTGTGGCTGGGCAACATGAGCGCCGAGCTGCGCAAGGCGCTGGGCATTCCGGCCAGGCCGGGCGCGAGCTTCTCCAGCCTGTTCCAGAGCCAGGTCGGCAACCTGCAGATGGTCAGTTCGACCGTCATCGAGTTCCGCGCCGGCCGCGCCGTCTCGCTGCACGTGGCACATTCGACGCAGAACTAGCCTGCCGGCCGACTTGAAGTCCGTTCCGGGGTTTTTTCGGGCTTTCGCCGCGACTCGGGATACGGGATGCTCGCGGGTGACGGTCGGCCCAGGCGCATGCGTGGCCCGCCGATTTCCACAAAACGCCGAGTCCATGATCCTGTTCTCCTCCGCAGCGGCGCGTGGTGGCCGCGCTCGCGGACCTTGCCGCGCCGCCCGGACGCGCCGGATCCATCCACAGCTCCTAGCATGCGCATCCGCAACCAGCTCCTCGCGTTCGTCACGGCCTCGGCATGCACCGGCATCCTGGCCGCGGCGATCGTGTTCGCGGCCGGCCGGCGCGAGGATGCGGCAGGCGACGCGCAGGCGCGCGCGCAGGTGACCGAGCACGAGGTCGCGGGCCTGCTGGCGTTGACGCAGGAATACGCGCGCTACGCCGAGCCGCGCGCCGCCGAGCAGTGGCGGCTGCGCCATGCGGCGATCGCCGCGGCGCTGGCCGACGATCGCCACGCCGGCACCAGCCCGGCGCTGGTGGAGCTGCGCGACGTCACGCAGGCCTTGCCCGCGCTGTTCACTCGGCTCGAGGAACTGCCGGCCGGCGGCGACGCGTTCACCGAGCGCCGCAAGGAGGCGCTGCTCGACCAGCTCCTGACCAACACGCAGGCGATGAGCGACTACGCCTACCAGTGGTTCCAGGACTCGGTGGCCCAGCGCCGCGCCGCGGAGAGCGAGTTCCGCTGGATCGCGCTGGCCGTGCCGTGCGTGATGCTGCTGATGCTGCTGGCCACCGGCGCCGTCGTGCTGCGCCGCGTGCTGCTGCCGATGCAGCGCCTCGACCGGGCCGCCGCCGCGATCCGCCGCGGCGACATGACCTTCCGCCTGGACAACACCACCCAGGACGAGTTCGGCGATCTCTCGCGCGAGTTCGACGCGATGACGAGGGCGCTGATCGACAGCGACCAGCAGCGCGACCGCTCCGAGCAGCAGCTGCGCGACATCACCGACAACCTGCCCGCGCTGGTCGGCTACATCGACCCCGCGCACGAGTACCGCTTCGCCAACGAGAAGTACCGCGAATGGCTCGGCCACGACCCGTTCAGCATGGTCGGCCGCCACGTGGCCGAGGTGCTGGGCGAGGGCGCCTATGTCGCGATGAAGGGCAACCTCGACAAGGCGCTCGCCGGCGAGCGCGTGCAGTGGGCGCGCAGCGTGCGCCGCGACGGCGCCGAGCGCCACCTGCTGGTCGAATACATCCCCGACGTCGCGCCCAACGGCACGGTGCGCGGCTGCTACACGCTGACGGTGGACATCACCGAGCGGCGCGCCGCCGAGCTCGAGATCGCGCGCAGCGAGCAGCGCATGGCCGACCTCACCAACGCGATCCCCGCGATGGTGGGCTACTTCGACATGCACGAGACCTGCCTGTTCGCCAACGACGCCGGCCTGCGTTCGCTGGGCATCGACCGCACCGAGATCCCCGGCATCCGCATGCGCGCCGCGCTCGGCGAGTCGGTCTACGCGCAGCACGAGCCCTACGTGCGCGAGGCGCTGCAGGGCCGCCGTTCGCGCCTCGAGGGCAAGGTGGAATTCGCCGGCCGCGCGGCGCACTTCCAGGCGCACCTGATCCCCGACCGCAGCGACGGCGGCGCGCAGCGCGGCTTCTACCTGATGACCTTCGACATCACCGCGATGAAGGAGGCCGAGGCGCGGCGCGCGAAGGCCGAAGGCCAGCTGCGCGCGATCACCGACAACCTGCCGGTGGCCATCACCTACCTCGACGACGAGCAGCGCTACCGCTTCGTCAACCGCACCGGCCTGGAGTGGCTGGGCCGTCCGGCCGACGCGGTGATCGGCCAGCGCATCGGCGACATCCTGCGGCCCGTCGCTTACGAGCGGCGGCGCGAGGCGATCGAGCAGGCGCTCGGCGGCAGGCGCGTCACGTTCGAGGCCGAGTCGCTCACCGGCGACGTCGCGCGCATCCTGCACTACGCCTACATCCCCGACATCGAATCCGACGGCCACGTCGCCGGCCTGTACGGCCTGGCCACCGACGTGTCGGCGTTGAAGAACGTCGAGAAGCAGCTGAGCCTGCTGGTGCGCTCCGACGTGCTGACCGGCTTGGCCAACCGCTACTACTTCAACGAGGCGTTCCCGCTCGCGCTGTCGCGCGCGCGCCGCGCGATGGCCGGCCTGGCGCTGATGTACCTCGACATCGACCACTTCAAGCGCATCAACGACAGCCTCGGCCACGCCGCGGGCGACGAGGTGCTCAAGGCCTTCGCGGCGCGGCTGCAGCAGAGCGTGCGCACCACCGACACCGTCGCGCGGCTGGGCGGCGACGAGTTCGTGATCGTGCTCGAGGGCCTCAACTCCGCCGACGAGCCCCAGGTCGTGGCGCGCAAGATCGTCGCCAACGTCACGCGGCCGCTGGAGATCGAAGGCCGCATGCTGACCATCACGACCAGCATCGGCGTCGCGTTCCGGCGCGAGATCGCCTCGGCCGACGCGGCCACCGCCGAGACGCTCATCGGCCGCGCCGACGCCGCGCTGTACGCCGCCAAGAACGCCGGCCGCAACACCTGGCGCGTGATGGCCGACGACGTGCTGCTGGAAGCGGAGCCCGCCGCGTGAGCGCGCACCCGCGCCCGCCGGCCCGCGCGCGCGTCGCGCGGCGCGCGCTCGCGGGCG
>CAIMXF010000391.1 GCA_903845345.1 uncultured beta proteobacterium
GCCGGCACCGCGTCGGTGGCGACCGGCGGCGCGGGCCTGGCGGCTTGCGCGCGCGACTCGTCGGGCACGTACACCACGAGGTCGCCGGCACGGCGGCTGCCGGGCGTCGAATCGCCGCCGGGCGCGGTGCCCACGATGATGAACAGCAGGATGTGCAGCAGCAGCGCCAGGATCAGGCAGCGCTCGAGGCTGGGCTGGCTGACGCCCGGCTGCGGCCACGGCAGGCCCGCGGCACCGCTGAACGCCGAGCCACGCAACGCGAGCCCGACGGGCGGCACCGGCGGGCGCTTTTTCAGGAAGCTCCTCGAGAGGGCGTAGCGGACGGCACGGAGCAAGCGGGAGGATTCCAAACAGGGCTGGCGGAAGCTCGGCCGTGGACCCGGCGCACGCTCCCGCTCGCCATCGTAGTCGCAACCCGTGAACCCGCCGCGCGCTTGTGGCTCGGCTGCCGCAGCCCAGCGTCGAGATCGTCACGATCGGCGCATTCCCGGGCGATCCCGCTGTCGTGTCGCCCGACTCGAAGCCGGCCGCGACGCGTGCTGCCGGGCGCGATGGCGATGGCCATCGTCGGCTTCGCGGCGCACGCCAGCCACCGCAACGAACGCGCTGCTACCGCGCAGCGCCGGCACAGGCCGCTCACAATGGGACGATGACGCCGGACTTCGAACAGCTCTCGATCGCCGCCAACGGCCTGCGGTTCCACGCGCTCGCCGCCGGGCCCGTCGACGGCCCGTTGCTGCTGATGCTGCACGGCTTTCCGGAGACCTCGCATGGCTGGACCCGGCTGATGCCGGCGCTGGCGGCGGCCGGCTTCCGCGTCGTGGCGCCCGACCAGCGCGGCATCGGCCTGAGCAGCAAGCCCGAGGCGATCGCCGCGTACCGCATCGACCACCTGGCGGCCGACGTCGTCGCCATCGTCCACGCGCTCGGGCGCGAACGTGCGCAGGTGGTCGGGCACGACTGGGGCGGCGCGGTCGCCTGGCACCTGGCCGAGCACCATGCCGACGTCGTCGAACGCGCCGCGATCATCGACGTGCCGGACGGCGACACGTTCAAGCGCTACCTGCGGCGCCACCCGTCGCAGCTCGCCAGGAGCTGGTACATGCTGTTCTTCCAGCTGCCGCGGCTGCCCGAGGCGCTGCTGCGCGCGCGCAACTTCGAGAGGCTGGCCAACGCGCTGGTGGGCACCAGCCGACCCGGCGCGTTCACGCCCGACGACCTCGCCACCTACCGCGCCGCCTGGGCGCAGCCGGGCGCACTCACCGGCATGCTGAACTGGTACCGCGCGCTGCGCCTGGGCGGGCAGGTGCCACCCGGCAGCGGCCGCGTCACGATTCCGGTACGCCTGCTGTGGGGCGACCGCGACCACGCGCTGGAGCACGCGATGGCCGAGGCCTCGATCGCGCGCTGCGATGCCGGCGAGGTGTTCCACTTCCCGGACGCGACGCACTGGCTGCCTCGCGAGGAGCCCGAGCGCGTGACGGCGCTGCTGCTCGGCTTCCTGCGCCGTTGAAGGCGAGACGGCGCGCGAGTCGCCCGACTCGCGCGCCGTTCCTGGCCGAGGGCGAGAGGCTTACTTGCTGGCGGCAGGCGCGGTGGCCGAGCCCGTCAGTTCCTTGACGATGCGACCCGCGCCGTAGACCTTGTCCATCGCCTCGAGCAGCGCCGCGGAGTCGACCGCGACGGCGCGGTTGAGCGCCGGGTCGTAGCCGTAGTCGCCGCCCAGCGAGTGGATGTTGCCGTCGAAGATCAGGCCGGCCACTTCACCCTTGCGATTGATCAGCGGCGAGCCGGAGTTGCCGCCGATGATGTCGTTGGTGGTAACGAAATCGAACGGCGTGGCCAGGTCGAGCCTGGCCTTGGCCTTGATCCACGAGTCGGGCAGCTGGAACGGATCGGCACCCGTCGCGCGGTCGAAGGCGCCGGCCAGCGTGGTGAACGGCGCCACCGCGTGGTCGCCTTCCTGCCAGCCCTTGACCGTGCCGTACGACAGGCGCAGCGTGAAGGTGGCGTCCGGGTACCGGGTGTCGCCGTAGACCGCGAAGCGGGCCTTGGCGAGCAGCTCCTGCTGACGCTTCATCGGGCCGTCGACCTCGGTCTCGATCTTCTTGCGGATCGCCCGGGCGTCCGGGTCGAGCGCGCGGGCGAGTTCGATCATCGGATCGTGCGACGCGTCGACCGCGGCCTTGCCGCCGTCCCACAGCTGCTGGCGGTAGCCGCCGACGACGTTGCCGTTGGCGTCGACCTTCAGATCCTTCAGGTGCGTGTGCCTGACCGCATCCGTGGCGATCTGCGCCGGGCTGCGCTTGCCGAACACGCGCTTGACGATGGGGGAGTCGGCGCCGAGCTCGGCGCGCATGGTCGTGAGCGACCAGGTCAGCATGGCGATCTCGAGCTCGTCGTAGATCGGCTCGTTGACCAGCGTGGCCGCCTTCATCTGCGGCAGGCGCGAATCGCCGAACTCGCGCAGGCGCTCGCCGTTGGGCTTGCCGATCTCGTCGCCGTGGCGCACGAGGTTGCGGGCGATCGTGAACAGCTGGGACAGGCCCATCGTGCGGCCCAGGGCGATGTTCTCGGTGCGGTAGGTCTCGTCCTTCTGCACGATCGCGTCGATCGCGTCCCACACGCCGCCGTAGGCCTGCGCCAGCGCCGGATCCTGCATGACCTTGTCGCGCAGGGCCTTCTCGTTGGCGGCGAGCTGGGCGTGGAACGCCTTGTCGGCCAGCGCCTCGTGGCGACCCTTGTACACCTTGAGGCTGTTCTCGACGCCGAACAGGATGTCGTTGCTCTGGCGCTTCTCCTCGGCGCCGCGCTCCTGGTACTGCGTGACGTAGCCGCGCAGCTCGGACAATCGCGTCAGTCCGCGCACCAGCATGTCGTCGCGCTCGTCGTCGAACTGCGCCATCGTCATGTCGCGCGAGGTGCCGCCGGGGTTGCCGGACACGAAGGTCAGGTCGCCGTCCTTGAGCTTGCCGTCCGACCAGGACAGGTGTTCGGCATTGTGCAGCGGCTTGCCGTCGCGGCCGTAGATGCGCACCATCGACACGTCGAGGTCGTAGCGCGGGAAGTTGAAGTTGTCGGGGTCGCCGCCGAAGAACGCGATGCGATCCTCGGGCGCGAAGACCAGGCGGATGTCCTGGTAGCGGCGGTACTTGTACAGGTCGTAGCGGCCGCCTTCGTACAGCGAGATGACCTCGCAGCGCACGTCGTCGGAGGTGCCGCATTCCTTCTCGATGGCGGCGATGGCCGACTTCTGGACGTCGTTGAAGGTCTCCGGCTGCGCGTTCCTGGTCGAGTCCTGCACGCGCTTGGTGACGTCGGTGATGTCGACCAGCTGGTTCATCTCCATGCCCGGGCAGCGCGCCTCGTCGGCCGTCGTCTTCGCGTAGAAGCCGTCGCGGTTGTAGTCCTTGTGCGTGAGGCCCGACACGTTCTCGATGCAGCTGCGCGCGCAGTGGTGGTTGGTCATCACCAGGCCTTCGGCCGACACCAGCGACGCCGAGCAGCCGCCCGCGATGCGCACCGAGGCCATGCGGACGTGGTCGAGCCACGCCTGGTCGGGCGTGAAGCCGTAGGCCTGGCCGACCTTGGCGGCGGGGAAGTTGTTGAACGTCCACATGCCCTCGTCGGCGGACGCGACGGACAGGCACAACGTGAGCGCCGCGGCGAGCGGCAGGCGAATCATCATGGATCGGGGCTCCGACAGGTAGTCGCTGGAGGGCCGGCGGACCAGGCGCACGCTCTTGACGTCGCCCGGGCCGCCGGAAATGGGGACTTCGATGCTATCAGCAGGACGCCCTCGCACGGGCAGCCGCGGACCCCGGATCAACCCGGCACCAGCATCGCCCACGCCACCAGCGACGACGACACGACCAGCACGACGCTGTCGACCACCGCCAGCAGCCCGTAGACGCCGCCCTCGCCGTCGTCGCCGCCGATGCGGATGCCCAGCGGCGGTCCCGACTCCGGCGCCGCGATCACCGGCAGCAGCAGCCCGTGGCGCGCCAACGGCGGCGCGGCGACGAAGGCCGCCCCCGCCAGCGCGGCCGCACGCAGGTCCCGAAAGGGCAGCGGATCGCCGCTGCGCCACTGCGCCTGCGAGGCCTCGGTGCGGGCCACCAGCGAGGCCGCCTGAACCTGCAGGGCGAGCGACTCCGGCGATGCCGCGACGAAGCGCCCGGCCACCTGCACGCGGTCGCCGTTGCGCAGCAGGCGCTCGGCGGGTCGCGGCTGGCCGGCGGCCAGGCCCGAACGCGCCGCGGATGCCGGCACCGAACCATGGCCGGTGACCTCGGCCCCGGCCGGCAGCACGATGCACTCGCCGCTGTCGTCCACCAGCAGGAACGGACGCACGCTGTCGCGCGGCGGGGCGGCGTCGCCGCTGTCGAACCAGAGGCACAGCTCGCCGTCGGGCGACACCAGCGGCACCGCATCGGGCAGCGCCCGCGCGCGCCCGCGCAGCGTGACGTGGCCCGCGAGCTGGCCGGCCTGCGCCAGCGCGCCGGCCCGGGACACCGACACCGTGGGCGTCGCGCGCAGCTGGCGCGCCGTCCACCACGCGACCGCGGTGCCCAGCGCGGCGACGACCGCCAGGATCGCACGCGCCGTGGGCGAGCGCGCCACGTCGCCCTCGCCCTGCGCCGCCGCCCAGACGAAGAACGCGACGCCGATGACGGGCGCCGCGCCGACCAGCAGTCGCCACCTCGACTCGTGCGTCATCACGGACATCGGCCACTCCCGCGGTGGAGAACTCCTGGACGCCCGATATTGAGCGCCGCCCCGCGCGGCGGATATCCCGCGAATCGAAATGAGCGGCGATGAACGCCCGCCGAACCGCCGATTCAGTCGCGCCGCGTCAATCGATCAGGGCCGCAGCGTGCCGTCGGCGACCTTCTTCCCGTCCTCGAAGGCTTCGAAGGCCAGGCCGTTGTCGTAGAGCTGCCAGGGCGTGGTGCACAGCAGGGTGCCGGTGGCGGTTTCGCCGCGCTGCACCAATTGACCGGTCTTGGGGAGGTGGAACTCGCAGGTATGGAAGTCGGTCTGGCCGGCGAAGCGGAACTGCGGCTTCCAGCCGTCGTTGATCGGCGTGTCGCGGCGCAGGGTCAGCGTGGCGGGGACGGCATGGTGCGTGGTGAACTTCATCGTGCGCACGGCGCCCGCCGGCGCGACCGCGCTGGCCGGCCGGGCATTGGTCATCGTCTCTTGCTCGGTGGCCTGTGCGGCGCCGGCGAGGACCAGCAGGCACGTGGCGACGCACGCGAAGGAGGAGATGGGCTTCATGGTCGGATTCCGTCGAGTGGCTGCGGCTCGTGCCGCGATGCAGCTCGACGGCAAACGACACGCCCGGGCCGCACCCATGCAGCCGCTCATCGGTCGGGCATCACGTCGTCGATCATCGCCGTCGTGTTCGACGCGTGCTGGGCCACCTGCTCGATGCTCATGCCGATCACCGACAGCGGGTAGGTGCCGGAGACGACGCCGTCGTACCAGAGCTCGGCCGCCACCGCCTCGGGCGGCATGCCCTCGACCGCGGCGACCAGGCATTCGACGATCGAGTCGAGGCCGTCGTCGGCGTACATCTCCTCGGACTCGTAGCTCACGCGGTAGCCGAAGGAGTCGCCGGCCTTGTCGATGTCGATGCGCACGATCATGCGGGTTCCTTCCGAGCGTCGCGCTCGCCGGTCTGCAGGCGCCACAGCGCCGCGTAGAGGCCGCCGCGGGCGACCAGTTCGTCGTGGGTGCCGGACTCGGCGATGCGGCCGGCCTCCATCACGTGGATGCAATGCGCGAGCCGCACGGTGGACAGGCGATGCGCGATCAGGATGCTGGTGCGGCCCTGCACGAGCTTGTCGAGCGAGCGCTGGATCGCGGCCTCGGTCTCGTTGTCGACGGCGGACGTCGCCTCGTCGAGCACCAGGATCGGCGGATCCTTCAGGATCGCGCGCGCCAGCGCGAGCCGCTGGCGCTGGCCGCCCGACAGCTTCATGCCGCGCTCGCCCACCGGCGTGCGGTAGCCCTGCGGCAGCGCGCGGATGAACTCGTGCGCCTCGGCGGCCTGCGCCGCGCGCACGATGTCGGCCTCGGAGACGTCGTGCAGTCCGTACGCGATGTTCTCGGCGACGGTGCCGTCGGTGAGGAAGCTGTCCTGCGAGACATAGCCGATCGCGCGGCGCAGGTCCTGCAGGTCGAGCGTCGTGACGTCGATGCCGTCGAGGAGGATGCGGCCGGGCGCGGTGTCGTAGTAGCGCAGCAGCAGCTTGATCAGCGTGCTCTTGCCGCTGCCGGTGCTGCCGACGAAGGCCACGGTCTCGCCCGGCGCGATGCGCAGCGAGATGCCGTCCAGCGCAGGCTTCGTCAGGCCCGATGCGAGTGCGCCGGCGAACGTGCGGACATCCGCACCGACCGCCGCCGCGGCGTACGAGAAGCGCAGGTCGTCGAACACCAGTGCGCCGCGCACCTGCGCACGCGGGAGCGCGCGTCCCGCGTAGGCAATCGCGATGGGCGTCTGCAGCAGGTTCATCACGCGCTCGATCGAGGCCATCGAGCGCTGGTAGAGGTCGGTCATCTCGGCCAGGCGCGTCAGCGGCCACAGCAGGCGCTGCGTCAGGTACACGAGCGCCGAGTAGCTGCCGACGCCCAGCCGGCCGTCCAGCGTCATCAGGCCGCCGTACAGCATCGTCACGCCGAAGCCGGCCAGGATCGCGATGCGGATCACCGGCGTGATCGCGGCCGACAGCCGGATCGCCTCGCGGTTGCGTTCTCGGTACGCGATCGATGCCTGCTCGATGTGCCTGGCCTCGAAGTCCTCGGCGGTGTAGGCCTTGATCGTCGCGATGCCCTGCAGGTTGTTGTTCAGGCGCGTGGCCATCGCGCCCGCGGCCTCGCGCATCGCGGTGTAGCGCGGCGCGAGCTTGCGCTGGAACCAGAACGCGCCGTACAGGATCAGCGGAACCGGGATCAGCGCCAGCGCCGCGAGCCTGGCGGTCAGCACGAAGAACACGCCGCCCACCATCAGCGAGCCCACGAACACCTGGATCAGGTCGTTGGCGCCGCCGTTGAGGAAGCGCTCCATCTGGTTGACGTCCTCGTTGAGCACGGCCAGCAGGTTGCCGCTGCGGTTGCGCTCGAAGTACGCCATCTCGAGCCGCTGCACGTGCCCGTAGGCCTCCATGCGCATCTCGTGCTGCAGGCTCTGCGCGAGGCCGCGCCATTTCAGCTCGTACAGATATTCGAAGAACGACTCGCCCAGCCAGATCACGATGGTCAGCACCGTCAGCAGGATCAGCTGCTGCTTCGGATCGGCGATGCCCATCCGGGCGACGAAGGACGCCCTGCGATTGACGACCACGTCGACCGCGATGCCGATCAGCAGTTCGGGCAGCACGTCGAAGAACTTGTTGGCCACCGAATACACGGTGGCCAGCACCAGGTCGCGCCGGTAGCCGCGCGCGTAGCCGTACAAGCGGCGCAGGGGATGGACGTGCGGATGGACGGTCGAGTTCGACATGGACTCCGAAGTGTACCGAGCACGGCGGCCACCGCCGGGCACGCGCGTATTGCCGGTCGTGGAAAAATGAACGCATGAAACGACACATCGCGCTCCTGCGCGGCATCAACGTCGGCAAGGCCAAGCGCGTTCCGATGGCCGACCTGCGCGCGCTCATGGAGGCGCTGGGCCATGCCAACGTGCGCACGCTCCTGAACAGCGGCAACGCCGTGTTCGACGCGAAGGCCGGCACGCCCGCGGGCCACGCGAAGAAGCTGCGGGCCGCGATCCTCGAGAAGACCGGCGTCGACTGCGAGGTCGTCGTCAAGAGCGCCGCCGACCTCGCCGCCGCGATCGCCGAACACCCGTTGCGCCAGCATGCCGAGGACGACGCGCGCATGCAGGTGATGTTCATGCAGGACGCGTCCGCGCTCGCCGAACTCAAGGCGCTCGAAGCCGGCGACTGGGCGCCCGAGGTCTTCGCCGTCGGCCGGCACGCCGCGTGGCTGTGGTGCGCCAGCGGCATCATCGAGAGCCGCATCGCGAAGGCGGTGCACAAGGTGCTCAAGGAACGCGGCACCGCGCGCAACTGGGCCACCGTGGAGAAGCTGCAGGCGATGGTGGACGCGGACGCCTAGAGCTCGCGCGCCATCAGCACCTGGCCGAGGTCGTCCGGCACGAGGCCCGCGCGCCGCAAGGCCGCGCCGCCGAGGTCGTCGCGCAGGATCGGCGGCGCGAACACGCCGGGATGCGCCGCCGCCACCGCGAAGGCCAGCGTCTCGGCGTCCTGCAGCGCCGGTTCCAGGTCGACCAGGCTGTGGATCTGCGCGGGCGTGCCGTCGACGACGCTGAACACGAGCTGCGCGCTGCCGCGTTGCCAGAAGCTCAGCGGCCGCGACTGCGCCGCCATGCAGCGCGCGCTGTTGGGATACGGCAGCCACTCGATGCGCTGGTCGGCGGCGGCGAGCCACGCGAGCGCATGCGCGCGATCGACCACGCGCACATCATCCGGAGGTTCGCCCGCGGGCGCCTGCGCGGCGGCATCGTGGGGCAGCTTGCAGCCATTGAGCGCGGCCACGACCTCGAAGCCGCGGCCGCGATACAGCCGCAGCGCGCGCTCGTTCGCGGCGAAGCATTCGAGCTCGGCCCGGGCCAGGCCTTCGGCGTGCGCGCGGGCGACGAAGTCGTCGAGCAAGGCCGGCGCGGCGCCGCTGCCGCGCGCGGCGGGCAGCGCCCCCATCGCGGCCAGGCGCCAGCGCCCGACTTCGGGACGCGGGCACGCGAACGCGAAGGCGGCGATCGCGCCGCCGGCGATCGCCACGCGGCTGCGCGCGAGGTCGACGCCCTGGCGCGCGATGAACGACGGGAACTGTTCCAGCGTCATCCGGAACGGTCCGGCGAGGTAGTCGGCGAACGCGGCGACGGTCGCGGCGTGCAGGTCGGCCGGGGGCAGCCTGTCGGCCGCGACCAGCATTGCCGCACTCATCGCGAGACCATCGTCATCCGTTGAACGCCGGCTGCGCCGACGGCGCGTCGGGAGGCGAGGACGCTGCGTCCTTGCGCCACAGGCCACCGGCGGGCAGGCGCAGAACGCGTCGTCCCACGCGCCAGAAGAAGCGCACCGTCGTCAGGAACGCGACGAACTCGAGCAGCGTGAGCAAGAGGCCGCCCGCCGCGGTGAAGCGCTCGGAGCGTCGACGGAACTTGGCGATCATGCGCTCGCGCATCATCTCGATCGAATCGTAGAAGCACGGGATGACCAGCAGCGTCAGCATCGTCGACGTGATCGTGCCGCCGATGATGGTGACCGCCATCGGGCGATAGAACTCGCCGCCCTCGCCCACGCCGATGGCCACCGGCAACATGCCCGCGATCAGCGCGAACGTCGTCATCATGATCGGGCGCAGGCGCTTGCGGCCGGCGTGGATCAGCGCCTCCTCGCGGTCGACGCCGTCGCGCTCCTCGGCACGCGCGGCGTCGAGCAGCAGGATGGCGTTCTTCGCGACCAGGCCCATCAGCATGATGACGCCGATGATGCTCATGAGGTTGAGCGTGGCGTGCGTCGACACCAGCGCGATCACCACGCCGATCAGGCTCAGCGGCAGCGAGATCATCACCGGGATCGGCGCCGTGAACGAGCCGAACTGGATCACCAGCACCAGGTACATCAGCGCCACGCCCGAGATCAGCGCGATGAAGAGATTGGAGAACACCTCCTGCTGGTCGTGCGAGCTGCCCGCCAGCTCGATGCCGAAGCCGGGCGGGAACGCGATGGCCTTGGCGATCTTCATCGCGTCGCCGGTCACCTCGCCCGAGGAGCGCCCCTGCGCGTTCGCGGCCACGACCACCATGCGCTTGCTGTTGGCGTGCTGGATGGTCGACGGCGCCTTGCCCATGGTGACGGTGGCGATCTGCTCGAGCGGCACCATCTGGTCGGTGCCGGCCACCGAGATCGGCAGCCGCTCGATGTTGGCGGCGTCGAGGCGATCTTCCGGCGCGAGCCGCACCGACACGTCGCGCGCCTCGCCGGTCGGATCGATCCAGTCGCCCGATTCCACGCCCGCGAACGCGACCCGCAAGGTCTGCGCGGCGTCGTTGATCGACACGCCCATCGAATTGGCGAGGCCGCGGTCGAGGTCGACGCGCAGTTCCTGCTGCGGATCCTGCTGCGACAGGCCGACGTCGACCGCGCCGGGCACGCGGCGCAGCTTGTCCATGAAGTCGTTGGTGATGGCCAGCAGGCGGCGCGAATCGGTGCCGTAGAAGCGGATCTGCACCGGCTTCTGCGCGCCGTTGTTCAGGTCGTCGAGCACCACGTACTCGGCGCCGACCAGCCGCTGCAGCCGCTTGCGCAGGTCGCTCGAGATCTCGTCCGCGCTGCGCTTGCGCAGCGTGCTCTTGCCGATGTCGACGTAGATGCGCGCGTTGTCGGTGGTCATGTGCGCGCTCGCGTTGAGGAACTCCGGCAGGCCGCGCGCAACCTCGGTCGCGGCCTCGGTCTTCAGGCGCGAATACTCGAGGCTGCTGCTGGGCGGCATGCGGATGTCCACCGCGATGGTGCCGACGTCGGACTTGGGCAGGAAGTCGTAGCCGCCGAACTTCGCCTGCAGCACCACGGCCAGCACCAGGCTCAGCGCGGCGGCCACGCCCATGCGCCAGCGGTGATGCAGCGCCCATTCGATGACGCGGCCGTAGCGGTCGGCCTGGTGGTCGAACCAGTCGTTGAAGCGCTGCAGGGTGCGGCCCAGTCCCTTGCGCGGCGCGTCGTGCAGGTCGACCGGGTCGCCCCAGTAGGCCGACAGCATCGGGTCGAGCGTGAACGAGATGAACAGGCTCACCACCACCGACGCGACGACCGTCAGGCCGAACGGACGGAACCACTCGCCCGTCATGCCGGGGATGAAGGCGACGGGCGCGAACACGGCCACGATCGAGAACGTGGTCGACGCCACCGCCATGCCGATCTCGGCCGTGCCGTTCAGCGCCGCCGTGCGTCTATCCTCGCCGAGACGCATGTGGCGCACGATGTTCTCGCGCACCACGATCGCGTCGTCGATCAGCACGCCGATGGCCAGCGACAGACCCAGCAGGCTCATGAAGTTGAGCGTGAAGCCGCACAGCCACACGGCGATGAACGCGGTGATGACCGAGGTCGGCAGGCTCAGGCCGGTGATCAGCGTGGAGCGCCACGAGTTCAGGAACACGTAGACCACGAGCACGGTCAGGCCCGCGCCGAAGAACAGCGCGTCGACCACGTTGTCGAGGCTGTCCTGCGCCTCGATGCCGCCGTCCTCGGTGATCTCGAGCTTGCTGCGTCCGGCCTGCTCCTTGTTGATCTGCGCCACCAGGTCGCGCACCTGCTTGGCCACGGCCGTGGTGCTGGCGTCGCGCGTGCGCGAGACCTCGATGCCGACGTTGAGCCGCCCGTTGCGCTCGTTGTGCGAGATCGCCTCGGCGAAGCCGTCCTGCACCGTCGCCACCTGCCCCAGACGGATCAGGTTGTCGCCGCTGCGCTTGATCAGCACCTGGTTGAACTCGGACGGCGTCTCGATGCGGCCGACGAGCCGGATGCTCTGGTCCTCGAGCACGCCGCGCACCTTGCCCACCGGCGCGGTGGCGTTCTGCGCCCGCAGCGCGTTGACGACGTCGGTCACCGACACGCCGTACTCGCGCAGCTTCTGCGCATGCACCAGCACGCTCAGCTCGCGCGTGAGCGAGCCGTTGACGTTGACCACCGCCACCCCGGGGATCGCGCGGAAGCGGTCGGCGAGCTGGTCTTCGGCCAGGCGCGAGATCTCGACATGGCTCTCGGTGGACGACGACAGCGCCATCTGCATGATGGGCTGCGCCGACGGGTCGAAGCGCGTCAGCACGGGCTCGCGCATCTCCACCGGCAGCTTGTAGCGCACGCTGCCGATCGCGTTGCGCACCTCGTCCGAGGCCTCGGACAGGTCCTTGTGGAAGTTGAACACCAGCACGAACTGGGCGTAGCCTTCGCTGGCCGTCGACGACGAGCGCGACTCGTCGACGCCCTCGATGCCCTGGAACGCCCGCTCGATGCGGTTGATCAGCTCGCGCTCCACCGTGTCCGGCGAGGCGCCCGGGTAGGTGATGCCCACGACCAGCACCGGCGGCGCGACGTCGGGGAACTGGTTGACGCGCAGCTTGCTCATCGCGATGAGGCCCAGGCCCATCAGCAGGATGATGATGACGATGGCGGCGATCGGCCGCTTGATGCTGAAGTCGGAGAGAAACATGGGGGCTCCCGTTCAGGCGCCGGTCGGCGCCGAGGCCGCGGACGGCTTGGCCAGCTCGTACTTCTGGCCGTCGGCCAGCGCCGACCCCGGCGTGCGCAACAGGCGGTCGCCGGCCGCGATGCCCGAAAGCACCGCGACGTTGCCCAGCCGCGCGTCGCGGTCGCCCAGCGTGACGGGCACCTTGGCCAGCACGCCCTTGCCCAGGCGCCAGACGTAGGCCTTGTCGCCTTCCTTGACGATCGTGGCCTCGGGCAGCAGCAGCGCCTTCGAATCGCCCGACGAGATGCGGCCTTCCGCGTACAGCCCGGCCACCTTGGGCGCCGTCCCCGGCGCGAAGTCGACGATCACCGAGACCTGGCGCGTCACCGAATCGGCGGACGCGTCGACATGGCGCACCGTGCCGGCGAACTCGCTCTTGTCGAAGCCGTTGATGCGGAACTGCACGGCCTGGCCGGGATGGATGTCGCCCATGCGGTCGGCCGACACCAGTCCCTCGAAGCGCATGCTGGCCGGGTCGATCACCTTCAGCAGTTCCTTGCCGACGGCCGCGGTGTCGCCCGCCGACACCTTGCGGTCGCTGACGACGCCGTCGAACGGCGCGCGCACCTCGGTGCGCGTGAGCTGCTGGCGCGCGGTGACGGTGCGCGCGTCGGCCGCCACGCGGTCGCTCTGCGCGGTGTTGCGGCGCACCTCCGCGTCGTCGAGCGCCTGCTGCGAGCTCATGCCCTCGGCCTGCAGCGTCTTGACCCGCGCCAACGCGCGCTGTGCCTGGTCGAGGGCCTGGGCGGCGGCGCGGCTCGACTCCTCGGCCGAACGCAGGCTGTCGCGGATCGAGGTGTCGTCCAGGCGCACCAGCAGGTCGCCCTTGTGCACCACCTCGCCGTTCTCCTTGAGCACCTGCTGCACGACGGCGGAGATCTCGGCGCGCAGATCGGCGCGGCGCTCCGGCTGGACGGAGCCGGTGATCACCGGGCCGGACGCATAGGTCTGCAGGCTCACGGTGCGCAGGTCCTCGGGCGAGATCAGCAGCGTGGCGGCCGGCGCCGAGGCAGCCTCCGCCGGGCCGGGCGCCGCGGGCTTGTGACAGCCGGCCAGCAGCCCGGCGGCGAGCGCCAGGGCCAGGGCGGCGGCGATCGTGTTCGAACGGGGCGCGGCGAAGCGGCGGGACAGCGTCATCTGGCAGGCTCCTCGGAATTCTGTTCTGCGGACGGTCGGGCCTCCGTCGGGAGACCCGAAAGGCGCAAGCATATCGGCCCCGGAGGGCCGCCGGGCGCGCCGGGCGACCGACCGTCGCTTTTACACCGTGAATCGACGAGGCCGCGTCGCGACCGGACGACGACTCCCGGCCCGTCAGATCCTGGCGAAGCGCTTGCGGAGGCGGCCGTCGACCTCCAGTTCGCCGAAGAACATGTCGTACGGCCGCGCCCACAGCCCGGTCGCGTTGTACAGCGGCCGGTAGATCACCAGCGGCTCCAGCGTCTCGCTGTGGCGCGCCACGCCGACGAGTTCGTACTCGCCGCCCTTGTAGTGGCGGTAGCGGCCGGGCTCTGCGGGCGGCAGCGGCGGCAGGTCGTCGCTCATCTCACGCGAGCTCCCATGGAATGGCGAAAGCGCGCGGACGCCGCGCCGGGCCGCTCCGGATCAAGGCCGCGCACCCGCTCGCGGGCCGCGCAAGAAAAAACAGCCCGGGGGCTGCTTTTTCCTGGCGAAGGGACTGGGCTTCGGCCGGGCGCAACCGGCAAGGCTGGACGCGGTATTGCGCGGCCCGGGCGCTCACTTGAACGAGCCGGAGGTCGACCAGTCGACGTTGCCCGGCACGATCCACTTGCGGATCGCCGCGTTGACCTGTTCCAGCGTCAGCGCCGCGATCTTGGCGTCCTGGTCGGCGCTGAACGCCCACGTGCGGTGGGCCTCCAGCCGCGCGGACCAGCCACCGGCGACGGCCGCGTCGCTGGTACGGCCCGTGGCGCGCTCGGCCAGCATCGCCTTCTTCGCCGTGGCCAGTTCGTCGGCCGTGATGCCGTCCTTGACGATGCGCGCGATCTCCTCGTCGAAGCCGGCCTCCACCTTCGGGCGGTTCTCCGGCGCGTAGATCGCGAAGAACTGCAGCCTGGCCGACGGCTCGAACATGGACGCGTTCAGGCCCGCGCCGACACCGTACGACACGCCTTCCTTCTGGCGCAGCCGCGTGAGCAGGCGCGAATCGAAGCCGCCGCCGCCCAGCACGTGCACGGCGAGCATCAGCGCGGGGTAGTCGGGGTCGGTGTCCTGCAGCTTGAGCGGCAACTGGCCGATGACGACGGCATTGGCCTTGTCCTTCAGCGGCGTGACCAGGTGCTGGCCGAAGACCGTGGAGGGCGGCGAATCCAGGCGCACGTACGGCACCGGCGACTTCCAGTCACCGAACAGGCGTGCGACGGCGGCCTTGACCTGCGCGGGGTCGAAGTCGCCCACGACGGCCATGTCCGCATGGTCGGCACCCCAGTGGTTCTTGTAGAACGCGATGGTGTCGTCGAGCTTGGCGGCGTTGGTGTCGGCGACGGCCTGCTGCAGCGTGGGGGTGTAGCGCGGATCGTCGGCCGGCCACTGCTGCAGCGCGTGGCTGAGCGCCACGCTCGCATTGGTGCCCGGATCCTCGATCGCCTTCTCGAGGCCCTGGATCGCCTGGCGGCGCTGCTGCTCGAATTCGTCGGCATTGAAGGCCGGCTTGCGCAGCACCTCGGCCAGCAGCTCGAGCGCCGGCAGCAGCGCATCGCGCTTGGTGGTGAGCACGGCGGCGGCGCCGTTGGCAGAGCCGGTCACCGACCAGTCGGTCTTGAGCGCGTCGAACGCGTCGGCCAGCTGGGCGCGCGTCTTGGTGGTGGTGCCGGTGGACAGCATGGGCGCGACCTCGCTGCCCGCCACGCGCTGGCCGCGCAGGTTGTCGAGGGCGCCGAAATGCAGCGCGAGGTTCACTTCCACGGTCTCGCCCTTGGACTTCTTCGGCAGCAGCGCCAGCTTCAGGCCGTTGGGCAGCGTGACGACCTGGCTGCGCTTGTCGAGGTTGAGCGGGGTCGAGTCGAAGTTCTCGCCCGCGGCCACGGCGGCCTTGGGCTTGAACGTGGCGAGCGCCGCCTCGACGTCGCTGCGCTGCGCCAGCGGCGTCCGGTCGGGCGCGTCGGTGGGGATGAAACGGCCCAGCGTGCGGTTGGACGACTTGATCCAGCGCGCGGCGGCGGCGTTGACCTGGTCCAGCGTGGCCGCGTCGACGCGGTCGCGGTCGAGGAACAGCAGGCGCCAGTCGCCGCCGGCGATGTACTCCGACAGCTGCAGGCACAGCTGCTCGGGGTCGGCGAGCATCTGGTCGAACTGCTTGTCCAGCTGCAGCTGCGTGCGCTTGAGCTCGCCGGCGGTGATCGGCTCGGCCTTCAGCCCTTCGACCGTGTCGAGCATGATCTTCTGCGCGACGGCCAGGTCGTCGTCCTTCTTGAGCATGACGCCCACGTTGAACTGGCCCGGATCGGCGTTCTGGTTGGCCCAGGCGAAGGCCTGCGTCGCCTTGCCGGTGGCCACCAGCCGCTTGTGCAGCCGGCCGTTGGGCGTGTCGCCGAGCGCCGTGGCGATGATCTCGAACGCCGGCGTCTCCGGGCTGGCCATCGAGGGGATGTGGTAGGTGACGAACAGGTCCTGTTCGCCGCCGACGCGCCGCAGCGTGACCTCGCGCTCGCCGTCCTGCACGGGCTCGACGGTGTAGGTGGGCTCGATCACGCGCGTGGGCTTCGGGATGACCGAGAAATCCTTGACGACCTCGGCCAGCACCGCCTTCGCGTCGAACGCGCCAGCGACGATCAGCGTGGCGTTGTCCGGCTGGTAGTACTTCTTGTAGAACGCCTGCAGGTGCGGGATGTTGACGTTCTCGACGTCGGAGCGCGCGCCGATGGTGTCCTTGCCGTAGGCGTGCCACTGGTACGCTGCGGCGTTCGTCTTCTCGATCAGGATGCGGAACGGGTTGTTCTCGCCCGACTCCATCTCGTTGCGCACCACGGTCATCTCGGTGTCGAGATCCTTCTTGATGACGTTGGCGTGCGTCATGCGCTCGGCCTCGGTGCGCAACGCCCAGGCCAGCTGCGCCGGATCGGACGGGAAGGTCTCGTGGTAGTTGGTGCGGTCGGAGTTGGTGCTGCCGTTGAAGCCCATGCCGCGCTTGGAAAGCTCGGCGCCGACGTTGGGGATGTTCTTCGTGCTCTTGAACATCAGGTGCTCGAGCAGGTGGGCCATGCCCGTCTCGCCGTAGCCTTCCATGCGGCTGCCGACGCGGTAGGTCACGTTGACGGTGACGGTCGGCTTGGACGCGTCGGGGATCAGCAGCACCTGCAACCCGTTGGGCAGACGGTATTCGTGCACGCCCTCGACCTCGCGCACCTGCGCGGGCATGTCGGCGGCCTGCGCCTGGAGGGAGGCCGCAGCGGCGGCGATGGCGGCGCTCAGCGCCAGCAAGCGGAAGGAGTGGTGTTTTTGCATGGGGCGCATCTTGGCATGACTGGCGCGGGAAAGGCGTCAGAGCTTCCACCAGCCTCGATGGTTCCGTTGGGCTCGACGGTCCGCACGAAGCCGCGACGGGCGTGCGATAGTTGATCCACTCTTCTGATGCGAGCGTCTCACCCATGACCATCCTCGTCCTCGGCAGCGGCGTGATCGGCACCTCGATCGCCTACTACCTGGCCAAAGCGGGCCACGACGTCACCGTGATCGACCGCCAGAGCGGCCCGGCGCTGGAAACCAGCTTCGGCAACGCGGGCGAGGTGTCTCCGGGCTACGCGTCGCCCTGGGCCGGGCCCGGCGTGCCGTTGAAGGCGATCAAGTGGATCCTGATGAACCACAGCCCGCTGATCATCAAGCCCATGATGGAGGCGTCGATGTGGCGCTGGGGCTTCGCGATGCTGCGCAACTGCACCGAGGCGCGCTACAAGGTCAACAAGTCGCGCATGGTGCGCGTGGCCGAATACAGCCGCGACTGCCTCAAGCAGCTGCGCGCCGACACCGGCATCTCCTACGACGACCGCGCCCAGGGCACGCTGCAGCTGTTTCGCACCCACAAGCAGCTCGATGGCGTGCACCAGGACACCGAGATCCTCGACCAGTACGGCGTGCCCTACGAGGTGCTCGACACCGCCGGCTACCTGAGGTACGAGCCCGCGCTGGCCGGCGTGAAGCACAAGTTCGTCGGCGCGCTGCGCCTGCCCGGCGACGAGACCGGCGACTGCTTCCTGTTCACGCAGCGGCTGGCGACGATGGCCGAGGCCCTGGGCGCGAAGTTCCGTTTCGGCGTCGACGTCCAGGGTCTCGTGAACGATGGCAAGCGCGTCACGGGCGTCGACACCAGCGCCGGACGACTCACCGCCGACCACGTGGTGCTGGCGCTCGGCAGCTACTCGCCGCAATGGCTCAGGCCGCTGGGCATCGACATCCCGGTCTATCCGGTCAAGGGCTTCTCGATCACGGTGCCGATCAGGAACGCAGAGGCGGCGCCGGAGTCCACCATCATGGACGAGACCCACAAGGTGGCCGTCACGCGCCTGGGCGACCGCATCCGCGTGGGCGGCATGGCGCAGCTTTCGGGCTACGACCTGCGGCTGAACGACGCGCGCCGCAAGACGCTCGAATTCGTGCTGACCGACCTGTTCCCCGACGCGGGCGACCTCGCCAGGACGACATTCTGGACCGGCCTGCGCCCGATGACGCCCGACGGCACGCCGGTGATGGGCGGCACGAAGATCGAGAACCTGACGCTGGCCACCGGCCACGGCACGCTCGGCTGGACGATGGCCGCGGGCACCGGCCGCGCGATCGCCGACCTCCTGAGCGGCAGGAAGCCGGAGATCGACTTCGAAGGCCTGACGGCCGCGCGCTACGGCGCCTGAGAAAGGCTCCGCCGGGGCGTTCGCAGCCGCCCCTGCGGTGCGTATCGGCATCGCGCCGGCCGAATGAAGTGTCGAAACGTCTTGTAACCGTGATCTATTCGACGGCGCAGGCCGCCATGACGCGCTCCGACATGATCCGCTGCGACATCCCTCGCCCTACGATCAAGTCGCGCTGATCAAGGGCTTCCGTCGGAGGCACGGCGCAACGAACGCCGGGGAACAACCGTCGGCGTCACTGTTCTGGAGGGAATTTCATGTCCAAGACTTCCGTTGCCGCCAAGTCCAATCCCGTGTCCATCGGTGCCGGCATGGCGACCCTGGCGCTCGCCCTCGTCGTCGCCCTCGAGGCCGGCGGCGTCTATGGGCTGTCGCAGAGCGTGAGCCCGCAGGAAGCCGTCGCGATGGACGACGGCAGCGCCGTCTACACGCAGGCACCGGTGCACGTGCGCGTCCCGGTCGTCGAAGTCAGCGTCGTCGCCCAGGCCGACGTTCCCGCGCACTGACTCGAGCAAGCGCGCCCGCCGGCTCGGGGGCCGGACGCGCCAGGGGCCGATCCGCCCACGCGGGTCGGCCCTTTTTCGTTCGGGCGCGCAATCCCCCGTTGTTGGGCCCCTGAAAACGTCGGTTCGACGTCCGCGCGACGTCACCGGACGGAAGCCGCATCCGGGCGGCGCGCCTGCGTCTATGATTCGGCCTGAATGCAACAGCAGCCAGTGGAGGCAGCCATGTCTTTGATGGGATTCATCAAGAAGCAGTTCATCGACGTCATCGAGTGGCAGGAGCCCGGCGACGGCATCCTGGCATGGCGCTATCCGATGCAGGACAACGAGATCCAGAACGGCGGCAAGCTGACCGTGCGGGAATCGCAGGCTGCCCTGTTCGTCAACGAAGGCCGCGCGGCCGACGCGTTCGGGCCCGGCCTGTACACGCTGAACACGCACACGCTGCCGCTGCTCACCAACCTGATGAACTGGGACAAGCTGTTCGCGTCCCCGTTCAAGAGCGACGTCTACTTCTTCTCCACGCGCCTGCAGGTCGACCAGCGCTGGGGCACGCCGCAGCCCGTCACGCTGCGCGACAAGGACTTCGGCGCGATCCGCATCCGCGCGTTCGGCAACTACTCGTGGCGCGTCGCCGATCCGCTGCTGTTCCAGAAGCAGGTGTCGGGCACCCGCGCCACCTACACCGTCGACGAGATCGACGGCCAGCTGCGCGGGCTGATGCTGCAGCACCTGTCGGACGCGGTGGCCCAGAGCGGCATCCCGTTCCTCGACCTCGCGGCCAACCAGGTCGAGTTCGCGACGCAGATCAAGAACGCGGTCGCGCCGGCGTTCGCCGCGCTGGGCCTCGCGCTCGACGCCGTGACCGTGCAGAACGTCTCGCTGCCCGACGAGCTGCAGAAGATCCTCGACCAGAAGATCGGCATGGGCATGGTCGGCCAGAACATGGGCGCGTTCATGCAGTATCAGACCGCGCAGTCGATCCCGAAGCTGGCCGAGGCCGCGGGCCAGGGCGGCGGCGGCATCGCCGGCGGCGCCATGGGTCTCGGCGCGGGCGTCGCCCTCGGCCAGGTGCTGGCGGGCAACATCGCGAGCGGCCTGGGCACCGGCATCGCCACCGCGGCGCAGGCCAGCGGCGAGCCGCCGCCGGTGCAGGACATCATGGCCCTGCTCGAGAAGCTGGGCGACCTGAAGGCCAAGGGCATCCTCTCCGAGGAAGAGTTCGCGGCCAAGAAGACCGAGCTCCTGAAAAAGCTGTGAGGGTGCGCGTGGCCTTCGCGTCACGTGCCGACGAGGCGGCCGCCTGATGGCCACCTCGTCGCAGCGCGCCTGGCGCGCGGCATGCCCGAACTGCGGCGCGCCGGTCGAATTCCTGTCGGCCGCGTCGGCCAGTGCCGTGTGCGGCTTCTGCCGCAGCACGCTGGTGCGCGACGGCGAGTCGCTGCGCAAGATCGGCGTCAGCGCCGAGGTCTTCGACGACTTCACGCCGCTCACCATCGGCGCCAGCGGCACCTATCAAGGCACGAGCTTCATGCTCGTCGGCCGGCTGCAGTTCGGCACCGACGACGGCCCGTGGAACGAATGGCACGCGCTGTTCGACAACGGCCGCAGCGGCTGGCTGTCGGAGGACAACGGCCGCTACGTCTTCGCGTTCGACGCGCCGACGCCGGCCGACGCGCCGCGGCCCGAACGGCTGCAGGCGGGCGCGCGCGTCACCGTCGATGGCCGGCCGTGGGCGGTCGCCTCGGTCGTGCAGGCGAAGCTGCTGGCGGCGCAGGGCGAGCTGGTGCAGCCGCCGCCGGCCGACCGCGCGATCGTCATCTCCGACCTGCGCAACACCGCCGACGAGGTGGCCACGCTCGAGGCGATCGACGCGGCCACGCTGCTGTGGTCCATCGGCAAGCCGGTGCGGCTGGCCGATCTCAAGATGTCCGGGCTGCGCGAGGACGTCATCGGCGGCGGCGGCGGGCCGGGCGAGAAGACGATCAAGGCGCAGTCGCCGCCGTGTCCCAACTGCGGCGCGCCGCTGAAGATCACGCTGGCCACCACGCAATCGGTGGTGTGCGACAGCTGCAAGTCGGTGGTCGACCTGTCCCAGGGCATCGGCCCGGACATGGCGCACTACGCCCAGCTCAATCGCATGGAGCCGGGCATCCCGCTGGGACGCACCGGCACGCTGCCCATCCCCAGCGGCGCGCCGGCGCTGCCGTGGCAGGTCGTCGGCTACATGGAACGCATGGAGCTGATGGACGGCGCGTCCGACGAAGCCGAGGCGTGGCGCGAGTACCTGCTCTACAACCGCAACGAAGGCTTCGCGTTCCTCGTCGACACCAACGAGGGCTGGAGCGTCGTGCGCGTGCTCACCGGCGTCCCCGAGGTGCACGGCGACCAGGCGACGTGGTACGGCACCCGGTATCAGCGGCGCTGGACGTACACGTCCGAGAACACCTACGTCCTGGGCGAGTTCTACTGGAAGGTCGAGGCGCAGCAGCGCACGCAGCACCAGGACTACGAAGGCGCCGCCAGCGGCCACCGCGCCTTCCTGAGCATGGAGCACACGCCCAGCGAGACCACGTGGTCGGCGGGCGAATCGATTCCGGCCGCCATGGTGGCGAGCGTGTTCGGCCTCGCGCCGGCGCAGGCGGCGCAGCTCCAGCGCGGCGGCGGCGGCGGGCCGCCCGACCTCGGCTCGCTGGTCGGCCCCGGGCGCATGATCACGTGGCCGATGCTGATCATCCTGCTGATCGTCGTGATCCTGCTGCTGGCCTGGTGCAGCCACGATCCCTGCAGCAACGAGCGGCGCGCGTTCGGTGCCTACAGCGCCGAGTACCAGCAGTGCAAGGCCCGCTCGGCCGCCGGAACCGGCTCGTATTACGGCACCGGCGGCGCCTGGGGCGGTTATTCGTCCGGCGGCGGCGGGCACAAGTAGCGCGGCCCGGGCACGATGACGAGACGACTCATTCAACGAAGGAGCACCCGATGACAACACCCGAATGGCTCAGGCCCGACCTGATCGGCGGCACCATCCTCTATGCCGTGATCGGCGTGGTCATCCTCTGGATCGCCTTCATCATCATCGACAAGCTCACGCCGTACCACCTCTGGCACCAGCTGGTCGAGGAGAAGAACATCGCCCTCGCGATCGTGCTGGGCGCGATGTTCATCGCGCTGGGCATGATCATCGCCGCCGCGATCCACGGTTGATGGGCCTGGGTTCCGCAGAGGCCGGCGGCGGCCCCGCGCCGCGCGTCGGTCCCGGCGAGCTCGCGCTGCTCGCCTCGGTGTTCGTGGTGGCCGCCTGCGGCCTGGTGTACGAGTTGTGCGCCGGCGCGCTGGCCAGCTACCTCCTTGGCGACTCGGTGCTGCAGTTCTCCACCGTGATCGGCACCTACCTGTTCGCGATGGGCCTGGGCTCCTGGGCCTCGCGCCACGTGCGCGACCACCTGGCCACGATGTTCGTCCGGGTCGAACTGATCGTCGGCGTCATCGGCGGCCTGATGCCCGCGGCGCTGTTCGCGGCGCACGCGACGCTGCCCGCCGCCAGCCTGATCTCCTTCAAGGTGCTGCTGTACGGCCTGGTGACGATCGTGGGCATCGGCGTCGGCCTCGAGATCCCCATCGTGCTGCGGCTGCTCGACCGCCACCTGAGGGGCCGCGACAGCCTCTCGCTGCTGGTGTCGCAGGTGCTCACGTTCGACTACCTCGGCTCGCTGGTCGTGTCCGTCGCGTTCCCGCTGCTGCTGGTGCCGCACCTGGGCATCGTGCGCTCGGGCGTGTTCTTCGGGCTGCTGAACACGCTCGTGGCGATCTGGTCGCTGTGGCTGTTCCGCGGCGACATCCCGGGCTGGCGCTGGCTCGCCACGCAGTGCGGCGTCATCTTCGCGCTGCTCGTCGCCGCGATGGCCGCGGGCGACCTGCTCACCACCTGGTCGGAGGACAAGTTCTACGGCCCCGGCGTGGTGCTGCACGAGTCGACGCCCTACCAGCGCATCGTCGTCACCGGGCAGAACGGCACGCTCAGGCTGTTCCTCAACGGCAACCTGCAGTTCAATTCGAAGGACGAGTACCGCTACCACGAGGCGCTGGTGCATCCGGCGATGTCGGGCTACGGCGCGCCGCGGCGCGTGCTGGTGCTGGGCGGCGGGGACGGGCTGGCGATCCGCGAGATCCTGAAGTACCCGTCGGTGGAGCAGGTCACGCAGATCGAGCTCGACCCCGAGATGACGCGGCTGTTCACCCACGACCCGGTGCTTGCCGCGCTCAACCAGCACGCGCTGGCCTCGCCCAAGGTGCACATCGTCAACGCCGACGCGTTCGCGTGGCTCGAGCAGCATGACGACCAGTACGACGTCATCGTGGTCGACTTCCCCGACCCGAGCAACTACGCGCTGGGCAAGCTGTACTCCACCAGCTTCTACGAACTCGTCGACCAGCACTTGGCCGCGGCCGGCTACGCCGTGGTGCAGACGACGTCGCCGCTGGTCGCGCGGCGCAGCTTCTGGACGGTCGCCACCACGCTGGAGACGGTGGGCCTGCACATCGTCCCGTACCACGTGCACGTGCCCAGCTTCGGCGAATGGGGCTTCATCATCGCGAGCCATCGGCCGTGGGTGATGCCGCGCACTCTGCCGGCCGGCATGCGCTTCCTCACGTTGCCGGGGATGCAGGCGCTGCTCGACTTCCCGCCCGACATGTCGCGCGTGCCCGCCGAGCCCAATCGGCTCTCGAACCAGACGCTCGTGCGCACCTTCGAAGAGGAATGGGGCAAGGTGCATGAATGAGGGCCCCCACGCTCGCTGGCGCTCGCTGCCCCCCGAGGGGGAGCTCCGCGAGCGGCCCGGCGGAGCCGGTTCCGCCGCTCCCTTGAACTTCGCTTGCCAGGCGCGGGCGCCGGCGGCGGCAACGCTGCGCGCCAATGAACCAGCGCCGCGCGGCGGCTGTACCACCCGGCGAGAGTTCCTGGCGGCCGGGGTCGCCATGCCGGCGATCCTCAGCGGCTGCGCGAAGCCCGACGACTGGCGAGCGCGCGTGGACGGCCGCTGGGTCGGCGACAACGCCGTGCTGGGCCATCGCGTGCGGGACGCGGCCGCGCATCCGCCCGCGAACGCGCGCGCGCGGCGCTGCGACGTGCTGGTGGTGGGCAGCGGCATCGCGGGGCTGTCGGCCGCGCGCGCGCTGCAACGCGCGGGCATCGCCGACTTCGCGGTGCTCGAACTCGAGGACGCCCCCGGCGGCAACAGCCGCGGCCACGCGATGCACGGGCTGCGCTGCCCGCTAGGCGCGCACTACCTGCCGCTGCCCGGGCCGAGCGCACCAGACATCCAGTCCTGGCTGGTCGAGATCGGCCTCGCCAGGTCGACCCCATCCGGCCTGAAGTGGGACGAACGCCAGCTGTGCCACAGCCCGCAGGAACGGCTGTTCTTCAACGGGCGCTGGCAGGAAGGGCTGCTGCCCGACGTGCCGCGCGCGTCGGCCACGCAGGCGCAATACCGGCGGTTCGCGAAGGCCGTCGCGGAGGCCGGCGAGATCGGCTTCGCGCTGCCGACGAACCGCGCGCCGTGGACGCCCGCGCACGCCGCGCTCGATGCGGTGACCGCCGCGCAATGGCTGCACGGGCAAGGCATCGTCGACCCGCTGGTGCTGGCCTATCTCGACTACTGCTGCCGCGACGACTACGGCGCCGGCATCGCGACGGTCTCGGCCTGGGCGCTGGTGCACTACTTCGCGAGCCGCCACGGGTTCCGCGCGCCCGGCGACGACGGCAACGACCGCGACCCGGTGCTGACCTGGCCCGACGGCAACGCCCCGCTGATGCAGGCGCTGCGCCGGCCCTTCGCGGATCGCGTGCTGACGGACCGCGCCGTCTTCCGCATCGACGAAGGCCTGCAGGACGTCACCGCCTGGGCATTCGCGGGCGCGGAGGTCGAGCGCTGGACGGCCAGGCACGTGGTCGTCGCGACGCCGCTGTTCATCGCCGCCCACGTGCTGAGCGCGCCGCCGCCGGCACTCGTCGCGGCCGCGAAGCAGCAGCGGCGCGCGCCGTGGATGGTGGCCAACCTGCTGCTCGACGCGCTGCCACTGGATCGTGTGGGCGCGCCGCTGTCGTGGGACAACGTGATCCACGGCAGCGCGTCGCTCGGGTACGTCGATGCGCAGCACCAGAGCCTCGCGCGCGTCGTCGGCCCGCGGCTGCTGACCGCGTACTGGGCATTCGCGGACGCCGACCGCAGGCGCCTGCTCGAGATGCCGTGGCAGGACGCGACGCAGATGATCCTCGACGACCTGCGTGTCGTGCACCCGGACCTGTCCGAACGCCTGCAGCAGGTCGACCTCGTGCGCCACGGCCACGCGATGTCGATTCCCGCGCCGGGCCTGCGTTCGAGCGCGGCGCTCGCCGCCGTCCCCGAATGCGCGGCGCGCCTGAGCTTCGCGCATGCCGACCTGTCCGCGTATTCGGTGTTCGAGGAGGCGTTCACGCGCGGCGACGCGGCAGGGCGGCGCGTCGCCCGGGCGCTGGGGCTTGCGGCGTCCTGAACCCGCGCGAACGCCTTTACGTCGGCGCAACACAGGACGCCCGCCTTACGGAAACTTCGGTCATTCGGGGCTGCGAGGGTGCACAGACGTGTCGTTACATCGCGTGATGGAAGAAACGCGTCCGCGCGGTCGTTCTTCCTTCCACGAGGCTCGACTCGACGCGACGGCGATCCCGGGGCGTTCGACACAAGTCGTGACTCGGCGTGGCGAAAGGCGCCGGGAACGCTGATTGCCAAAAGCCACACCATGCCCGGACGAACGTTGTTGCGCTGCCCCAGACGAAGGAACTCCGTCGCGCGGGTCGGCAAGCCGTCGACAACGATCGACACGGGCGACGTAGGGTCGCGGCTCCGAACGAGCACGCCCAGCGCACGGGATCTTGCTGGACACCCGTGACATCCACCAATAACTTCCTCAGGAGTGAGTCAATGACTCGACAGAAATCGCTCGCGATCAACGTGCTGGCAGCAGCCGCCACGCTCGCCTGCATCGGCACCGTCTCTGCGCAAGAGAACACCTACAACCCGAACGCGTACATCCTGCTCAATGGCAGCGCCGTGAAGCCCGATTCCAAGTACCCCGAGGACAAGACGGGCTTTGGCGGCGGCGTCAAGATCGGCATTCCGCTGGACCCGAGCTGGGACCTCCAGATCGGCGGTAACTACGCGACCTCGCACGACCACGGCGACAACTTCCACCAGACGCTCGCCGGCATCGATGCGCTGTACCTGTTCACGCCCGCCGGCTTCCGCCCGTTCGTGCTGGCCGGCGTCGGCGCGTCGCGCGATCGCTTCGGCGATCCGGCCGTCGGCACGTTCCGTCGGACCTCGCCGTACGCCAACCTCGGCGTGGGCTTCCAGTACAAGTTCACCCCGCAGCTGGGCATGCAGGCCGACGTCCGCGAAGTGGGGTCGTTCTACCGCGATCGCGTCGACGCCTACGACATGAAGCACTCGGCCAACACGTACGTCAACGTGGGCCTGACCTGGGCCTTCGGCGCGCCGCCGACCGCCGCGCCGGTGCCGGTCACGGAGACCAACCGCACCGTCGAGACGACCACCGTCACGACGCCGCCGCCGCCGCCCGCGCCGGTGTACACGCCGCCGCCGCCGCCGCCGGCTCCGGTGATGAAGAAGTACACGCTGTCGGCCAGCGAACTGTTCGGCTTCAACAGCGCCAAGCTGGGCCCGAACCAGCCCAAGCTCGACGAAGTCGCCGCGACGATGAACGCCAACTCCGACATCGCCAGCGTGACCATCGTCGGCTACACCGACCGAATCGGCAGCAAGCCGTACAACCAGAAGCTGTCGGAGGAGCGCGCCAATTCCGTCAAGTCGTACCTGGAAGGCAAGGGCGTCGCCGCCAGCCGCCTGACCGCGGTCGGCAAGGGCGAGGCCGATCCGGTGGTCGACTGCAAGGACGAGAAGAAGCGCCCCGCGCTGATCAAGTGCCTGGAGCCGAACCGCCGCGTCGAGATCGAGCCGGTGACGTTCACGAAGCAAGTGAACTGACCAGGTTCACATCCTGACCCAGAGCCCGCCGGCGTCGCAGCCGGCGGGCTTTTTTTCGGGTCAGGCATGAGTGTTTCCCCGGCTGCGCACGCGCGTGCCCGGTCGCACGATGCGGGCAAACACGACAAGACCGGAGACGACGATGACCACGCTCGCCGCAGGACCCCTGGGCCGGCCCGCGCTGCCCGACGAGGCGGCCGACGCCGTCTACCGCAAGGTCGCGGTGCGGCTGATCCCGCTGCTGTTCCTGTGCTACATCGCGGCGTATCTCGATCGCATCAACGTCGGCTTCGCCAAGCTGCAGATGCAGGCGGCGCTGCAGTTCAGCGATTCGGTGTACGGCCTGGGCGCAGGCATCTTCTTCATCGGCTACTTCATCTTCGAGATCCCCAGCAACCTGATGCTGCACAAGGTGGGCGCCAGCCGCTGGATCGCCCGCATCATGGTCACCTGGGGCGTACTGTCGGCCGCCACGATGTTCATCGGGTCGCCCGGACTGATCGCCGCGGTGCGCTCCGTGCTGACGGCCTGCCAGCTGCCGGCGCCCTGGGTCGACGCCGCGGCCAGCCCGGCGGCCAATTTCTACGTCGTGCGCTTCCTGCTGGGCGTCGCCGAGGCCGGGTTCTTCCCCGGCATCATCCTGTACCTCACCTACTGGTTTCCCGCTGCGCGCCGCGGCCGCGCGACGTCGCTGTTCCTGACGGCCGTCGCCTGCGCCGGCATCATCGGCGGGCCGCTCTCGGGCTGGATCCTGCACAGCATGGGCGGCGTCAACGGCTGGCAGGGCTGGCAGTGGCTGTTCCTGTTCGAGGCGGTGCCGTCGCTGCTGCTGGGGCTGCTGGCGTGGGTCTATCTCGAGGATCGCGTGAAGAACGCGCAGTGGCTGACTCCTGGCGAGCGCGAGCTGATCGCCCGCGAGATCTCGGTGGAGGAAGCCGGCAAGCCCGACGCGCCCATCTCGAGCGTGCTGGGCGACCCGAAGGTGTGGCTGCTGTCGCTGGTCTACTTCGGCATCGTCTCGGGCCTGTATGGCGTGTCGTTCTGGCTGCCGTCCATCATCAAGGCCACCGGCGTCAAGGATCCGCTGGACGTCGGACTGATCAGCGCGATCCCGTGGCTGTTCGGCGTCGTCGCGATGTACTTCGCGGCGCGCAGCGCCGACCGCCTGCGCGAGAGCCGGTGGCACACGGCCATCGCGTGCATCGCCGGCGTGCTGGGGCTCGAGTTCAGCGTCGCCTTCCACGACAACGTCACGCTGTCGATGGCCGGCCTCACGCTGTGCACGATGGGCATCATGTCGGCGTTGCCTGTCTCGTGGAGCAATCCGACGGCCATTCTCGGAGGCACCGCGGCGGCGGCCGGGATCGCGATGATCAACTCGATCGGCAACCTGGCCGGCTTCGTCACGCCGCTGGCGGTGGGCATGATCAAGGACAGGACGCACTCCACCGACCTGGGGCTGCACTTCCTCGCGCTGTTGATGTTCGTCGCGGCGGTCGCGGTGCTGTCGCTGCGCAAACCTGCGGCGCGCTGACCACAGTTGGGGGTCTGCGACGATGGTGCGCACGGAGAAGCACGGCAAAATGCCGACATCTAGACCTCCGCGCGCCTGGCCGCGCAGCCCCGGACCATGAGCCTGGCCTTCCCCGACGTGCAAGGCACCCGCCTCGAAGCCGACACCGACGCCGTCACGGTGCTCGCCCCGCGCCACTACCAGGAAGTCGCGACGGCGGCGTACGAAGACGCCGAGCTGCTGCTGTCGGCCATCCTGCCGGACGTGCGCATCGAGCACGTGGGCGCGTCCGCCGTTCCGGGCGCCTATTCGCGCGGCGGCGTCGACGTCTGCGTGGCCGCGCCCCGTGCCGCGTTCGACGAAGCCCTGGGCGTGCTGTGCGAGGCCGGCTACGTGCCGCGTTCGCAGGACGGCGGCGACGCGCGCCGCGCCGTGCTGTCCGCGCCGCACGGCGACGTCCCGCTCACCCTGCAGCTGATCGAGTCGGGGTCCGGGCACGAATCGCTGATACGCCTGCGCGACCTGCTGCGCGCCGACCCGACGCTTCTGTCGCGCTACAACGCGCTCAAGATAGCCGCCGCTCCGTGCGGCCTGGCCGCCTATGCGCAGGCCAAGGCGCTCTTCATCGCCGAGGCGTTGGCGGCCTGAGCCTCAGCCGCGTTGCACGCGCTGGATGCGCGGCCGCGCCGGCGCGAACGCCGCCACCAGCTGCGCCATCACGGCCTCGGCGCGGGCCGAGTTGTCGGTGCCCAGGTTGCACACGTAGACGTCGGCCGTCACGCCGTGCAGCTCCGGCCACGTGTGCACCGCGAGGTGCGACTCCACCAGCAGCACGACGCCGGTGACGCCCTGCGGCTGGCCGTCATGGCCGACGAACGGATGGAACAGGCTGCCGACCGAGCGCAGGCCGGCCCGCGCGATCGCGTCCAGGCACAGCGCGCGCAAGGCGTCGGCGTCGTCGAGAGGGGTGTCGCCGCCGCAGCCTTGCAGGTCGGCGATCAGGTGGAGTCCGTGCATCGTGGCAATGGTAGGGCAAGCCGCGCGCGGTCGCGAAATGGCCGGCCAATGCTTCCCACTTGCCGTCGCACGGCCGCCGCGGCCCCGCTAAAATCGCGACAGTGCACGATCTCAACGCCGACCTCCACAGCCATTCGACCGCCTCCGACGGAACCCTGGACGCGCCCGCGCTCGCGGCGCGCGCGAAGGCCAACGGCGTCGAGCTGTGGGCGCTGACCGACCACGACGAGCTGAGCGGCCTGCCCGCCGCGCGCGCGGCGGCCGATGCGCAGGGGCTGGCGTTCGTCGACGGCATCGAGATCTCGGTCACCTTCGCCGGCACGACGGTGCACATCGTCGGCCTGCACATCGACCCGCGCAACGACGAGCTGGTGGCCGGCATCGACACCGTGCGCGCGGGCCGCGAACTGCGCGCCAGGCAGATGGGCGACGGGCTCGCGAAGATCGGCATCAAGGACGCGTACGAAGGCGCGATCAAGCTGGCGCCGAACCCCAACCTCGTCTCGCGCACGCACTTCGGCCGCTTCCTGATCGCCAGCGGCGTCGCGCCCGACATGCACGCCGTCTTCCGCCGCTACCTCACCGAAGGCAAGCCGGGCTACGTCGAGCATCGCTGGGCGAAGCTGGGCGACGCGGTGCGCTGGATCCGCGCGGCCGGCGGCGTGGCCGTCATCGCCCACCCGGGCCGCTACAAGTTCACGCCGACCGAGGAATACGCGCTGTTCTCCGAGTTCCAGGCGCACGGCGGCGAAGGCGTCGAGGTCGTCACCGGCAGCCATCACGCCGGCGACATCGTCAAGTACACCGACATGGCGCTCGAGTTCGGCATGCTCGCCTCGCGCGGCAGCGATTTCCACGATCCCGGTGAGAGCCGCCTCGACCTCGGCCTGCTGCCGGGCAGCCAGCCGCTGTCGCCGCGGCTGACGCCGGTGTGGTCGCGCTGGACGGCCGCCGAGCTTCGCACGGGCTCGGCCGTCGCCGTGGACGCGCTGCCCGAATAGGCGTTGTCACCGCGGGGACGCGAAGGCGCTGAGACAATGTCGCCATGTCCCAGTTCTTCGAAGTCCATCCCGACAACCCGCAGATCCGGCTGCTGCGCCAGGCGGCGCAGATCCTGCACGACGGCGGCCTCGCGGCGGTGCCCACCGATTCGAGCTATGCCTTCGTGTGCCACCTCGACGACAAGGAAGCCGTGGAGAAGCTGCGCCGCGTGCGCGGCGTCGACGACAAGCACCACCTCACGCTGCTGTGCCGCGACCTCTCGGAGCTCGCGAACTACGCGCGCGTCGACAACCGCCAGTACCGCATGCTGAAGGTGGCCACGCCGGGGCCGTTCACCTTCATCCTCGACGCGACCAAGGAGGTACCGCGCCGGGTATCGCACCCGTCTCGCCGCACGATCGGCCTGCGCGTGCCCGACCACAAGGTGCTGCAGTGCCTGCTGGAGGAGCTGGGCCAGCCGCTGCTGGCGACCACGCTGATCCCGCCGGGCGAGACGCTGCCGCTCAACGACACCGACGAGATCCGCGCGCGCTTCGAGAAGAGCATCCAGGCCATCGTCTGCGCGGGCGCCTGCCCGATGGAGCCGACGACCGTCATCGACCTGAGCGGCGACGAGCCGGTGCTGGTGCGCGAGGGTCGCGGGGATGCGGCCCTTCTCGGTCTCTAGTGCACTGTTTCACACTGTGAGGCACATCAAACCGTGTCTTTGCCTCCGTGGCGCCGTTGCAAATCCTCGCCATACCGCCCGGCATGTCTGCGGTTTGCGCCCGGCCACGAAGGCAGATCCACCGGTTTTATGAAGTGCCTCA
>CAIMXF010000392.1 GCA_903845345.1 uncultured beta proteobacterium
AGTTCCTCTACCAGTACCGCCATCGCGCCAATCAGCCGACCACGGACGACGAGTGACGGGCGCGCCAGGCGCGCAACGAATGACGAGGTGACACCCATGTTCAAACCGAACTTTCCCCCATCGCGGCGAACGGCCTGGCCGTCCACCCTCCTCGCGCTGGCCGTCGTCACGGCGCCCGCACTATGCCGGGCGGCCGTGCAATCCGGACTCGATCGCACGACCGTCGCCGTCAACGAGCCGTTGACGCTGAGCATCGTGAGCGATTCCCCGCAGTCCGGCGTCGAGCCCGACCTGGCGCCGCTGCGCAAGGACTTCTCGCTGCTCGGGTCCGAGGCGTCGAGCGAGACCAGCGTCGTCAACGGCGCGCGCTCGGACCGCATGCGCTGGATCATTCGCCTGATGCCGCTGCACGCGGGCAACGTCGAGATTCCGGCCATCGCCGTCGGCGCCGATCGCACCGCGGCCATCGAGCTGACCGTGACACCGCCGTCCGCGACAGCGCAGTCCGAAGCTTCGGGGCACGCGTTCCTGGAGGTCGACACCGTTCCGGCCGGCCAGTCGGCCTTCGTGCAACAGTCGATACCCTATACCGTACGACTGTTCGTCGACGGCAGCGTGCAGAACGGCGAACTCAAGGCGCCGGAGGCACCCGACGCGGCGATCGAGCAGGTCGGCAAGGACCAGCGCTACACGACCAGCCGGCGCGGGCGCGACTACACCGTGATCGAGCGCCGCTACGTCATCTCGCCCGAGAAGAGCGGCGCGCTGAAGATCGCGCCCGCCAGCTTCCAGGGCACCGCGGTGGTGCCGGTCGCGACGACGCCGGGGGCGGCGCAGGACGACGATCCCGCCGACGACCTGATGGCGCGCATGCTGCGCAACACGCCCTTCGCGAACGACCCGATGTTCCGCAACGGGCTGTTGGCCAACCTGGGCACAGCTCAGCAGACCCGTCCGCTGGACGCGCAGGCACGCGAGTTGACGCTCGATGTCAAGCCGCGTCCGTCCGACGCGCGCGGCGACTGGCTGCCGGCGCAGGCCCTCACCCTGCATGACAGCTGGCAGGATGCAGCGCCGCCGTTGCGCGTCGGCGAACCGGTCACGCGCGTCATCACGATCGAGGCCAGGGGCGTCGCCGCCTCGCAGATCCCGACCCTGGCACCCGCCGCTCCCGCCAATGCGCGGCTTTATCCGGAGTCGGCGGACAACCAGACGACGATAGCCGGGCAGTCGGTCGACGCCGTCAGCAAGCAGGCGGTGACGTACATCCCGTCTGCCGACGGCACCCTGGACGTTCCGGCGCTCGAGGTCACGTGGTGGGACACGCGCACCGGCCAGCAGCGCACCGCCACGTTGCCGGCGATGCACCTCCGAGTCGCGCCGGGGACCAGTGGCGCCGTCGCGGCGCAGGTGCCACCGCAAACGGCAGCCGACGCTGCGCCCGCGGCGTCCTCGGCAACGGCTCGATCAGGCGTCGATGGGGCGGCGATCGCGACCGCCTGGCGCGAGCTGCGGGCGCATTGGCACTGGCTGGCAGCCGCGTTCGTGGCGATCGTGCTTGTCGTCATTGCGTCGGTGGCCGCGCTGCGCGCGCGGGCGAAGCCGGGGCAGCCCGAACCCACGTCGAAGGCGCAGACCTCCTCGCCGCCCCCGGCGCCGGAGTTGTCCGGCAAGCGAGCGATCCTGCGCGAACTGCGGCAGGCTTGCGCCGTCGGCGACCGACACGCCGCGGCCAAGGCGTTGCTGGATCTCGGCCGCCTCGAATGGCCCGGCGATCCGCCGCGAGGCCTCGTGGCCCTGGCTGCGCGTTTGCGCACCGGCTCGGCCGAGATCCTGGCGCTCGACCGGCGTCTGTACGGCACCGATGGTTCGCCCTGGTCCGGCGAGGCGCTGCGCGATGCCGTGGGGGATGGGCTGCGGTCGCTATCGCCCGCTGGGTCGGCGGAAGCCTCGGGGCTGGAGGCCCTCTATCGATCAGATCGCGCCGGCGCGGCTGCGCATTGACCGGGCGGACGGCGCGATTCGACGGCGCACCGCGTCAAGCAAGCCGGCAAAGGAACCAAATTCAGTCAAGCGCCTCTTATATTTGTACAAATATACTTCGACGTCGCCCGCAAGCCGCGAAATTCAGCGCCAGGAGTCCATCGTGAAGCACAAGAGAACTCTCAGGAACTGGCTGGGATCCCTGCGTCCCGAACGCAGGGATAGCCGCAGCTTCGCGATTGGCTTTCTGGCCATCGTCGGCCTGATCGGCAGCGTCGCCGCGGCCGCTGCCATCGACATGGCAGCGGCTCCGCCGACCCGCAGCGCGGCTGTTCCGGCCAACGCTTCCGCCGCCATTCCGAGCGACGCCGGCTGGTCGACACTGTCCGCGACGCAGCGAAGCGCGCTGGCCCCGCTGCGCAAACACTGGGCCGCGCTGGACGCGACCGCGCGGACGCGCTGGATCCACGTCGCCGACCGCTTGCAAAGAATGCCCGCCAGCGCGGTCGCGCGGGCGCAGGCTCGCATGGAGGCCTGGCAGCATCTGCCGCAGGAACGGCGCGAACGTGCGAGGCAGCGATTCGAGCTCGCCGCCCGTCTGAATGCGCAGGAGCGCGCCAGGCGGTGGCAGCAGTACGAGGCCAGTCTTGATGCGCCCTCCGCGTCGGGGGATCGATCCGCCGTTCGCGCCGCCAGCGCGCCGCTGACGCCAACGGAAGCCGTGCTGCGCCCCGCGACGGTCCCGGCAGAAACCGCACGCCCCGCGACGGAGGCGATCAAGGCGCCATCAGGCGCGCAACCGGCTGACCTTCCAAGCTGACGGCGTGTTTTCGCCCGGCCGCATCAACCGGCCTTCTCGTCATGCATCGGGCGCACCTTCGACCAGGCAGTGCTCATGGCCGTCAGGATCGAAGACCCGGAGCGGGCTGCTCCCATGAGCTACCGATGACGGTTCTTGTCCCGCGTCATTGCGGGCAGCAAGTCGCGCGCGGATATCCAGCAGTCCGCTGGCAGCCCAGACGATCTGATCCGCACCGCGGCGTCGACCTACATCGCGACTTGCGGCGAGAGGCTTCGGATGTCGGTAGCCGAGCAGTTCCAGATGAGGCGTCGCCGAATCCGCAGCGACCAACGCGATGACATCGACCACGATCCCGGATGCCCCATCGAGCGCATCCTGGCCAGGCCCGCGATTGACCTGTCGGGACGCCACGGAAAATCCGAGCAGGTCGGCGTAGAAGGCGATGCTGCGTTCGGGATCGGCTACCACGATCGCCGAGTGATCGATGCCGATGGTCGAGCGTTCGCGACGCCGTTGCCACTTCGGATCGCCGGTGCCCGCCGGAAAGTGGATCAGCTCGAGCGGATGTCCGTCCGGATCGCGGAACTTGAACGCCGTGACGCTGCCCGTCGCCGGCGGCAGCAACACCGGGCCGCTGGTCGAGATCGCCCGTGGCGCGTGATCCATCAAGCGCGAGAACGCCGCCGGCATGTCGGCCGCGACGATGGCGATGTGCTGGAAGCCGATGCTCGACGAAGAGGGGTCGCGCGACAACTTCGCCAATGCCGGCGAGTCTGCGTCGACGATCAGCTCGAGGATCTCGTCGCCCAACGTCAACACCGCGCGACATGCCCCTGAAACATCGCCCGCAACCACGATGTCCAGTTCGAAGCCCAATGCGTCGCAATAGAACGCGACGGCGCGATCGAGGTCGGTGACCGTGCGTCGAAACGACGCCATGCCGAGCACGCGCCCCCCGCGGTCCGCTGTCGCGGAGCCGGATGCCGACGTCGTCATGGCCGCTGCGCGCCGCGCCGGTTGACGCTGAGCGCGAACAGCGTGCCGCTCGCGCACAGGAAAAGCCGGCTGCGATGCCGGCCTCCGAAGCAGAGGTTCTGCACGCTGCCTGGCAGGCCGATCTTGCCGAGCAGGTCGCCACCCGGGGAGATCACGTGCACGCCGTCGCCCGTGCCGCACCACAGGTTGCCTTCGCTGTCGCAGCGGAAGCCGTCGACGTAGCCGGGCTCGACCCGGTGGAAATCGCGGCCGTTGCGCAGTCGCGGCGCATCCGCTGCCACGTCGAACGCGCGCAGGCAGCGCTTCGACTGCGGATCGAATTGCGTGCCCGACTCGGCGATGTACAGCGTCTGTTCGTCCGGCGAGAACGCGAGGCCGTTGGGGCCGTCGAAGTCGTCGGCGACCAGCGTCAACATGCCGGTTCGTGGGTCGAGGCAGTAGACAGACGGCGGCAATTCGGCCACCTGTTTGCCGCCCTCGTAGTCCGTCTCGATGCCGTAGTGCGGATCGGTGAACCAGACCGTGCCGTCGCTCTTGACGACGACGTCGTTCGGCGCGTTCAGCCGTCGGCCTTCATACCGATCGACCAGCGTCTCGATCTCGCCATCGAGACGCGTGCGGAACAGGCAGCGATGCTGATGCGAACAGCCGATCAGCCGACCTTCGAGATCGCGCGCATGCCCGTTGGGGTACCCGGCCGGTTGTCGGAAGATCGACACTTCGGCGCGCTCGGTGACGCGCAGGATGCGGTCGTTCGGGATGTCGCTGACCAGCAGCAGGTCGTGATCCGCGAACCACACCGGGCCCTCGAGCCACCGGCAGTCGCCGACCAGCGTCTCCAGCGCCGCATTGGCCAGGACGAACGAGGCAAATCGGGGATCGACGATCTCGTAGCGAGGCACGAGGCGCGCAGTCATGACGCGTCGTCCACGGTCATTTCCAATGGCAGGCCGCGCCGACCGGGTCGACGTGCAGCTGCACGATCATCAAGTGCGCCGGCTCGTCGCCGAGCGTGCCGGAGCGATGTCCGATCCGCCCGTCAGGCCCCGCGACGCAGCCTTGATCTTCCCCGAACGAGACTTCACCCGGCCCCATCTCGACGCGCTGACCATCCATCGCCTCGACCCACCAACGGCCCTTGAGCGGCACGATCCACTGCGGCTTCGGGTTCTGGTGCCAGTCGCCGATCCATCCGACCGGCTGCACCGAGAAGATGACCGTGGCCTCCCCCTGCGCGACCTGATCGTTCCACTGCGGCGCTGCGCCGCCCATGCGTTGCTGCTCGAACTTCGTGAGTTCGCAGCGCGATTGATGGCTGACGCCTTGGGCATCTGTCCAGAGGTGCCAGTAGCCTGTCCGTGGCGGAGTCGAATCGTTCGTGTCGGTCATCGTCACGCTCCTGCAAAGCCTGCGCCGAGAGCCACGAGCAGCAAGCCGCCGGCCAGGCCGAGGTTCTTGGTGAAGTCCCAGAAATGGTTGCGCGCGACGCTGGCGCCCTGGGCCCAGAAGTCACCGGCTTTCCAGAACGGGTGATAGAGCAACGCCGTGGCGACGCAGAACGCGGCGAGCACCAAGGCAGCGATGCCGGCATGCCAGCCCGCGACGATGCAGAGGGGCGTTGCCAGTTCCGCGATCATCGCGAGCACCAGCAGCACCGGGCCGCCCGGCAGCCAGGACGAGCTGGCCTGCGCGAGCGCGGCGTTCCAGTGCAGCACCTTGTCGATCGCGCTGAACGGGAACATGCAGACGAGCAGCGCGCGCGCGACCAGCAGCAGCGTCGGCAGATGCGGTGCGATGTTCATCGTGGCGTTCAACCCTTGTCCTGGAAGCCGGGATACAGCGTCATGCCGCCATCGACGAACAACGTCGTGCCGGTGACGTAGTCGGCCGAATCCGAGGCGAGCCAGACGGCTGCCTGCGCGATATCGCTCGGCTCGCCGATGCGGCCGTAGGGCACCAGCGTCATCAACTGGTCGTAGGCCGCGGGCGTGTTCCAGGCGGCCGTGTTGATGGGCGTGCGGATCGCGCCGGGCGCGATGCTGTTGACGCGGATGCGCAGCGGCGCGAGTTCCTGCGCCATGGTCTGCATCAGCAACATCACGCCGCCCTTCGACGCGGCATAGTTGGCGTGGCCGCCCCACGGGATCTGCTGGTGCACCGAACTCATGCAGAGGATCTTGCCGAGCGCGGTCGACACGTCGGTCATGCCGCGACGCTTGAACTCGCGCACCGCGGACCGCGCGCACAGGAACTGGCCCGTCAGGTTCACGCCGATGACCGTGTTCCATTGGGTCAGCGTCATCTGGTCGAAGGCCGAGTCGCGCTGGAGGCCGGCGTTGCAGACCATGATGTGCAGCGTGCCGAACTCGGCGACCACCTGCGCGAACATGGCCTCGACGTCGGCCTCCTGGCTGACGTCCGCATGCACGGCGATGCTGCGGCGGCCCATGGCCACGATCTCGGCGACGACCGCCTGCGCGGCATCGGGATCCGTCACGTAGTTGACCGCGACGTCGGCGCCGGCCTTCGCCAGCCCGAGCGCGACCTCGCGGCCGATGCCCGAATTGGCGCCGGTGACCAGCGCGCATTGGCCAACCAGGCTCTGCGGCATCGGTGGGTTCGGAACGGGCCGCTTCTGTGCGGAGGTGGAGATGGTGTCGGGCGTGGTCATTCGATGGCCTGTTCGTTGGGGGATTGGGGGACGGGGCTCACGCGACCAGCCGTTCGCGGATGCGGTCGGCGACGCGCAGCGCGTTCGCGATGATGGTGAGCGTCGGATTGACGGCGCCGATCGACGGGAAGAAGCTCGCGTCGACGACGTACAGGTTGTCCACTTCGTGCGCCTTGCAATCGACGTCGAGCACGGACGTGCGTGGATCGGTGCCGAAACGCGCCGTGCCGGCCTGGTGCGCCGTGCCGCCGATCGGAATGCCCTTGC
>CAIMXF010000393.1 GCA_903845345.1 uncultured beta proteobacterium
GGCGGCTCTTCCAGCGTCTTCAGCAGCGCGTTGAAGGCGTCCTTCGTGAGCTGGTGCGCCTCGTCGATCATGAAGACCTTGTAGCGCCCCACGCTCGGCTTGTAGGCGGCGCGCTCGATCAGGTCGCGGATCTCGTCGATCGAGCGGTTGGACGCGGCGTCGAGCTCGATGTAGTCGATGAAGCGGTCGCCGTCGATCTCGGTGCAGGCGGTGCACACGCCGCACGGGTGCGCCGTGATGCCGCCCTGGCCGTCCGCGCCGGTGCAGTTGAGGCTCTTGGCCAGGATGCGCGACACCGTCGTCTTGCCGATGCCCCGCGTGCCCGTGAACAGGTAGGCGTGGTGCAGCCGGCCCTGCTCGAGCGCATGCGTCAGCGCGCGCACGACGTGATCCTGCCCCACCATCTGCTCGAAGGTGCGCGGGCGGTATTTGCGTGCGAGGACGACATAACTCATGAAAGGATTTTAGCCCCACGGTCGCTGGCGCTCCCTGCCCCCGAGTACCGGCCGCGACCGGCCCGGCACAGCCGGCTCCGGCGCTCCCTTGAACTTCATGCCTGCGTCCAGGCGCCGGCGGCGGCCGTGGCCTCCCGGTGCGCCGAAGCAGCGATAATCGAGGGATGTCTTCGCATACTCCCTCCAACCCGGACACGCTCTCGTATGAGCAGGCCGGCGTCAACTACGACCTGATCGACCCGCTGAAGGTGGCCGCCCAGCGCGCCGCCGCCGCCACCGCCACGCACCTGTCGAGCCACGGCTTCAGCGAGGTCGCCGCGTCGCGCGGCGAATCGGCCTACGTCGTCGACGTCGGCCCGTTCTATCTCGCCAGCATCGTCGAATGCCTCGGCTCCAAGGCGCTCGTGGCCGACGAGATGGCCGAGCTCACCGGCCAGAGCTTCTACGCGGGCATCGCCCAGGACACCATCGCGATGTCCATCAACGACCTGATCACCGTCGGCGCCACGCCGCTGGTCGTGCAGGCCTACTGGGCGGCAGGTGGGAGCGACTGGTTCGGCGACAAGCAGCGCGCCAGGGCGCTCGTCGACGGCTGGAAGGCCGCCTGCGACACCTGCGGCGTCGCCTGGGGCGGCGGCGAGACGCCGGCGCTGGCCGGCATCGTCGAGGCCGGCCGAATCGACCTCGCGTCGTCGTGCACCGGCATCGTCAAGCCGAAGAGCCGGCTGTCCGTCGGCGACCACCTGCAGGCCGGCGACGCGATCGTCATCCTCAGCTCCAGCGGCATCCACGCCAACGGCCTGAGCCTGGCCCGCAAGCTGGTCGAGCGCCTGCCCAACGGCTACATGACGCAGGTCGAGCCGGGCCTGTCCTACGGCGAGGCCCTGCTCGCCCCGACCACGCTGTACTCACCCGTCACCGAGGCCCTGGCCGCTGCCGGCCTCACGGTGCACTACAGCGCCAACATCACCGGCCACGGCTGGCGCAAGCTGCTGCGCCATCCGAAGCCGTTCACCTACCGCATCACCACGGTGCCCGCCGTGCCGCCGGTGCTGAAGTTCATCCAGGAATGGGCCAGGCACGACGACCGCGAGGCCTACAGCACCCTGAACATGGGCGCCGGCTTCGCCCTGTTCATGCCGGCCGAGCACGCCGCCCAGGCCTGCGAGATCGCCGAGGACCTGGGCATCGGCGCGTGCATCGCGGGCAAGGTCGAGGACGGGCCGAAGCAACTGCTGATCGAGCCGCTGAACATCCGGTTCGGCGACGACGACCTGCAACTGCGATAAGTTTTGTACCGGAGGCTCGGTGGGCCAGGAATGGCCCCGAAGTCGCCTACAATCGTCGGTGACGGGCCTCCTCGCATGGAAGCACGGCCAACCGGGTCAGGTCGGGAACGAAGCAGCCCTAACTGTTGTGACCAGTGCCGAGATCAGGCTCGTCACCTCTCCCGTCCTTGAAGACCGCCCGCGTGGCGGTCTTTTCGTTGGTGCCGTCGCGATGGCGAGCCCACCGAACGCCGGCGAGCGGCGGATCTTGTGGCCATGCAAGAGCCAACCGGGGCGCGGGGCCTTGGTGGGCCATGTTCCGCTGCCGCAGTCCACCAGTTGCAGGAAGCTGCTGATATCGGCGTAGCGGGGAATCCAGCCGCGGCGGGCGATCTGGTGGGCCTGATTCGCCTACTTGCCGCAGCACGCCTGAATCAATGGTATCGAAACAGAGGTCGCGGCCGCGACTTGTCCAGGCGTGTATCGAGCTTCGACCCTTGCAATGAATTTCTCACCTGGCGGATGGCCCTCCTTCGCATCCACCGCGCATTCCGCCAAGGCGTAAGCCAACGATTGGAGCGGATCGTTTTCGACGAATCCAGAACCGTGCTCGTGCATCTGGGACAAGTCCGCCATCGCAACCATGTTGCCCGCCAGCCCAGCGGCTTTGAGTTCGATCACGACCTGGCGTTTCCAATCGACCACGAGCGGATCAGCCAAACGCTGCGTCAACGTGTCGGGATCCCCGTTGAACCCTTCCGCCAAGCATTGGTGCGCCGCTGCGGGAATATGTGCAGCCAGCGCGGCGAGAAGATTCTCTCGCCGCCTGAACAGGTCTTGACTCGACACGCCGTCGCACGCTCCCTTGAACTGATCGAGCTCAGGGTGCGTGGGTCGCGGTTGCGCCTCGATGTCTTGATTGAAGCGCTCCTGAACTTCCCGCACTGACCGTCGGTTGACTCCACCCCCAATGGGGCGCGGAAGGACTGCGCTAGCTGTGAAGGTTCAATAGGTTATTGCGGGTGTCCACCCGGAGTGGTTTTGAGAGACTGGGAATCGCCAAACCCCCCGTCGACCCAAACCGGAGCTCCGGATGAACACCCATAAGAATGCCCGATTGACGTTTCTGAGGCGACTGGAGATGGTCGAGGACATCACCAAACGTGGTTTGTCGGCCTCAGAAGCAGCAGGTAAGCACGGCGTGACTGCAGTCACAGCACGCAAGTGGCACGCTCGTTACTTGGCAGGTGGCGCCGAGGCAATGCTGGACAAGTCCTCGCGTCCAGCTCTGTCACCGCGAGCCATCGATTCCAAAGTCGCAGCGACGATCGTTGAGCTGCGTCGAAAGCTCTACTTGCAATCGAACATCGCAGCTTATATGGGCGTTTCGAGAGCGACAGTGAGCCGAGTTCTCAGGCGAGCAGGCCTGTCGCGGCTGAGCGACCTTAGACCTGTCGAGCCGATCCAGCGCTACGAGCACGAAGCGCCTGGCGACCTGCTGCACATCGATATCAAGAAGCTCGGCCGGTTCGACGCATCAGGGCATCGCGTCACGGGTGATCGACACCACCGCAGCTCGCATGTCGGTTGGGATTTCGTCTTCGTAGCTGTGGACGATCACAGCCGGATCGCGTTCACGCAGATCTATTCCGACGAAGGCAAGGACAGCGCAGTCAGCTTCTTGCGTGCCTCGCTGGGCTACTTTTCACAGCTGGGCGTGCCCATTCAACGCGTGATCACAGACAACGGCAATGGCTTCCGATCCGCACTGTTCGGAGAAGCTTGTCTCGAGCGAGGCATTGCCCAGAAGTTCACGCGCGCCTATCGTCCCCAGACCAACGGCAAGGCCGAGCGATTCATCCAGTCCGCGATGCGCGAGTGGGCGTACGGTCGAGCCTACGAAAACTCGGACGCTCGTCGCCTCGCGCTGCCATTCTGGAACCACTTCTACAACTGGCACCGGCGTCATCACGGGATCGGCTGTCTGGCGCCAATGTCCAGGCTGCCTGGTTCACGCAAGAACCTCTTGACTCTTCACA
>CAIMXF010000394.1 GCA_903845345.1 uncultured beta proteobacterium
ACCAGGCGGGATTCAACGGCTACGAGTACACGAAGCCCGTCTACAACCAGGTCCTGGGCGTCGGAACTCCGTACGCAAAGAGGATGATCCTGAGGGCCGATCTGCCGTCTGCCGGCGATCCCCAGACTCCTTCGAATCCCTGAGCAGTCGCGGCGCGCGTCGAACAAGACCTTGCACACCAAACCAGCCGACGGATCGACCACCGGAGCACGCGCGGCCTCGCGGCTGAAACCGGGATCGGCAAATCCACGGTCGCGCGCCACCTTCAGGCGTTCCGTCAGGTCGTCGAGCGCCAGGTCGATGTCCGCCGCCGCGAACGCACGCCTTGTCACAGCTCTGCCGGCCACTTGCATGTCGACGCTGCGCGCCCGGACAACAATGCTCGGCGGATGCGCGAGCCTCGACAGTCGCTCCAGGTCTTGACTTTCTCGCTGACTGCGTGGGCACGTCGGCGTTGCGAGCCCCTGCGCTGCGGGCTGGCTTGGCGGCCGTCCATGCTTGCGCGCACGCCAGATGGCCGCGCCACCAATCTTCTCGGGAAATTCATGAACCTCGTCAAATTGCGCTCCGCTTCGGGTCTCGCCACGCTTGGCCTGCTCGCGTTGGCGCTGAGCGCGTGCAGCGGGTCCGGTCATGGCGGCGGCAACGACTCCCAGGGCGCGGCCAACGCCGGAGTCAATTCCTATACGGTGGGCGGTACCGTCAGCGGCCTGGCTGCCGGTGCAAGCCTGACCCTCGCGGACAACGCCACCGACACCGTCACGGTCTCTGCCAACCAGGCCTTCACCTTTGCGTCCGCGGTCAAGGCCAACGGCAGCTACGCCGTGACGATCGCGAGCCAGCCGACGGGCCAGACCTGCTCTGTCGTGAACGCCAGCGGGAGCGGCATGTCGGCCAACGTGACGGGCATCCAGGTCACTTGCTCGGCCACGACCTTCAAGTTGTCGGGCACGGCCAGCGGCCTGGCTGCGGGCCAGAGCGTCACCTTGACCAACGGCACCGACAGCCTGGTCGTGACCGCCAACGGCAACTTCACGTTCACGACCCCGGTCAATTCCGGTGGCGGCTATTCGGTGGCGGTGGGCACGCAGCCGGCCAACGAGACTTGCTCCGTGGGCGGTGGTACCGGCTCGGGCGTCAACGCCGATGTGGTTTCGGTGGCGCTCGCCTGCTCGGCTGACAGCTACCAGGTCGGCGGCAGCATCTCCGGCCTGACCGCCAGCCAGCAGGTGACCCTGCAGCTCAACGGGGCGGGTGGGCTGACCCTGACTGCCAACGGCGCGTTCACATTCGCCAACAAGGTGGCTTACCTCGGCGACTACACCGTCACGGTGGGCACCCAGCCGGTCGGCGAGACCTGCAGCGTCGGTGCAGGCACCGGCAGCCGGTTGGCCACCGATGTCACCTCGGTGGCGATCACCTGCTCGGTCAACACCTATGCGGTCGGAGGCGCCGTCAGTGGACTGGCCTCGGGCCAGACGGTCACGCTCCAGGACAACGGCGGCGGGGGCGGCAACGTCGCCACCGTCGCGGCCAATGGCGCCTTCTCCTTCACCACGCCCGTGCCCTACGGCGGGAGTTACGCCGTGACGGTCGGCACGCAGCCGGTCGGTCAGTTCTGCAACGTCGCCTCGGGCACCGGTTCAGGCGTGGACGCCGCGATCTCGGGGGTCGCCGTGACTTGCACCCGCGCGTGGTACATCAGCGGCACCGGGGTCGATTCGCACGACGGCAAGACGGCCGCCACGGCATGGCGCACGCTCAACCACGCAGCTGCCTTCGTGCAGCCGGGCGATGTCGTGCTCGCGATGAACGGCACCTACACCGACGATGCGCGTGGCGCGGTGCTCGGGCTCAACATCCCCGGTACGCCTGACGCCTGGATCACGTACCGCGCCTATCCCGGACACACGCCGGTCATCCACACCGACGGCGTGTGGGGCGGCATCACCGTCGGTGCCACCGCACAGTACGTGGAAGTCAACGGCTTCACGGTGATCGGCAACAACGCGTCGCTGACGCTGGCGGGCGCGCAGGCCGTGGAGACGGACCCGGGCGACAACCCGAAGTACAACGGCAACTGCATCGCCGTGATCGCCGGCCGGCCGACGGGCCCGTATCCCCATCACATCCGGATCCTGAACAACACGGTGTCCGAGTGCCCCGGCGGCGGCATCGCGACGGTGGGCACGGACTACCTGACCATCTCGGGCAACACCGTCTTCAACAACGCCTACTACTCGCCCTACGGCGCCTCCGGCATCTCGACGCTGGTCGACTACGACACGAATCCTGCAGACAAGACAACGCAGTACAAGATCGTGATCTCGAACAATGTCATCTACGGGAACCAGGAATTCATCCCGGTGTGGTCCTCGACGGCAGGGGTGACCCTGGTGACGGATGGCGAAGGCATCATCATCGACTCGAACCACGACCACGACTACGACCCGAACGTGACCTACCCAGCCTACACGGGCAGGACGCTGATCGCCAACAACGTCGTGTTCGCCAACGGCAGCAGCGCCATCGAGGTGTTCCAGAGTTCGCACGTGGACGTGGTCAACAACTCCACCTACGGCAACATCATCACGCCGCTCGGCCAGAGCGCCGCCATCGCCAACGTCAGCGGGCGCGGCGAGATGAACCTCGGACACATCAGCGACGTGAACGTCTACAACAACATCTTCTACAGCCGCACGGGCCAGCCCCCGCTGATGCAGGGCACGGCATGCGCCGATTGCTACGTCGACTACAACCTGTACTACGGCGGCGCCAACGTCTGGAACAAGTTCGGGGCGAACGGCGCGCACGACAAGTCGGGGGATCCGCTGTTCCTGAACATCGACGTGTCCAGTCCCGCATCGGTCAATTTGAAGCTCGGCGCCGGCAGCCCGGCTCTCGGTGCTGGTACGTCGCACCTGGCGCCGTCAGCCGACATTCTCGGCAACCCGCGTCCTGGCCCCTCCGGCTATTCGCTGGGCGCGTATTCGCAATGAATGGGGCAGGTTCGGCCTGGAGAGCACGGAGCGTGCGCGCTGCGCGGCGCTCCCGGCAATCCTCGGTGCGGCAAGCGCGCTTCAGCGCTTCGGGAGATCCTTCCTGCCGTATTCGACGCCCTGCCGCGCGGCCGCATCGACGTTCGACTGACCCGGCGGGGACGGCGATGTGTCGACCCCCTGGCCGGGCTGCCCGCCCGACAGCGCACCTGTCTGCACGGGTTGATCGGCGCGCCCGCCCTGCGGCGAGCCCTTCGGCCTGTCCTGCGACGAGCGATTCGTGGTCATGTCGACCTCCGTTGAAACGTTGATGCCACCAGGGCGGCAACCGCCATTCCCGGACGTCGACACGGGCGCAGCGCACGGACGTTGCGGGATCGAGGAGGTCCGCGTCAGGATCGCGGCCCGTGGATGCCGCCGGTGCGGCCCGATCCGATCGCCCGGGGGGCGACGCCTGCCCAGGCGTCGGGCGGCTTTGTAATTTCGAGCCCCGAGTTACTTCCTGAATCTATTTTCATTGGATTCCGCGAATTAACTGACGATTCAAGCAGCTTTTGACGCTGGCGGGAAACGCCCGGGTTATCGTAGGCTTCTCTCGATTTACTTCACGTTATTGATCGGCGATGATCGCCGTCTGGCGCTATTGGGCGCCTTCCACACCCCTGCGGCTTCTCGACGATGGCAGTTGACACGTTCCTCGACGCACCACAAACCAACCTCTCGGGGGTTGCGCGCATCCTGGTGCGTGCGGGTCGCATCGAGCCGAAGACGGCCGAAGACCTGACCAAGCTGGCGCACGACAAGCGCAGCTCGTTCGTGGCGCAGCTCATCGAGACCAACACGATGAAGCCGCTGGCGCTGGCCCACGCGCTGTCCATGGCGCTGGCCGTGCCGCTGCTCGACCTCGACGCCGTCGACCCCAAGCAGCTGCCGCAAGGCATCGTCGACCAGAAGCTGGTCTCCCAATACCGCATCTTCCCGCTCGGCAAGCGCGGCGGCCGCCTGTTCATCGCCTGCGCCGACCCGACCGACCAGGAAGCGGTCGAACGCATCAAGTTCGCCACCCAGCTCGCGCCCGAGTGGATCGTCGTCGAGTACGACAAGCTGATGCGCCTGGTCACCAACCAGGAATCCACCACCACGCAGTCGATGGAGGCGCTGGTCTCGTCCGACTTCGAGTTCGAGGTCACCGACGAGGATCCGGCCTCCAAGGAAGAGAAGTCCGACGTCTCCAGCGAGGTCGAGGACGCACCGGTCGTCAAGTTCCTGCACAAGATGCTGATCGACGCGATCAACCTGCGCGCGTCCGACCTGCACTTCGAGCCCTACGAATTCAACTACCGCGTGCGCTTCCGCGTCGACGGAGAGCTGCGCGAGATCACGCAACCGCCGATCGCCATCAAGGAAAAGCTGGCGTCGCGCATCAAGGTCATCTCGCGGCTCGACATCTCCGAGAAGCGCGTCCCGCAGGACGGCCGGATGAAACTGAAGTTCGGCTCCAAGACGATCGACTTCCGGGTCAGCACGCTGCCGACGCTGTACGGCGAGAAGATCGTGATCCGGGTGCTCGATCCGTCGAGCGCGCGGCTGGGGATCGAGGCGCTGGGCTACGAGCAGCAGGAGAAGGATCGCCTGCTGGCGTGCATCGTGCGGCCGTACGGCATGGTGCTGGTCACCGGCCCGACGGGCAGCGGCAAGACCGTGTCGCTGTATACCTGCCTGAACATGCTCAATCAACCGGGCGTGAATATCTCGACCGTGGAAGATCCGGCGGAAATCAACATGCCGGGCGTCAATCAGGTCAACGTCAACGACAAGGCCGGACTGAATTTCGCCGCCGCGCTGAAATCCTTCCTGCGCCAGGATCCGGACGTCATCATGGTCGGCGAAATCCGCGACCTGGAAACCGCCGACATCGCGATCAAGGCCGCGCAGACGGGCCACATGGTGCTGTCGACGCTGCACACGAACGACGCCCCCACCACGCTCACCCGCCTGCAGAACATGGGCGTGGCGCCGTTCAACATCGCGTCGTCCATCCTGCTGATCACCGCGCAGCGTCTCGTGCGCCGCCTCTGCGAGAGCTGCAAGGTGCCGGCCGACTATCCGCGCGCCTCGCTGCTGCGCGCCGGCTACACCGAGGAAATGCTGGACGACACCTGGAAGCCGTACCGCGCGGTCGGTTGCGCCAATTGCAACAACGGCTATCGCGGCCGGGTCGGCATCTACCAGGTGATGCCGATCACCGAACAGATGCAGCAGGTCATCCTGCAGCAGGGCAACGCGACCGACATCGCCAGATGCGCCAAGGAAGACGGGGTGCGCAACCTGCGTGAGTCGGGCCTCGTGAAGGTCAAGCTCGGCGTGACGACGCTCGAGGAAGTCATTTCCGCCACGAACGAATGAGTCGCTTACAAGTCGAGCTCAAATCACGCCTTCTCCAAGGCAGAATCGCGCAACCCTGCCCGACAGGGCGGTTGGAGGACTGATGGCTACTGCAATGGCGGCGAAGAGCGCCCCGGATTTCATTTTCGAATGGGAAGGCAAGGACCGCACCGGCAAGCTCGTGCGCGGCGAATTGCGTGCCGGCGGCGAAGCGGCGGTCAGCGCCAGCATGCGCCGCCAGGGCATCATGGTCACGAAGGTGAAGAAGCGCCGCATGAGCGGCGGCAAGTCCATCGGCGCCCGCGACGTGGCGATCTTCACCCGCCAGCTCTCCACGATGATGAAGGCCGGCGTGCCGCTGCTGCAGGCCTTCGACATCGTCGGCCGCGGCTCCACCAACCCGCGCCTGACCCGGCTCCTGAACGAGATCCGCGGCGACGTCGAGACCGGCACCAGCCTGTCCTCGTCGTTCCGCAAGCATCCGCAGTATTTCGACGCGCTGTACTGCAACCTGGTCGAGGCCGGCGAGGCCGGCGGTATCCTGGAAGAACTGCTGGCGCGGCTGGCGATCTACCAGGAAAAGACGCTCGCGATCAAGCAGAAGGTCAAGTCCGCGCTGATCTACCCGACGTCCGTCATCGTCGTCGCGTTCGGCGTGCTGTCGGTCATCATGATCTTCGTGATCCCGTCGTTCAAGGAAGTGTTCACGTCCTTCGGCGCCGAACTGCCCGCGCCCACGCTGGTCGTGATGGCGATGAGCGACTACTTCATCCACTACTGGTGGCAGATCTTCGGCATCATCTTCGGCGGCGGCTACATGTTCATCCAGACGTGGAAGCGCTCCGAGAAGATGCAGTTCTTCATGGACCGCCTGCTGCTGAGGATGCCCATCTTCGGCGACCTGGTGATGAAGTCGGTCGTCGCGCGCTGGACGCGCACGCTGTCGACGATGTTCGCGGCCGGCGTCCCGCTGGTCGAGGCGCTCGATTCCGTCGGCGGCACCGCCGGCAACCTCGTGTTCACGCAGGCCACGCAGCAGATCCAGCGCGACGTCGCGGCCGGCTCCGCACTCACCACCGCGATGACCAGCGCCAACGTCTTCCCGACGATGGTGCTGCAGATGTCGGCGATCGGCGAGGAGTCCGGCGCGCTCGACGACATGCTGGCGCGCGCGGCCGAGTTCTACGAAGAGGAAGTCGACGAGATGGTCAAGGGCCTGTCCACGCTGATGGAGCCGATCATCATCGTCGTGCTGGGCACGCTGATCGGCGGCATCGTCGTGTCGATGTACCTGCCCATCTTCAAGATCGGCCAAGTGGTCTGAACGTTGGAAGCGATCCTCTCCGACCCGTGGTCGCTCTGCGGGTCTCCCGTCGTCCTGGGGCTCTTGGGCCTGCTGATCGGCAGCTTCCTCAACGTCGTGGTGTATCGCAAGCCCATCATCATGATGCGCGAGTGGCTGCTCGACACCGGCGGCATGCTGGGCGAGGGCGAGGTCTGGCAGACCGTCTTCGGCAAGCCGCAGCCGGCTGAGATCACCGACGCCGGCAAGACGATCGACGCGCACCTGGAGGTGCTGACGCCGCTGGGCCTGGCCACGCCGCGCTCGCGCTGCGGCGCGTGCGGGCACCCGATCGCGTGGTACGAGAACATCCCGGTGCTGAGCTGGCTCGCGCTGCGCGCCCGGTGCTCGGCCTGCAAGACGCCGATCGCGGTGCGCTATCCGCTCGTCGAGCTCGCCACCGGCGCGCTGTTCGCGCTGGCGGCGTGGAAGTTCGGCCCGCATCCGGCCACGCTGGCGTGGTGCGCGGCGCTGGCGCTGCTCGTCGCGATGTCGCTGATCGACCTCGACACCAAGTACCTGCCCGACGACCTCACCTACCCGTTGCTGTGGGGCGGCCTGGTCGCCGCGGCGCTCGGCGGCACGATCCCGTTGTCCTCCGCCATCTGGGGTGCCGTCGCCGGCTACCTGCCGCTGTGGGCCATCGCGGCGGGCGTCAGCTGGGCCATGAAGCGCAGCGCGATGGGCGCCGGCGACCTGAAGCTGCTGGCGGCGCTCGGCGCCTGGCTGGGATGGCAGGCGATCCTGCCGATCATCCTGATCGCCTCGATCATGGGCCTGTGCGTCAACGTGCCGCGCATGCTGCTGCGGGGCCACGACCGCTATACCCAGTACCCGTTCGGTCCGTTCCTGGCCGGCGGCGGCGTGATCGTGATGTTCGTCGGCGCCGACGCCTTGCTGTCATGGGTGGGCGTCAGCTTCCCGGCCTGAGGATCGGCCTGACCGGCGGCATCGGCTCCGGCAAGAGCACCGTCGCGCGACGCTTCGCCGCGCTCGGCGCGCTGGTGGTCGACAGCGACGCCCTCGCGCAGGCGCTGACCGCCCCCGGCGGCGCCGCGATTCCCGCCATCGCCGCTGCCTTCGGCGTCGAGATGATCGCCGCCGACGGCGCGATGGATCGCGCGAGGATGCGCGCCCTCGTCTTCGGCCAGCCGGCGCAGCGCCAGCGGCTCGAGGCGATCCTGCATCCGATGATCGGCGAAGCCACGCGTGCGCAGGCGTCGCGCGCGGGCGCGGGGCAGCCGATCGTGTTCGACGTGCCGCTGCTCACCGAATCGGGCACCTGGCGCGGGCGCGTGGATCGCATCCTGGTGGTCGACTGCCGCGAGGCGACGCAGGTCGCGCGCGTCGTGCAGCGCTCCGGCTGGACGGCCGACGCCGTCGAACGCACCCTTGCGCAGCAGGCCTCTCGCGCGCAGCGGCGCGCGATCGCCGATGCGGTGATCTACAACGAAGCGCTCACCTTGGAGCAGCTCGAGGGCGAGGTCGACGCGTTGTGGGCGAGCTGGGCCACCAAATGATGCGCTCGACGGTCGTGTTCTTGTAGGACAAAGCTGCAGATTGCGCGCACGGGCAGCTTTGGGGGATCGAAGGCCGTAACGCGTGTGAAACAATCGCGGTCACCGCCGAACCAGAGAACGCCTTGGTCCTATACGAATACCCGTTCAACGAAGGCATCCGCACGATGCTTCGCCTCGAACACCTGTTCGACCGCATGGCCGGCCTGATCGCACGCGACGACCCGGTCGACCACCATTACGCGCTGGCCTCGATGTTCGAGATCATGGACGTCGCGGCCCGGGCCGACCTGAAGTCCGACGTCCTCAAGGAGCTGGATCGCCACAAGCAGCAGCTGGCCGGCTACCGAGGCAATCCGGCCATCTCCGAAGCCGCGCTCGACGACGTCATCACCCGCATCGACGTGGCCTTCAAGGATCTCAACGAGTCCCCCGGCAAGGCCGGCCAGGCGCTGACCGGCAACGAGTGGCTGATGAGCATCCGCAGCCGCATCGGCATCCCCGGTGGCACCTGCGCGTTCGACCTGCCCGCCTACTACGCCTGGCAGCAGCATGCGCCCGACCATCGCCGCGCCGACCTCGTGCGCTGGACGGACACGCTCGCGCCGCTGTCGATCGCCCTGCACCTGCTGCTGGGCCTGCTGCGCGAGTCCGGCGTGCCGCACAAGGTGGTCGCCAACGGCGGCCAGTACCAGCAGAGCCTGCCCACCGCGCGCACCTACCACCTGCTGCGCGTGAAGCTGCCGCGGGAGGCCGACCTGGTGCCCGAGATCAGCGGCCACCGGCTGATGGTGTCGATCCGCCTGATGAAGGCCGACGGCGAAGGCCGGCTGCGCCCGTACGCGGAAGACTGCGCTTTCGAGCTGGCGCTCTGCGCCTGACCTACCGGCAAGAGACGAAGACATGAGTGCGTCCGCCATTCCCCCCGGCCTTCAAGGGCCCGAGCGCGACATCACCTGCCCGGCATGTCGCAAGCCCTGCAAGTACGGCCCGTCGAACGAGGCGCGCCCGTTCTGCAGCATGCGCTGCCGCAACGGCGACTTCGGCGCCTGGGCGACCGAGAGCTACCGCGTGCCGGCGGCGCCGGATCCGACGGCCGAACACGATTCCGAGGGCGAGTAGCGAGCGGCGACTGCGCGCCAAGGCGAGCGGGGCCTGAAATCAGACCCCGTTCAGCCATTCCTGCAAGACCTCGGCCGTGTGCTCGCCCAGCAGCGGCGGCCCGCGGTCGTAGGCGACCGGCGAGGCCGACATCCGGATCGGATTGGCCACGCCCGGCACCCTGCCCGCCACTGCATGCGGCAGGGCGATGCGCAGGCCGCGCGCGATCACCTGCGGGTCGGCGAACACCTCGTCGAGGCGATTGATCGGGCCGCAGGGCACGCCGGCCGTTTCGAGCGCGGCGATCCATGCGTGCGTCGTGCGCATCACGGTCGCCTGGCGCAGCAGCGGGATCAGCTCCGAGCGGTGCTTCACCCGCGCCGCGTTGGTCGCGAAGCGCGCGTCGCTCGCCCATTCGGACTTGCCCGCCACCTGGCAGAACTTCGCGAACTGGCCGTCGTTGCCCACCGCGAGGATCATGTCGCCGTCGGCGGTCGGGAAGTCCTGGTACGGCACGATGTTCGGGTGCGCGTTGCCCATGCGGCGCGGCACGGTGCCGCCGATCAGGTAGTTGGCAGTCTGGTTGGCCAGGCAGGCGACCTGCACGTCGAGCAGCGCGAGGTCGATGTGCTGGCCCTCGCCGGTGCGATCGCGGTGCGCGAGCGCGGCCAGCACGCCGACGGTGGCGTACAGGCCGGTGAGGATGTCGGTGAGCGCGACGCCCACCTTCTGCGGGCCCGCGCCCTCCTCGCCCTCGGCCCGGCCGGTGACGCTCATCAGCCCGCCCATGCCCTGGATCAGGAAGTCGTAGCCGGCGCGCTGCGCATACGGGCCGGTCTGGCCGAAGCCGGTGATCGAGCAGTAGACGAGCGACGGCTTCATCTTGAGCAGGCTCGCGTGGTCGAGGCCGTACTGCTCGAGGCCGCCGACCTTGAAGTTCTCGAGCACGACGTCGGCTTCCATCGCGAGCCGCTTGACCAGCGCCTGGCCTTCGGGCTCGGCGATGTCGATCGTGACCGAGCGCTTGTTGCGGTTGGCGCAGAAGTAGTAAGCGGCGTCGCGCGTCTGCTCGCCGGCCGCGTCCTTCAGCCACGGCGGGCCCCATGAGCGCGTATCGTCGCCGGCGCCGGGGCGCTCGACCTTGACGACGTCCGCGCCGAGATCGGCCAGCAGCTGACCACACCACGGGCCCGCGAGCACGCGCGAGAGGTCGAGAACCTTGACGCCTTGCAGCGCTCTGGGAGTGGCGGTCATGAGAGATCCAATCAACGCGATGACGCTGGCCAGCAGCCGTTCCCGGCGCTGCCGCTCTCGCGATTCAAGAGAGAACCAAGGGAGCGGCGGAACCGGCTCCGCCGGGCCGCTCGCGGCCGGTCCCCTCGGAGGCAGGGAGCGCTCGCGAAGCATCCCCTCGGGGCCAGCGACCGTGGGGGCTCAAAATGCGGCGATGCCCGTCATTGCGCGACCGAGGATCAGCGCGTGGATGTCGTGCGTGCCTTCGTAGGTGTTGACCACCTCGAGGTTGACCAGGTGGCGCGCGATGCCGAACTCGTCGGAGATGCCGTTGCCGCCCAGCATGTCGCGCGCGACGCGGGCGATGTCCAGCGACTTGCCGCACGAGTTGCGCTTCATGATGGACGTGATCTCGACGGCGGCCGTGCCCGCGTCCTTCATGCGGCCCAGGCGCAGGCAGCCCTGCAGGCCCAGCGTGATCTCGGTCTGCATGTCGGCCAGCTTCTTCTGCACCAGCTGGTTGGCCGCGAGCGGCTTGCCGAACTGCTTGCGGTCGAGCACGTACTGGCGCGCGGTGTGCCAGCAGTCTTCCGCGGCGCCCAGCGCGCCCCAGGCGATGCCGTAGCGCGCCGAGTTCAGGCAGGTGAACGGGCCTTTCAGGCCGCGTACCTCGGGGAATGCGTTTTCCTCGGGGCAGAACACCTCGTCCATCACGATCTCGCCGGTGACCGACGCGCGCAGGCCCACCTTGCCGTGGATCGCCGGGGCGCTCAAGCCCTTCCAGCCCTTCTCCAGCACGAAGCCGCGGATCGCGCCGTCGTCGTCCTTGGCCCAGACCACGAACACGTCGGCGACCGGCGAGTTGGTGATCCACATCTTGGCGCCGGTCAGCGCGTAGCCGCCGTCGACCTTGCGCGCGCGCGTGACCATGCTGCCCGGGTCGGAGCCGTGGTTCGGCTCGGTCAGGCCGAAGCAGCCGATCCACTCGCCGGTGGCCAGCTTGGGCAGGTACTTCCGCTTGGTGGCTTCGTTGCCGAACTCGTTGATCGGCACCATCACCAGCGAGCTCTGCACGCTCATCATCGAGCGGTAGCCAGAGTCGACGCGTTCGACCTCGCGCGCGATCAGGCCGTAGCTGACGTAGTTCAGTCCGGCGCCGCCGTACTGCTCGGGGATCGTCGGGCCCAGCAGGCCGAGCGCGCCCATCTCCGGGAAGATCGACGTATCCATCTTCTCGTGGCGGAAGGCCTCGAGCACGCGCGGCTTCAGCTTGTCCTGGCAATAGGCGCGCGCCGAGTCCACCACCATGCGCTCGTCGTCGGTCAGTTGCTCGGACAGCAGCAGCGGGTCGTCCCAATGGAAGCTGGCGCGGGAAGAGCTCATGGCGGACTTTCTGGAAGAGTTGACAGGGTGCGCTTTTCGCACGAATGCGGCACTATAGGCCGCCAGGATCGCCCGAACAACCGCTTTATCCGCACCGATCTGTGCACAATACGCACTCCGTATGAAACGCAAGCTGCCCTCCACCGGCGCCCTCGAGGCCTTCGAGGCCGCCGCCCGCCACCAGAGCTTCACCAAGGCGGCCGAGGAGTTGTCGGTGACGCAAAGCGCCGTCTGCCGCCAGATCGGGGCGCTCGAGTCCTTCCTGGACGTGCGCCTGTTCCGCCGCACCCGCCGCGGCGTGATGCTCACCGAGGCCGGGCTGGACTACAGCCGCAGCGTCGGCGCCCGGCTGGACGAAGTCGAACGCGACACGCTCGAGCTGATGGCCCGCGGCGGCCGCGGCAGTTCGCTGGAACTGGCCGTCGTGCCGACGTTCGGCACGCGCTGGCTGCTGCCGCGCCTGCCCGCGTTCCAGCGCGCGCACCCGCACGTGGTCGTGCACCTGAGCGCGCGCACGCGGCCGTTCCTGTTCTCCGACACGCCTTTCGACGCCGCCATCCACGCCGGCGAGACCGGCTCGGCCGCCTGGCCCGGCACCGAGCGGCGCTTCCTGATGACCGAGGCGCTGATCGCCGTCGCGAGCCCCGCCCTGGCCACGCGGCGTCCGCAGACGGCCGCCGACTGGGCGAAGCTGCCGCTGCTGCAGCAGTCGACGCGGCCGTATGCCTGGCGCCAGTTCTTCGACGGCCTGGGCCTGGTCGTGCCGCAGGCCATGGCGGGCCCGCGCATGGAGCTGTTCTCGATGCTCACCGAGGCCGCCGTCCACGGCATGGGCGTCGCGCTGGCGCCGCCGTTCTTCGTGCGGGAGGAACTGGCGCAGGGCCGGCTGGTCGACATCGCGCCGCGTCCGGTCGGCGGGCAGCGCGCTTACTCGCTGATCTACCCGGAACACAAGGCCGAGCTGCCCGCGCTGCAGGCGTTCTCGGCCTGGCTGCAGGCGGAGGCGGTCGGCACGGCGGCGTCATGACCGATCCGATTGAGCTTATCGGGACAGCGAGAAAGCCTGCTCTGCGACAATGACGGGTTTCCCCGACCCCGAACGGCCGATCGGCCGCACGCGGGCCGCCTTCCAGACCCTGCCGACACCCCGACCATGAGTGCCTTCAACGAAGAGCGCGTGCTGAGCGTGCATCACTGGACCGACCGCCTGTTCAGCTTCACCACCACGCGCGACGCCTCGCTGCGGTTCTCGAACGGCCACTTCACGATGATCGGGCTGCGCAAGGAAGACGGCAAGCCGCTGCTGCGCGCCTATTCGATCGCGAGCGCGAACTACGAGGAGCACCTCGAGTTCCTGTCGATCAAGGTGCCGGACGGTCCGCTCACCTCGCGGCTGCAGCACATCCAGGTCGGCGACACCATCATCGTCGGCCGCAAGCCCACCGGCACGCTGCTGATCGACTACCTGCTGCCGGCCAAGCGGCTGTACCTGCTGTCCACCGGCACCGGCGTCGCCCCGTTCCTGAGCATCATCCGCGACCCGGAGACCTACGAGCGCTTCGAGCAGGTGGTGCTGGTGCACGGCACGCGCCAGGTCAACGAGCTGGCGTACCACGACCTCATCGAGGAACACCTGCCCAAGCACGAGTTCCTCGGCGAGATCCTCAGCGGCAAGCTGCTGTACTACCCGACGGTCACGCGCGAGGAATTCCGCAACCAGGGCCGCGTCACCACGCTGCTGGAGAACGGCAGGATCGCCGCCGACCTCGGCCTGCCGCCGCTGAACCCGGCGGAAGACCGCGTGATGATCTGCGGCAGCCCCGAGATGCTGCGCGACCTGAAGGCGATGATGGACGCGCGCGGCTTCAAGGAAGGCAACACGACCAAGCCGGGCGACTACGTCATCGAGCGCGCGTTCGTGGAGCAGTGAGCCCCACGGTCGCTAGCGCTCCCTGCCCCCGAGGGGCCGGCCGCGAGCGGCCCGGCAAGCCGGTTGCGCCGCTCCCTTGAGTTTGTGGCGCACTGCCTGAGCGCCGGCGGCGGGTAGGAGACCCACCGCAGTCGGGCACCGCGCTGGCCCGTCGTGAAGCGACAAACAGCCGATTTCGAGGGCTGGGCGCTGGCGGCACCCAGCCCTCGATGCGTTAAGCTTGGCACCTGCCGTGTTGGCTGCGCGCGCCGTGCGTGCGCCACGGCTCCTCCATTCGCCCATGTCGCTGCAAGCCCTTCGTCGCTGGATCGCGCGGCACCCGCTCTCGTGGGTGCTGGGCCTGGCGTTGGCGCTGGGCGGCGCGCAATTTGCCGCCACGGCGCACGCGTACACGCACGTGGCCAACGCCGCGTCGTCGCACGACGACCAGCACGCGAACGGCGAGCAGGGTTGCCCCACCTGCCTGCTGGCGGCCGCCCTCGGCGGCGCTGCACCGTCGCCGACCGCGATCGTGCTGGTCGCGCCTTCGGCCGTCGCCCCGGCCGCGCAGCCGATCGCGCGCACGTTCACGGCGCGCGTCGCGCTGCCCTACGCCTCGCGCGCGCCACCCGCGTCTCCGGTCCGCACCGCCTGACGCCAGCGACCGCGCGCGCCTTGCGCGCATCGGTCGCATCGAACCACGCCGGCCCTGTCCGGCATCCGGTTCGCACCTCCTCGAACCCCGGCGTGCCGCCTGCCAAGGCCGCACGCCTCGACGACTCCCACGCCCGCATGCGCCTGACGCGCTGCGCGCGCGAGTCGGGAGACCCGTTCATGTTCCAGCAGCTCACCGCCGCCGCCCGTGCGCCGACGTGCAGCGCAGCCAATGATGTCGCGCAGGAGCGAACGCGCCTGGCCGTTGCGCCCAGGCCGCGGTCGCCCATTGTCCTGGCGACCGTCACGTGCCTGCTGATGGCCGGCTGCACGGTCGGCCCCGACTTCAGGAGGCCGCCGGCTCCGGATGTCGCAGGCTACGCTGCTCGCCCCCTCGCGACCACGGCTTCGGCCCCGGCTGTGGCCGGAGGCGACGCGCAACGCTTCGTCGAAGGCGGCGACCTTCCCGGCGACTGGTGGACGCTGTTCCATTCCCGGCCGCTCAACGCGCTGATCGAGCAGTCGCTCGCCAACAATCCCGATCTGAAGGCGGCGCAGGCCGCGTTGTCCCAGGCCCGGGAGAACGCGCTGGCCCAGCGCGGCTCCTACTACCCCAGCGTCTCGGCATCCTTCGCGGCGCAGCGCCAGAAGACGCCCGGGCCGATCTCGCCCACGCCGAACTCGGGCGCCTACGTCTACAGCGTGTTCACGCCGCAGGTCAGCATCGCGTATGCGCCCGACCTCTTCGGCCTGAACCGCCGCACCGTGGAGTCCGTCGAGGCCCAGGCGCAGGCGGTGCGGTTCCAGATGATCGCCACGCACGTCACGTTGAGCACCAACGTCGTCGCCGCGGCGGTGCAGGAGGCGTCGTTGCAGGCGCAGATCGATGCGACCCGCCGGATGGTCGACATCAACGCCAAGATGCTGGAGATCCTGCGCTACCAGCTTGCCAAGGGGTATGTCGGCCGGCTGGATGTCGCCGCGCAGGAATCGCAACTGGCGCAAGTCAGCGCCACGCTGCCGCCGCTGCAGAAGCAACTGGCCCAGCAGCACGATCTGCTGGCCGTGCTGGTCGGCCGGTTCCCGAGCCAGGCGCCGACGGAGAAGTTCACGCTGGACAGCCTGGCGTTGCCGCTGGACCTGCCGCTCAGCCTGCCCTCGGCGCTGGTGGCGCAACGGCCGGACGTGCTGCAGGCGGAGGCCAACCTGCACGCCGCCAGCGCCCAGGTCGGCGTCGCGACGGCGAACCGGCTGCCCAACATCCAGTTGACGTCGGATGCCGGCAGCACGGCATTGGCGATCGGCCAGGTGTTCAAGGCCGGCACCGGTTTCTGGGATCTGGGTGCCGCGATCACCGCGCCCATCTTCCAGGGCGGCACGCTGCTCCACCAGGAGCGTGCCGCCAAGGCCGCCTACGAGATGGCCGCGCAGCAATACCGCAGCACGGTGCTGACCGCTTTCCAGAACGTCGCCGATACGCTGGTGGCCCTGGCCCAGGACGCCGAGGGCCTGAAGTCGGCGGCCGCCGCAGCAGAGGCCGCCAAGGTCACGCTGGATCTCTCGCAACGGCAATGGAAGGCCGGCTACGCCAGCTATCTCTCCGTGTCGACCGCGGAGCAGGCCGACCTGCAGGCGCAGATCAACCTGGTGCAGGCCCAGGCCAATCGTTATGCCGACACCGCGGCGCTGTTCCAGGCGCTCGGCGGCGGCTGGTGGCATCGCGACGAGTTGATGCAGGCAGATTCAAATCCCACGCAAAAATGAACAACAGACTCTTTGACGCCAGGCCCCACGCCGAACGCCGCGGCGCAGGGTGGTGCGGCGCCGTCGTCGTCGGCATCGCGACGGCCACGATCGTGATGCTCGCCGGTTGCTCCGGCAAGGCGAACAACGACGTGCAGCCGACCGCGACGTCTTCCGGCAATCTCGCCTTGACCGCCGACCAGCGCAAGAGCATCCACGTCTACACCGTCGCGCAGGCCCAGTTCCGCAAGACGGTGGACGCCACCGGCGCGGTGGATTTCGACAACGACCGGGCCACCAGCGTGCTGGCACCGTTCTCCGGACCGGTGACGCGCCTGCTGGTTTCCGTGGGCCAGCGCGTGAACAAGGGCGAGCCGCTGGCCGAGGTGGAGTCGCCGGACTTCGCGGCAGCCGTCGGCGCTTATGTGAAGGCCATCGCTTCGGCGAAGAATCTCCGCCGGCTTGCCGAAGCGGACAAGGACCTGGCGCAGCACGAAGGCGTCTCGTCGCGCGAACAGGAGCAGGCCCAGACCGATGCGGCCAACGCGGACGCCGACAGCGAGGCCGCCAAGCGGGCGCTCGTCTCGCTGGACGCCGATCCCCAGCTGGTCAAGGACATCGAAGCCGGCCGGACGTCATCGCACGCTCGAGCCGTCATTCGCGCGCCGATCTCCGGCACCGTGGCCGAGAAGCTGGTCACGCCCGGGCAGTTGCTGCAGGCCGGCACCACGCCGTGCTTCACGGTGGCCGACCTGTCGCGCGTATGGGTGATGGCGCAGATTTCCGCTTCCGACCTGGCGTCGGTCCGCGTCGGCGACACCGCGCAGGTGGAGACCGGCGTCGCCGCCACCCCCCTCGGCGGCACCGTGGCCAACATCTCGGCGCTCGTGGATCCCGACACCCGCGCGGTCATCGCGCGCGTGGACGTCGACAACCCCCAGCAGTTGCTCAAGAAGCAGATGTACGTCCACGTGCGCATCCAGTCACGCCAGCCGAGCAGCGGCCTGCTGGTGCCGGTCTCGGCGATCCTGCGCGACGACGAGAACCTGCCGTTCGTCTACTTCGTCCAGGGCGACGACAGCTTCGCGCGACGCCGCGTCACCCTGGGCCCGCGCACCGGCGACCAGGTCGTGATTCCGAGCGGACTCGCGAGCGGCGACCGCATCGTGGACGACGGCGCGCTCTTCCTCCAGTTCAGGCAAATCCAGTGAGCGAGCCCTTGACATCGCCGCCGCCCGCGCGGGCGTCCCTCATGAACCGCCTCGTGGCCTCCTCGCTGGCGCAGCCGCTGCTCGTCGTCCTGATGATGCTGGTGCTGGTCGGCGCGGGCGTGCGATCGCTGCAGCGCCTGCCGGTGGATGCCTATCCGGACCTGTCGCCGCCCATCGTCGAGATCATCACGCAATGGCCGGGGCATACGGCCGAGGAAGTGGAACGGCTGATCACGGTGCCCGTCGAGATCGGCATGAACGGCATCCCGAAGACCGACAACGTCCGCTCGATCTCGCTGTACGGATTGTCCGACGTCATCATCACGTTCCACGAGGGCGCCGGCGACGACTACACGCGCCAGCAGGTGTTCAACCTGTTGCCGGGCCTGAGCCTGCCGAGCGGCGTGGCCCCGACGGTGTCGCCGCTGTCCTCGCCATCGGGCCTGATCTACCGCTACGTGCTGCAGAGCCCGGATCGATCGCCGATGGAGCTCAAGACCCTCGAGGCCTGGACGATCGAGCCCCAGTACAAGTCCGTTCCCGGCGTGGCGGACGACTCGGGATTCGGCGGCGGAACCATGCAGTACCAGGTGCTGCTCGATCCGGTGAAGGTGGCGGGCGCCGGCCTGTCGGTGCAGCAGGTGCAGGCCTCGCTGTCCGCCAACAACAGCAACTCCGGCGGCGGCTTCTACTCGCAGGGCGGCCAGTTCTACTACGTGCGCGGACAGGGCCGCATCGAGACGCTGGAAGACATCGGCAACGTGGTGGTGGCCGTCCACAACGGCACCCCGGTGCTGGTCAAGGACGTCGGCCGCGTCGCCATCGGCATCGCGCCGCGGCTGGGCGAGTTCGGCTACGAGAAGCAGGACGACGCGGTCGAGGGCGTGATCCTCCTGCGCACGGGCGAGAAGGCGCAGGACGTCCTGAAGCAGGTGCAGGCGAAGACGAAGGAGCTCAACGAGCAGATCCTGCCCAAGGACGTGAAGGTGGTTCCGTTCTACGACCGCAGCGACCTGATCGCCCTGACCACGAAGGTCGTCGAGGACAACCTGCTGCGCGGCATGGTGCTGGTCTTCGTGATCCTGATCTTCTTCCTCTACGATTTCCGGGCCGGATTGATCGTCGCCACCACCATTCCGCTGGCGCTGCTGTTCGCGTTCGTCTGCCTCGACCTGCAGCGCACCTCGGCCAACCTGCTCTCGATCGGCGCGATCGACTTCGGCATCCTGGTGGACGGCGCCGTGGTGAAGGTGGAAAACATCTTCCGCCAGGTCTCCTTGCGCAAGGCGACGACGCTCGACGTCAAGGAGATCGTGCTCGCTGCCGCGGCGGAGGTCGATCGGCCGCTGTTCTATGCGTTCGCGGTGATCGTGGCCAGTTTCCTGCCGATCTATGTCCTGTCGGGGCCGTCGGGCACGCTGTTCAAGCCGATGGCCGACACCATGGTCTTCGCGCTCGTCGGCTCCCTGATCGTCACGCTGGTGCTCCTGCCGGTGCTGTGCGCGTATTTCATGCGCAACGGCGTGCGCGAACGGCGCAACGCCGCCTTCGAGTCCCTCAAGTCGGCCTATGGCAAGGGCCTGGATTCATGCATCGCGCATCCCTGGTGGACGACGGCCGTCGCCACCCTGGTGCTGGCGGGCTCGTTGCTGCTGCTTCCGTTCATCGGCGGCGAGTTCATGCCGCACCTGGACGAGGGCGCCCTGTGGGTGCGCGCGACGATGCCCTACACGATCTCGTTCGACGAATCCGCGAAGATGACGCCCAGGATCCGGGACGTCCTGCGCTCGTTCCCCGAGGTCACCACGGTCGCCTCCGAACTGGGGCGGCCCGACGACGGCACCGATTCGACCGGCTTCTTCAACGTCGAGTTCTACGTCGCGCTGAAGCCGTACGCCACGTGGACGGGCAGCTATCGCACGAAGGCGGAGCTGACCGCGGCCATCGACAAGAAGCTGCAGGCCTTCCCCGGCATCATCTTCAACTACACCCAACCGGCGGAGGACGCGGTCGACGAGGCGGAGTCGGGGCTCAAGAGCGCGCTGGCGGTGAAGGTGTTCGGGCCCGACCTGGACACGCTGCAACGCAAGGGCACGGCCATCAAGCAGATCCTCGAGAAGGTGCGCGGCATCCACGACGTCACGCTGGTCAAGGAGCTCGGCCAGCCCAGCCTGAGCATCAAGATCGACCGTGCCCGGATCGCGCGTTATGGCGTGAACGTCGACGACGTCAACGCACTGATCACCACCGCCATCGGCGGCGACGTGGCGACCCAGGTGGTGCAGCAGGAGAAGCAGTTCGACCTGCTCGTCCGCCTCGATCGGCCCTACCGCGACACGCCCGAGGAAATCGGCGACATCCCGGTCGCGACGCCGGGCGGGCAGCAGATCCCGCTGAAGGAATTCGCCGACATCCAGGTGACCAACGGCGCCTCGTTCATCTACCGCCAGAAGAATTCGCGCTACATCGGCGTGCAGTTCTCGGTCGAAGGGCGCGACCTGGCGGGCGCCGTGGAGGATGCGATCCAGCAGGTCAACAAGAAGATCGACCTGCCCCAGGGCTACCGTCTCGACTGGGGCGGCGAATACACGCAGTACACCGCGTCGCGCGCGCAGCTCGCCGTGATCCTGCCGTTGACCGTCGGGCTGATCTTCCTGCTGCTGTTCAGCCTGTACCTCAACTTCAAGTTCCCTCTGATCACCGTGCTGGGCGTGCTGCTGTCGGCGCCGGCCGGCGGCATCGTGGCGCTCTGGCTCACCCGCACGCCGTTCTCGGTGTCGTCCGGCATCGGCTTCCTGGCCCTGTTCGGCGTCTCGGTGCAGACGGCGATCGTCTACATCTCCTATGTCAACGAGCTGCGGCGCGACGGGCTCGGCATCGCCGAGGCCGTGCGCGAAGGCGCGCTGCTGCGGCTGCGGCCGATCATGATGACGGCGCTGGTGGCGGCGCTGGGATTGCTGCCGGCCGCGCTGGCCAGCGGCGTCGGCACCGACACGCAGAAGCCGTTCGCCCTGGTCATCGTCAGCGGCCTGTTCACGCGGCTCCTGATCAGCATCTTCCTGATGCCGGCCTTGTACACGCTGGTGGCCCGGCCGCAGGACCGGCTCGAGGTCTGACCGCCTGAAGGCGCAAAGGCCGGGCGCCCTCGCGGAGCCCGGCCCGCAAACGGCGCGAACGGATCAGCCGACGTGCTGGCTCGCCGCCGTCGTCACGCCGAGCTTGTCGAACAGCGCACGATCCTTCTCGACGTCCGGATTGCCCGTCGTCAACAGCTTCTCGCCGTAGAAGACGGAGTTCGCACCGGCCAGGAAGCACAGCGCCTGCACGGCCTCGCTCATCTGCTGGCGACCCGCCGACAGGCGCACGCGCGCCAGCGGCATCGTGATGCGCGCGACCGCGATGGTGCGGACGAATTCCAGCGGGTCGAGCGGCTTCTCCTCGGCCATCGGCGTGCCCTCGACACGCACCAGCTCGTTGATCGGCACCGACTCCGGATACGGATCGAGGTTGGCCAGCTGGGCGACCAGCCCGGCACGCTCGCGCCGGCTCTCGCCCATCCCGACGATGCCGCCGCTGCACACGCTGATGCCCGCGCCGCGCACGTGGCCCAGCGTGTTCAGGCGATCCTGGTAGTCGCGCGTGGTGATGACGCGGCCGTAGGCTTCGGGCGCGGTGTCGAGGTTGTGGTTGTAGTAGTCGAGGCCCGCGTCCTTGAGCGACTGCGCCTGCGGCTCGGTGAGCATGCCCAGCGTGCAGCAGGCCTCGAGGCCCAGCGACTTCACCTCGCGCACGATGGCGGCGACGGCCTCGATGTCGCGATCCTTGGGTGCGCGCCACGCGGCGCCCATGCAGAAGCGCGTGGCGCCGTGTTCCTTGGCCGTGCGCGCCGCGGCTGCGACGGCCTCGACGTCCATCAGCTTGGTGGCGTCGACGCCGGTGTCGTAGTGCACCGACTGCGGGCAGTAGCCGCAGTCTTCGGGGCAGCCGCCGGTCTTGATCGACAGCAGCGTCGCCAGCTCGACCTGGTTGGGCGCGAAGTGCTCGCGGTGCACCGTCTGCGCGCGCAGGATCAGGTCGTTGAACGGCAGGTCGAACAGGGCTTCGACCGCATCGACGCTCCAGCGCTCGGTGTGCGCGTGGCCGCAGGACGTGTCGACCGGCGTCGCGTCGCGGCGCTGGATGAGGATGGGGGAGACGGATGCGTTCATCCGCGAATTTTGCCTGACCCGATTGACCCGCCTTTTCGGTCGGGTTCCGCCGCGTCGTTTGCCGCGTCGCGCCGGTAGAGTGAGGCTTTGCCCCGACCGACAGGACGAACGACATGCAGAAGCGCCTCGCGCGGGCCGACGTGCCCGTGGACTCGACCTGGGACCTGAGCGACCTGTTCGTCGACGAGTCGGCCTGGGAGACGGAATTCGCCGCGCTCGACGCGGCGCTGGCCGATGTCGCGCCGTTCCAGGGCCGGCTGGGCGAGTCCGCCGCCACGCTGGCGCGCTGCCTGGACACCGTCGAGCAGTTGCACGCGCGACTGATGCGCGTGGGCACGTTCGCCTACTTGCGCAACGCGCAGGACGGCACCGATCCGGCCTACCAGGCGGCGTCCGCGCGCGTGGGCGCGCTCGCGGCGCGCCTGGGCGCGAGCGTCGCGTTCGTCGACGCCGAGACGCTGGCGCTGCCCGACGACACGCTCGCCCGCTTCCTCGCCGAGGAGCCGGCGCTGGCGCCGCACCGGGTGTCGCTGGAGCGGCTCCTGGAGAAGAAGCCGCATCGCCTGGGCGCCGAGACCGAAGGCGTGCTGGCCGCGCTCGGCGAGGTGCTGGGCTCGCCCTACGCGACCTACCAGCGCTCGAAGGCCAGCGACATCCAGTTCGCGCCCTTCGCCGACCCGCAGGGCACGACGCATCCCAATTCATTCAGCCTCTACGAGACGACCTACGAGAGCCATCCGGACACCGGCGTGCGCCGCGGCGCCTGGGCCTCGTTCACCACCGGCCTGAGGGCGTACAACAACACCTACGCCGCGACGATGGCCACCGAGGTGGCCAAGAACGTCGCGATCGCCCGCCTGCGCGGCTACCGCAGCACCGAGGAGTCCCTGCTGCAGCCGCACCAGGTGCCGGCTTCGCTGTACACGGGCATCCTCGAGATCATCCGCACCGGGCTCGCACCGCACATGCAGCGCTACCAGCGGCTGCGCCGCCGCGTGCTGGGCCTGGACAAGGTGCTGCACTGCGACCTGCGCGCGCCCCTGGACGCCGGCTTCGAGCCGCCGATCTCCTACGAGCAGGCCTGCTACACGCTGCTGGCATCGATGGCGCCGATGGGCGAGGACTACGTCGACTTCGTGCGCACCGCGCTCACGCGCCGCTGGGTGGATCGCGCCGACAACGTCGGCAAGTCCACCGGCGCCTTCTGCTCGTCGCCCTATGGCGTGCACCCGTACATCCTGATCACCTGGGCCGGCACGACGCGCAGCGTGTTCACGCTGGCGCACGAGTTGGGCCACGCGGCGCATTTCGGCCTGGCGATGAAGCACCAGCGCTACGTCAACACGCGCCCGGCGATGCCGTTCATCGAGGCGCCGTCGATCATGCACGAGATGCTGCTGGCGCGGCACATCCTCGCGCGCAGCGACGACACCCGAACCCGGCGCAGCGTCATCATGCAGCTGATGGGCACCTACCACCACAACTTCGTCACCCACCTGCTGGAAGCCGAGCTGCAGCACCGCGTCTACGCGCTGGCCGAGGCCGGGCAGGCGGTCACCGCCACGCTGCTCAACCGCACCAAGGGCGAGGTGCTGCAGGGCTTCTGGGGCGACGCCGTCGAGATCGACGACGGCGCGCGCATGACCTGGATGCGCCAGCCGCACTACTACATGGGTCTGTACCCGTACACGTATTCGGTGGGACTGGTCGCGGCCACCGCGATGGGCCAGCGCGTCGCGCAGGAAGGCACGCCGGCGGTCGAGCGCTGGCTGCAGGTCCTGCGCGCCGGCGGCACGTTGAAGCCGCTGGAACTGATGCAGCTGGCCGGCATCGACATGTCGACGCCGCAGCCCATCCACGATGCCGTGGCCTATGTCGGCTCGCTGGTCGACGAGCTCGAGAAGTCGTTCTAGAGGTCGATCTCGAGGTTGTCGATGAGTCGCGTCGTGCCCAGGCGCGATGCGGCCAGCGCGACCAGCGGCGTCTTCGCCGCGAGGTCGTCGGCCGTGGGCGGCAGCAGGTCCGTGCGGCGGCGCACCGTCAGGTAGTCGGTCTTCCAGCCGCGCGCATCGAGCTCGGCGGCCTGGCGGGCCTCGACGGCGGCGACGTCGCGCGCGCCCTCGCGCAGCGCGGCCGCGATCGCGCGCAGCGCGCGCGGAAGCGCGACGGCCTCGGCGCGCTCGTCCCGGCTGAGGTAGCCGTTGCGCGACGACAGCGCCAGGCCGTCGCTGGCGCGGATCGTCGGCGCGCCGATGACCTCGGTGGGCAGCGCGAACTGGCGCGCCATCGCCTTGATCACCATCAGCTGCTGGTAGTCCTTCTGCCCGAACACCGCCACCGCCGGCTGCACGCACTGGAACAGCTTCATCACCACCGTGCACACGCCGGTGAAGAAGCCGGGCCGGAACTCGCCTTCCAGCAGGTCGCCGAGGGCCGCGGACGGCGTCACCTTGTAGGTCTGCGGCTCGGGGTAGAGCTCGCGTTCGCCGGGCGCGAAAACGATGTCGCAGCCGGCCGATTCGAGCAGCTGGCAGTCGCGCTCCAGCGTGCGCGGGTACTGGTCGAAGTCCTCGTGCGGCAGGAACTGCAGCCGGTTGACGAAGATCGTCGCGACGATCGGGAAGCCGTGCAGCGCGGCCTCGCGCACCAGCGCGAGATGGCCTTCGTGCAGGTTGCCCATGGTCGGCACGAGCGCCGTCTTCGTCGAGCCGGCGAGCACGGCGCGCAGGTCGGCGATGGTGTGGATGACTTGCATGGCAGCTCAATACGTGTGGACGTCGGCCTGCGGGAAGCTGCCGTCCTTGACCGCGGCCACGTAGCGTCCGATGGCCGCGGCGATCGAGCCGCCCTCGGCCATGAAGTTGCGCACGAAGCGCGGCTTGCGGCCCGAGCCGAGGCCCAGCATGTCGTGCAGCACCAGCACCTGGCCGGACGTGCCGCCGCCGGCGCCGATGCCGATGGTCATCAGCTCGGGATTCGCGTCGGTGATCTCGGTGGCCAGCGCGGCGGGCACCATCTCGAACACCATCATCGCGGCGCCGGCTTCGGCCAGTTCGCGGGCCTCGCGGCGCAGCACGGCGCCGCTGTCGCCGTCGCGGCCCTGCACGCGGTAGCCGCCGAGGGCGTGCACGCGCTGCGGGGTCAGGCCCAGGTGCGCGCAGACGGGGATGCCGCGCGCGACCAGGTGCGACACGATCTCGGCCGTCCAGCCACCGCCCTCGAGCTTGACCATGCGCGCACCGGCACGCATCAGCGCGATCGCGGCGTCGAGCGCCGCGCCCTTGCCGTTCTCGTAGCTGCCGAACGGCATGTCGGCGATCAGCCAGGCCGCGGGCTGCACGCGCGCCACGCATTCGGTGTGGTAAGCCATGTCGGCCAGCGTCACCGGCAGGGTGCTGGTGCGGCCCTGGATCACGTTGCCCAGCGAATCGCCCACCAGCAGCGTGTCGACACCGGCCTCGTCCAGCACCTGCGCGAAGGTGGCGTCGTAGCAGGTCAGCATGGCGATCTTCTCGCCGCGCGCGCGCATCTCGCGCAGCTTGGGCAAGGTGACCGCGGCGCGGGCGTTGGAGGGGGCAGGACTGGAATGGGCGCTCATGGCGAGGTCTTGTGCAGGTGGCGCTCGCCCGGCGCCCCGGCATGGGACGCCAACGCGGCGCGAGGCGGCATTGTGCCTATCTCCGCAGGACCGGTGGCGGTGCCGTGCGGGCGTTGGGGAAATGTCCCTACTGGCGGGTGTCGACCGCCGATGGCGCGGCGAGCAGCGACGCGAACGCGTCGGCGAGCGTCGGATGCCTGAAACGGAAGCCCGCCTCGAGGGCCGCCCTGGGCACCACGTTCTGGCCTTCCAGCAGCAGCTCCGCCATCTCGCCGAGCGCCCAGCGCAGCGGCGCGCCGGGCATGCGCAGCCAGACGCGGCGCCCGAACGACGCGGCCATCGCGCGGGCGAAATCGGCCTGCGATCGCGTTTCCGGCGCCACGGCGTTCACCGCACCGGAGAGCGCGGGGCCGTCGATCGCCGTCCGGATCAGCGCCACCGCATCGTCGAGATGGATCCAGGGCGCCGGTTGCCGCCCCGAGCCCAGCACCGCGCCGAGACCCAGCCTCGACGACAGCGCCAGCATCGGATACGCGCCGTCGCCGCGACCGAGCACCACGCCGAAGCGCATCCGCACGACGCGCACGCCCAGGGCCTCGGCGCGCCGTGCCTCGTGCTCGATGGCGACGCACAGGTCCGACTGGAACTGCCCCGGCCGCGGCGGACTCTGCTCGTCGAGCGGCTCGAACGAGGCGCCCGGCGAGGCGCCGTAGAAGCCGACCGCCGACGCGCTCACCAGCACGCGCGGACGCTGCTCCAGCCGCCGCATCAGGTCGACCACCGCCGCCGTGACGTCCACCCGGCTGGACAGCAGCACCGCGCGCCGCGCGGCGCTCCAGGGCCTGCCCAGCACGCGGGCGCCGGCCAGGTTGACGACGGCGTCGATGCGCGTTTCCGCCGGCACCGCGGCCAGGCGATCGACCACCCAGACGTCGGGCCCGAACTGGGCGCGCGCCTGCGCCACGTCGCGCGCGAGCGCGATCACGCGCGCGCCGTCGCGGCGCAACTGCGCTACCAGGGTACGGCCGATGAAGCCGGTGGCGCCGGTCACGAGGACGGCGGGAACGATGAGGTGGTCTGCTTGGGTCACACCGCATTCTCGGGCCCGCGCGCGCCCCTGCGCTTCGGAGGGCGAATCGGCGCGGCCAAGCCGCCGCACCGCGAGCGCGTTGCGCACGCTCCACGCCAGCACCCCGATGCCGCACAGGCTGAACGCCCAAGACACGAGGCCATGCGGCGTCCACGCGAGGCGCATCGGCGCCGCGAACCACGCGACGAGGTGGGGCGCCAGCGTCGCGAGGAACATCCCGTAGATCACGGCCAGCAGCGTGTGCAGCACGCGCTCGAACGGCGGCAGCTGGCGGCTGCGATCCTCCTCGAGGAAGTCGGCCAGCGTGATGACTACCTCCGCGAGCAACAGTGCGCCCAACAGCACGGCGAGCGCGCCATGCCATTCGGCCCAGGCCAGTCCGATGAACACGACGCCGTAGATCGCCTCGCGCGCCGCATGCAGCGCGAGCTCGCGGCGCGCGCAGGCACGCTGGGTCAGCCTGGCGTGCAGTTCGTGGTGCCAGAGGTTGTCGAAGCCGCCGAGCAGCGCCTGCAAGGCCAGGATCGCGAAGACGGTGTTCATGGCGCGGCTCCTTCACGATTGGTGGCGGCCGGGTCGACGAACACGCCCGATTGATGGAAGGTGTGGCCCCACAGCGGATGGACCATGTCGAGGTCGAACCGGAACAGCCCGTCACCGAGGTCGGTGTGCGTCACGCGGCAGGTGCCGGGCGCCAGCAGCGCCGGCACGGGAAGGCGCAGCCGGCCCAGCAGCAGCGCGAAGCGACGGCTCCGGAAGACCAGCGCGCCGCGTTCCTCGAACACGTCCAGCGCCATGCTCAGGCCGCCGTCGGTGCGTTCCAGCAGGCCGCCGCCGACTCCTAACTTCTTGGTCGAGCGGACGACGTGCGGCGCGCCGTCGCCGGCCGTGTGGAAGCTGCGCTCCCAGACCATGCCGCCGCAGCCGTCGTCGAACACGCGCACCGACGTCGGCACGGCGGCGGACGTCACGCCCGACAGCGGGCTGCCGAACAGCCGCGACGCCAGCGCGAACACGCGCCCCAGCGGAGAGCAGCGCAGTTCCATCCGGCCCTCGTAGATCGCGGCGTCGTGGTCGACGCCGAAGCGGCGGCGCACGGCGGCGGGCAGGCGCGCCCAGCCGGCGGCGCCGACGAGCGCGGACAGGTCGAGGCGGCGCGGGTCATCGGCGGCGGGCAACGGGTTGGTCGGCAAGCGGGTCATCGGGGAGGTCTCGTTGGGGTGTCGGACGAACCTCCATCGCGAAAACCGGGCCAGTCAGATCAGCGCTGCCAAGCCATTGATTTCATTGATGTTTGTGCTCCGACCTGCATACTTCGGATACAGTCCGGGAACCCCCGATCGTCAACGACGTTGACAGCCCGCGCATGCTGATCCACCTCGCCCTCGCCTTCGCGCTGTTCGAGACGCTGGCCCTCGCCGGCGTGCTCCTCGCTTGGGCCGACCGCGTGGCCGGCGCGCGCCTGCTGGCGGCGTTTCTCGGCGGCATCGCTGTGTGGATCGTCGGCAACGAGTTGCCGAACTGGTTCGGGCCGGGCACGGAGAGCGCCTCGATGGGGCTGCTGGCCACCGCGCCGTTCACGTCGGCGTTCTTCTTCCACTTCGTCGTGGTGTTCTGCGGCGTGCGCCTGGGCCGACGCACCATCGCGGCAGGCTACGCGCTGGGGCTGGTCGCGACGCTCGCCTCGGAATGCCTGCTGCCGGCCCATCTCGTGCACAACCGCTACATCGGCTGGATCGCCCTGCCGTACGCGGCCGGCTGGATCGCGAGCACGGCGTGGGTGATGCTCGGCGGCGCGGGCATCGCGGTGCTGCTGGCGGCCCTGCTGCGCGCGCAGCGGCCGGCGTTCAGCCAGATCGCAGCGGTCGCGGCGTCGTGCCTGTGGGGCTTCGTGTGCCTGACCGGCTACGGCATGGCGGTGCTCGACCTGCCGTGCTATCCGTTCCCGCTGCTGGGACTGCCGCTATATCCGGTGATCCTCGTCTACGGCATCCTGCGCTACGGCGTGTTCGTCGCCAATGCGTGGGCGCGCCGCGCCCTCGTGTGGACGCTGCTGCTGGCGCTCGGCGCGGCCGTGGTCGCGCTGACGCCGCTGCTGCCGTTCGAATCGCGCTGGCTCGGCGGACTGGCCGTGGCCGCGAGCTGCCTCGCGCTGAACGGCCCGATCCGCGGCTTCGCGGAGCGGCTGATCTATCCCGGCGGCACCGTGAGCGCCGGCGACCTGCAGGCCTGGCGCAACGCGTTGCAATCGGCGGAGACGGCCGACGCGCTCGCCGGGCAGGCCGCGGCGGTGCTCAGCCGGCGCATCGGCACGCGGGTGGACGTGACGATCGGCGCGGCGCCGCCGACCGACGCCGCGGTGCCGCGCCTGTCGACCACCCGCGGCCCGGAAGCCTGGACGACCGAACTCACCGGCTGGGACGCGGCGCCGCCCGGCCCGCGCCACGTCGCCGAGCTGTTCGGGTCGGTGGTGGCCGAAGCGGCCGCGCGCGTCGAGCAGACGCAGCAGATCGCCGCACGCGAACGCGAGCGCCAGTTGCAGGCCCGCCTGGCCGAACTCGGCGCGCTGGCTGCGACGGTGGCGCACGACATCCGCAACCCGCTCAACATCATCGCGATGGCGGTCGCCAGCGCGCCCGCGCACACGCGGCGCGAGGTCGCCGACCAGGTGGCGCGCATCGCCAACCTCGCGAAGGACCTGCTGGACTACGCCAAGCCCTGGAAGCTCGCGCCGGCGCGCATCGACCTCGCCGAGCAGGTGCGGCGCGCGGCGCTGCGCCTGCCCGACGTGAGTCTGGGCGAGGGCCTGGCCGTCGAGCTGATCGTCGACGCCGACGCGCGGCGCGTGGAGCAGGCGTTGACCAACCTGTTCGAGAACGCGCGCGTCGCGACTGCCGATGCCGGCGACGACGCGCGCGCGGGGCACGTGCACGTCGATGCGGACGCCGCCGACGGCGCGCTGAGGCTGCACGTCTGCGACAACGGCCCCGGCGTGCCCGAGGAGATCCGCGCGCGGCTGTTCGAGCCCTTCGCGTCGCGCAGCACCGGCGGCACGGGGCTGGGCCTCGCGATCGTCGCGCGCATCATGGCCGCGCACGGCGGCTCGGTGGCGCTGACCGAGCGCGCGCCGTGGCGCACCTGCTTCACCCTGACGTTTCCGGCGAGCACCCCATGAGCGAAACCCCCGAAGTAGGCCGCGTGCTGCTCGTCGACGACGAGCCCGCCTTCCAGCGCCTGGGCGGCTCGTTCCTGCGCGACCTCGGGCACACGGTGACCGTGGCCGGCGATGCAGAGCAGGCGCTGGCGTCGTTCGAGCGCCAGCGGCCGGAGCTGGTGCTGCTCGATCTCGCGATGCCGCCGCACATGGATCCCGAGATCGGCCTCGAGACGATCCCGCGCTTTCCCGGCGTGCCGGTGGTCGTGCTGACCGGCCACGGCGAGCACGAGCTCGCGCTGCGCGCGACGGAGCTGGGCGCGTGGGACTTCCTCACCAAGCCGATCGACCCCGACATGCTGCGCTTCGTCGTCGCCCGCGCGCTGCGCAAGGCGCGGCTCGACGCGGAGATCTCGACGCTGCGCGCCGCGACGGCCACCGACGACCTCGGCCTGGTCGGCCAGGCGCCCGCGATGACGCAGCTGCGCGGCATGGTACGCCGCGTGGCGCAGACCACGGTCAGCGTGCTCGTCCTGGGGCCCACCGGCACCGGCAAGGAACTCGTCGCACGCGCCCTGCACGGCTGCAGCGGGCGCAGCGCCGGACCGTTCGTCGCGATCCATTGCGGCGCGCTGTCGGCCGAGCTGCTCGAGAGCGAGCTGTTCGGCCACATGAAGGGCAGCTTCACCGGCGCGTATCGCGACCAGCCGGGCCTCGTCGAGGCCGCGCATGGCGGCACGCTGTTCCTGGACGAAGTGGGCGAGATGCCCGCGGCGATGCAGGTCAAGCTGCTGCGCTTCCTGCAGGAGGGCACGTTCGTGCCGGTCGGCGGACGCGTGCAGAAGCGGGCCGAGGCGCGCGTGGTCGCGGCCACGCATCGCGACCTCGAAGCCATGGTGCGCGACGGCACGTTCCGCGAAGACCTGTTCTATCGCCTGAAGGGCGTGGTGCTGCGCACGCCGGCGCTGTCCGAGCGGCCGGCCGACGTGCCGCTGCTCGCGTCGCGCTTCCTGCACCGCGTCGCGCCGCGCACCGGCTTCACCGCTGGCGCGCTGGCATGGCTGACCTCGCGCGAGTGGCCCGGCAACGTGCGCGAGCTGAAGGCCGTCGTCGAATCGGCCGGTGCCCTGATCCTGCCCGACCAGCACGAGGTCGATGCCGACCTGCTGCGCCTGGCCTCTGGCGACACCGGCGACGACACGCTGCCCGCGACCGGCCACGTCGATCCGTCGGCCGGCCCGCTCGACGCCGCGCTCAACGAACTCGAGCTGCGGCTGGTGCGCGACGCGATGACGGCGGCCGGCGGCAATCAATCCGAAGCGGCGCGCCGGCTGGGCGTGTCGCGGGTCGGGCTGATCAAGAAGCTCACGCGGCTTCGCCTGCGCTGACTTCAGCGCGAGCAAGTCGACCCGGGCGCACGCGTGTCCATCCAGAGTGGCAAGGCCGTGCTCGAAGGGTTCCGAGGTCGCGCGCCCGGGCCTCACGCGCGCGGGCGCGAGAGGCCGCTCAGGCCGGCTTCGAGGACGGCCACAGTCGCACGACGAGCGCCGAGATCGCGCCGCCCGCCGACAGCAGCATCACGCCGGGCCAGCCCCATTGGGACAGCGCCAGGGTGCCGAGCGCGGCGCCGCTGGACATGCCGATGAACATGCCGGTGAACAGCAGCGCGTTGAGGCGGCTGCGCGCGCCCGGGTCGATGCCGTAGACGATGGTCTGGTGCGAGATCAGCGTCGCCTGCACGCCGAGATCGAAGCCGACGGCGCCCACGCCGATCACCCACAGCTGCAGGTTGGGCGGCAGCAGCCCGCCCGCGGCCATCGCGAGGAACGCGACC
>CAIMXF010000395.1 GCA_903845345.1 uncultured beta proteobacterium
CTCCCGGACGAATGCGCGCCTGCCAGGCTGTCTGGCGGCGATTTTAGGGTGCAGTACGCGCACGCGCGCCGAGCGCGGCGCCGCGGCCGGGCGACAATGCGCCATGCAAGTCAGCTCGTACCTCAAGGTCTCGGCGGTGGTCGCGGTGGCGACCATCGCGCTCAAGGCCGGCGCCTGGTACGTCAGCGGCTCGGTGAGCCTGCTGTCCGACGCGATCGAGGGGCTCGTCAACCTCGTGGGCGCGGTGTTCGCGCTGATGATGGTGTCGTGGGCCGCGCAGCCGCCCGACGAGGGCCATCCGTACGGGCATCACAAGGCCGAGTATTTTTCGAGCGGCTTCGAGGGGGTGCTGATCGTCGCGGCGGCCATCGCCATCGTCGGCGCCGCCGGCGAACGGCTGTTCCATCCGGCGCCGGTAAAGGCGGTCGGGCTGGGCATCGCGCTGTCGCTCGCGTCCACCGCGCTCAACGGCGGCCTGGCGTTCGCGATGCTGCGCAAGGCGGCGCAGGTGCGCTCGATCGCGCTGGAGGCCGACGCCAAGCACCTGATCACCGACGTGTGGACGTCGGTCGGCGTGGTCGTCGGCCTGGTCGGCGTGCACTTCACGGGCTGGCTGTGGCTCGATCCGGTGGTGGCCGTGTGCGTGGCGGGCAACATCGTGCGCGAGGGGGTGGCGCTGGTCTGGCGCTCGGCCGACGGGCTGATGGACATGGCGGTCGAGCCCGAGGTGCGCGCGCAGATCGACCGCACGCTGGCCGCCTTCGCGGCGCAGCCGATCCGCTTCGACCATGTCGTGACGCGGCGCGCCGGCCAGCGCCGCTTCGTCGACCTGCACATGCACGTGCCCGCGGCCTGGACGCTGGGCCGTGCCGCCGCGTTGCGCGCCGAGGTCGAGCGCGCGCTGATGCGCGACGTCGCCGGCCTGCGCACGTCGATCCAGCTGCTGCCCACCGACGTCGAGGCCTACGTCGACGAGCCCGTCGCCGACGGCGTGGCGGCGTCCTCCTGAGAACGGGTGCGAGATGCTGGCCGTCATCCAGCGCGTGCGCGAGGCGCGCGTCGCCATCGCCGGCGAGACCGTCGGCGCGATCGAGGCCGGGCTGCTGGTGCTGGTGTGCGCCGAGCCGGCCGATACCGACGCGCAAGCCGACAGGCTCGTCGCCAAGCTGCTGAAGCTGCGCATCTTCTCCGACGAGGCCGGCAAGATGAACCGCAGCGTGCAGGACGTGCCGGGCGCGGGGCTGCTGATCGTCAGCCAGTTCACGCTGGCCGCCGACGTCAGCGGCGGCAACCGGCCGAGCTTCACCGGCGCGGCGCCGCCGGAACAGGGCCGCCGCCTCTACGACAGCGTGCTGCGCCTGGCCGCCGAGCGCCACCCGCGCGTGGCCAGCGGACGCTTCGGCGCCGACATGCAGGTGCATCTCGTCAACGACGGGCCCGTCACGATCCCCATGACCATTCGCTGAGACCTCCCATGGCTTCCATCGTCAAGTTCGACCCGCCTTCCACGCCGCCCGAGATCGACTTCCCGCGCGAGGACCGCCGCGAGATCGGCGCACCCGAGCGCCGCACGTGGATGCTGTACGAGAGCGCCGCGGCAGGGATGTACGCGGGAATCTGGGAGTGCGAGGTCGGCCGCTGGCGCATCCAGATGGATCCGACCGAGCACGAGTACATGGTGGTGCTGGCCGGCCGCTGCCGCCTGCATGCGAACGACGGCACGTTCACCGAGGCCGGGCCGGGCGAGGCGCTGGTGATCCCGGCCGGGTTCGCCGGGTCCTTCGAGGTGCTCGAGACCTTGCGCAAGCACTTCGTGATCGTCGTCGGCCCGGAGACCGCCGCGGCCTAGTCGGCGTCGCGGCCTTCGTTCCAGCGCGACACGCGGCGCTTGACGTCGTCGAGGAAGCGCCGGAGCTGGGCATGGTCGGCGGCCTGCGCGTGCTCCCACTTGGGCGAGCGCGACGCGCGCCTGGCGACGTCCAGCGCCAGCACCCCGCCCTCGACGCGCGCCTTGACCAGCGGCTGCCCGTTCAGCTCGAACGCGCCGTTGCGTTCGGCGAGCTTCAGGTCGCGCAGCGCGCGCACCAGCGTCGCGCGCGCGGTGGCCGGATCGAACGGGGGCGGGGCGAAGAAGTCGGCGGGATCGTCGGGCATGGCGGTTCTCGGGAGGCGATGGGCGGCAAGTTAGCAGATTCGCCGCGGGCCATGCCCGTACGCGTGGGCCGCCGAATGGGCAATAAGCCGCGCGCCCGCGCGCGGCGGCGTCGCGCGACTCATCGGCAAGGGCGCCCGGCGCTATCATCCCCGCAGGCATTCCTGCCTCGTTCCCCGGGAGGAAACGCGCGGTGATGCTCATGCCGGTGCGACGAAACCTGCTGCTCACGATCAGCCTCGCCTCGGCGACCTGCGCCATCGCGCGGGTCGGGCTGTGGCTGTCCATCGTGCCCGGCCCCGTGGCGGCCGACTGGCTCGACGCCGGCGTCGCGCTCGCCGCGTTGATGGTGTTCGGCGCGCGCGCGCTGGCCGGGCTCGCGATCGGGCTGTTCGTCGCCAACTCGCTGGGCGGCGCCGGCGCGGGCGCGGACTTCGATGCGACGGCCGCAGGTGTCGCGCTGCTCGTCACGCTCGGCGAGCTGGCGCAGGCGGGGTCGGCGGCGTGGGCGCTCAAGTCGTTCCCGCACGAACTGCGGCGCAACCCGGTGCGCCAGACGCTGCGCTTCGCGCTCACCGTCGCACTGTGCGGGCTGGTTGCCGCGTCGGTGGGCACGCTCGCGTGGCGGCTGCTTCCGGCCGCGCCGGATCCGGAGCCGTCGTTCGGCTGGATCGCGGGCTGGCTCGGCGACGTCACCGGCATGCTGGTGGTCACGCCGGCACTGCTGCTGCTGTTCCACCCGCGGCTGCGCGAGGATCGCGTCACCGCGCAGCCCTTCCCGCTGATCTGCCTGGGCCTGGGTCTCACCGCGTTCTGCACCTTCGCCGTGGGCCTGAGCGTGCGCGAGGCGCAGACCGAGCGTTTCAGGGCCGACGCGAGCCGGCTCGCGATGACGCTGCAGACCCACGTCGAGCTCACGGCGCGCGACCTCGAGACGCTGCAGCACTACTTCTACAAGATCGACGTCGACGCGAGCGAGTTCCGCGCGGTCGCCTCGCCGCTGCTGGCGCGCAGCGCGTGGCAGTCGACGTTCGCCTGGCTGCCGCGCGTGACGATCTCCCTGCGCGAAGCCTTCGAGAGTTCGCCGAGCGGCCTGGACGGCATCTCGGTCCGCGAGGTCGACCCGCAGGGCCGCGTGGTGCGGGCCGGGCTGCGCGACGAATATTTTCCCGTGCTCTGGACCGACCCGGTGGCCGGCCGCGAGGCCCTGCTCGGCCTCGATCACCTGCGCGACGCGCGCCGCGGCACCGCGCTGGCGCGTGCGATCGGCAGCCATGCGATGTCGTCGACGCCGCCGCTTTCCAGCGTCGCCGACAGCCCCGAGGGCCGGCTGGTGCAGACGCTCTACGCGCCGGTCGACAACGAGGCGGTCTCGAAGCTGTGGCCCAGCGACCCGGGCCACGTGCGCGGCATGGTGGCCACGACGCTGGATCTCGCCGCGCTGCTGCAGGCGGCCGTCGCGCAGATGGGCACGCACGACGAGACGCTGCTGCTGTTCGACCCGGACGAGCCCGACAGCCCGGCGCTGGTGTGGAGCGACGGCCAGGCTCTGCGCGTCGTCGAGCCGGCGGAGCGGGCGCGCCTGGCCGCGCAGGTCGCCGGGGGCGTCTCGATGCGCCACGACCTGCGCGTGGCCGACCGCCGCTGGGCCGTGCTGGCGCGCCCGGCCTGGGCCGGCGCGCTGCCGCGGCCGGGGTGGCTGCAGCTGTCGGTGCTCGCGAGCGGCCTGGCCTTCACGGCGCTGCTCACCGCGCTGCTCGCCGCGCGCCGGCGCCGCGACGAGTTGCTGCAGGATTCGCACGAACAGCTCGAGATCCAGGTCCAGGCACGCACCCGCGACCTCGCGAGCACCAACGCGCGGCTGCGCGACGAGATCGACCGCCATCGCCGCACCGAGGCGCTGCTGCAGGACGCGCGCCAGCACGCCGAGGCCGCGAGCCGCGCCAAGTCGCAGTTCCTCGCCAACATGAGCCACGAGATCCGCACGCCGCTCAACGCGGTGCTGGGCTACACGCAGTTGCTGATCGAGGACCGGCGCCAGGCGCCCGAGGCGCGGGACCGGCTGCGCGTGATCTACGGCGCCGGCCAGCGGCTGCTCGGGCTGATCAACGACGTGCTCGACCTCGCCAAGATCGAGGCCGGCGCGCTGCAGGTGCATCTCGCACCGATCGCCCTGCGCCACGAGCTGGGCGAGATCTTCTCGCTGTTCGCGCCGCGCGCCGAGGCCAAGGGGCTGATCCTGCGCCTGGATGTCGACGTCGACGGCGACGCCGGCCTCGTCACCGACCGCGCGAAGTTCGGCCAGGTCGTGCTCAACCTGCTGGGCAACGCGCTGAAGTTCACCGACTCGGGCCACATCGTGCTGCGCGCCTGGCGCGTGGCGGGCGATACGGTGGTCGAGGTCGAGGACACCGGCCCCGGCATGGACGACGAGGAGATGGCCGGCATCTTCACGCCGTTCCGCCAGGGCGCGGCCGGCGTCGACAAGGGCGGCACGGGCCTCGGGCTGAACCTGTCGCAGCACATCGCGCAGGCGCTGGGCGGCGAGCTGACGCTGGCGAGCGAGAAGGGCCGCGGCACCACGGTGCGGCTGCGGCTGCCGATGGCCGAGGCCGCGCACGCAGGCGTGCCCTCGCTCGCCTTCGTCGGCGGCCAGCGCCTCGCGCCGGGCACCTCGCTGCGCCCGCTGGTGGTGGAAGACGATGCGCACAGCCGCGACGTGCTGGTCGAGCTGCTGCGCGGGATCGGCTGCGAGGTCGAGGCGGCCGTCGACGGGCAAGCCGGGCTGGCCGCCTGTCGCGCGCGGCCGGACGACGCGCCGTTCGACATCGTGTTCAGCGACATCCGCATGCCGCGGCTCGATGGCCTGCAGATGCTGCAGGCGCTGCGCGCCGACGCGCGCACGCGGACGCTGCCGCTGATCGCGGTGTCGGCGTCCAGCCTCGAGCACGAGCGGCGCTACTACGTCGAACACGGCTTCCAGGACTTCGTCGGCAAGCCTTACGACTTCGGGTCCATCCACGAGATGCTGGTGTTGCACGCCGGCGCCCGGCTCGTGGCGGCGCCGGTCGAATCTTCGGCGGACACCGCTGCGCCGGCCACCGCGCTGCCGGCCGACTCGGGGCTCGGGCAGGCGATGCAGGTCTGCGAGCGGCTGCAACGCGACGCGGTCGCGGCGGCGGGCGTCGTGCGGCGCGGCGTGGTGCGCGCGCAGCTGCGCGGGTTGGCCGACAGCGCTGCGGCCGGTTCGATGACGCAGGTGCGCCAACAGCTCGCCACGCTGGCGGCGGCGCCGCCGCAGATGCTGCCCGACGGCCTGCTGGCGCAGCTCGAGGCCGACCTGCGCCAATACGACTTCTCCACGCTCGAGGCGCGCGTGCGCGATGCGCTGGCCCAGCCACACGCGTTTGATGACGACGACGACCGCGCGACCGAGGGGGCGACCGCATGACCCCCCCGGTGCAGACGGTCGCGACGCCCGATTCGTCGATCCCGCCCTTCGTGCCGCCGGAAGCCGACGGCGACATGCGCGCGCTGCTGCGCACACCCTGGGCGCGGCGCTGGGCGCTGGTCGGGGTGCTGCTGATGCTCGCGTGGACGGCCCTGGCCTGGTGGCTCAACACGCGGCACCTGCACGAGCGCGTGGACGTTGCCGTGGCAGGCGCCACCGCGCAGGCGCACGCCAGCGCCACGCTGGTCGAGGACGGATTGCGCCAGGGCCTCGCGCAGCTGGACGGCGTCGCCCACATGCTCACGCGCCTGCCGTCGGTGCGCCAGGCCGTCACGGCCGCCGGGCCGGGACGCCTGCTGGTCGGCGAGCCCGTGCCGCAACTGCGCAGCATGCTGCAGGCCCAGCCTGACCTGGCCGCGCTGGACGACTTCCTCTCGGCGTCGACGGAGGAGCTCGGCGCCGACCTCATCTACCTGCTCGACGACGCCGGCAACTGCATCGCCTCCAGCGACGCCGGCACGCAGGGCAGCGTGATCGGCCAGCATCTGACCGATCCCGCGTTCTTCGAGCTCACGCGCGTGCAGCACGGTGCTCGGCTGTTCGCGGTGGGCAAGGCCACGGGCATCCCGGGCATGTACTTCTCGGCCTCGATCTACGACCAAGGCCGCTTCGTCGGCGCGATCGTCGTCAAGCGCAACACGCGCTCGCTGGCGGCGATGGTCGGCCACGAGGGCGCGTTCGTCGTCGACTCGCTGGGCGTGGTGATCATGTCGCAGGATCCCCGCCTGCTGCTCGAGGCGCTCGATGGGGCCGGCGTCTACGCGCTGTCGCCGAAGGAGCGCGCGGCGCGCTATCGCTCGGACGCGCTGCCGGTGCTGCACATCGAGCCCTGGGACGACTGGGAGAAGCCGGCGCTGCACCTCATCGACGACGATCCCGTGCCGCAGGTGGTGGTCAAGACGCACATGGACCACGAAGCACTCGACGTCTACGTGGCCCAGCACGTGCCCGAGGTCGCAAGCCTCGTGCGCGAGCGCGGCTTCAACTTCGTGCTGATGGCCGTGGCCGGCGCCGGCGCGGTCGCGCTCGTCGCGGCCGGCCTCGGCGGCTGGCGTTCGCGCCGCAGCGTCATCGACGCGATGGCGCGCATCGGCCAGGCCAACCGCAATCTGTCGGTGGAGGTGGCCGAGCGCCAGCGCACCGAGGCGCTGCTGCGCGAATCGCGCGAGTACCTGGTCGTGCACGAGGCACGGCTGCGCGCGCTGCTGCGCAGCCTGCCCGAGCAGGTGTGGATGAAGGACCGCGCCGGCGCCTACCTGGCCGTCAATGCCGAGTTCGAGCGCTTCCAGGGCCTGCGAGAGGCCGAGGTGCTGGGCAAGACCGACGCCGAGATGGGCGCCTGGGAGCGCGCCGAGCACTACGCGGCACAGGACCAGGCCACCCTCGCGGCGTCCGAGCCGCTGGTGTTCCTCGAGACCGAGCGCTCGGCCGACGGCGGCGGCGATCGCCAGCTGGAGGTCACGAAGACGGCGGTGCGCGACGAGCGCGGCGAGGTGATCGGTGTCGTGGGCGTCGCGCGCGACACCACCGAGATCCACGCCGCCAACCTCGCGCTGAAGACGAGCGAGGCGCGCTTCCGCGCGACGTTCGAGACCGCGGGCGACGCGATCCTGATCATCCGGCATGCCCTGGTCATCGACTGCAACCGACGCGCCGCCGAGCTTCTGGGCGCCGGCACGCGCGCCAGCCTGCTGGGCCAGTCCATGGACCTGTTCGCGCCCGACATGCAGCCCGGCGGCGAGGCGTCCGTGAAGAGCGCCGCGGCGCACCTGGCCGATGTCAAGCGCGGCGGCACGACGACGTTCGAATGGCGTTGCCGCCGCCTCGACGGCACCCAGTTCGACGCCGAGATCACCATCAGCCTGTTCCGCCACAACGGCCACAACCTGCTGCAGGCGGTGCTGCGCGACGTCAGCGAGCGCCGCCGCATGGTGGCCGCGCTGGAGGCCGCGAAGGAGGAGGCCGAACGCGCCAACCGCAGCAAGAGCGTGTTCCTGGCCAACATGAGCCACGAGATCCGCACGCCGCTGAACGCGGTGCTGGGGTTCACGCAGCTGCTGATGGCCGACCGCAAGCTGCCGGACGAGACGCAGTCGCGCCTGCGCGTGATCCACAGCGCCGGCAACCGCTTGCTGAGCCTGATCAACGACGTGCTCGACCTGGCCAAGATCGAGTCCGGCGGCCTGCAGGTGCTGTCCGCGCCGTTCGACCTGCTGCAGGAGCTGCGCGACATCGATTCGCTCTATGGCACCCACGCCCGCGCCAAGGGGCTGGCGTTGCAGAGCGAGCTCGCGCTCGCGCCGCCGACGGTGGTCGAGGGCGACCGCAACAAGCTGGGGCAGATCGTCACCAACCTGCTGGGCAACGCGCTGAAGTTCACCGAGCGCGGCCACATCGGGCTGCACGTGTGGCGCGACGACGACCACGCCGACCGCGTCTGGTTCGAGGTGCACGACACCGGTCCGGGCATCGCGGACGAGGATCTCGCCGACCTGTTCGTGCCGTTCCGCCAGGGCCTGGCCGGCCAGGAAAAGGGCGGCACCGGCCTCGGGCTCGCGCTGTCGCGAGACATGGCGCGCGCGATGGGCGGCGACCTCGCGATCGCCAGCACCCCGGGCGTGGGCACGCAGGTGCGCTTCTGGCTGCCGCTGCCGCCCAGCCGCCTGCCGTCGGCGAGCGTGCCGGTGGGCACGGGCGCGCAGGTGCTGGACGAGGCGACGCC
>CAIMXF010000396.1 GCA_903845345.1 uncultured beta proteobacterium
CGTGCCTGAACGGGCGGAAGCTCCGCCTGAAAGCGAATGCCTTCGAGTTCCTCAAGCAGCCTGCCAGCACACGGCGCAACGCGCCGCATGCCTGATGCCGATCAGGACGCCGCCGCGCCCGCCGCCTGCACCCAGCCGCCGCCCAGCGCGCGGTAGACCGCGATCCGGTTCTGCAGCAGCGCCAGCTTGGCCTGCACCAGCAGTTGCTGCGACGCGAACAGCGAGCGTTGCGCGTCGAGCAGGTCGAGCGAGCTCTGCACGCCGTTGGTGAACAGCATGTTCGAGAGCTTGAAGCGCTCGGTCTCGGCGTCGGTCTCGGCCTGCTGAGCGGCGAGCTGGTCGACGAGCGTGGCGCGGCCGGCGAGCGCGTCGGCGACGTCGCGGAACGCCGACTGCACGGCCTTCTCGTACTGCGCGGTCGCGATGTCGCGCTGCGCCTCGCTCACGCGCAGGTTGTTGCGGTTGCGGCCGGCGTCGAAGATCGGCAGCGTCACCTGCGGGATGAACGTCCACGCCGCGTGGTCGAACAGGCCGTTCAGCTGGGGACTGGCCGTACCGTAGCTGCCGGTGAGCGTGATCGTCGGGAAGAACGCCGCGCGCGCGGCGCCGATGTCGGCATTGGCGGCGATCAGCTGCTGTTCGGCCTGGCGCACGTCGGGACGCTGCAGCAGCACGCTGGACGACAGCTCGGTGGGGACGTCGGGCAGCGCCATCGCCTCCCACGCCGGGGCCGCGGGCAGCTGCGCCGGCAGCGGGCCGCCGATCAGCAGCACCAGCGCATCCTCGTCGAGCGCGCGCTGGCGCTTCGCGCTGACGAACGCGACGCGCGCCGTCTCGACCAGCGACTTGTTCAGCTGCAGGTCGATGCTCGACGCCACGCCGTTGTCGTAGCGCAGCTGGAACAGCTTGAGCGTGTCGGTGCGCGTCTTGAGCGTCTGCTCGGCGACGTCCAGCAAGGCCTGGTCGCCGGCCATCGCGTAGTAGGCGTTGGCGACGGAGGCGACGAGCGAGATCTGCGCCGCCTTGCGCGCCTCCTCGGTGGCCGACAGCTGCGCCAGCGCGGCATGGGTCAGCGAACGCACGCGGCCCCACAGGTCGACCTCGTAGCCGGCGACGGCCAGGCCCACGGTGTCGACCGTGGGGTAGCCGGTCTCGCGGGTGTGCGTGTCCTGCAGGTTGAGGGTGGGGAACTCGCCGGCGCGCGTCAGGCCCAGCTGCGCGCGCGCGACCTCGATGTTGAGCACCGAGACGCGCAGGTCGCGGTTGTTGGCCAGTGCGGCCGCGATCAGCTGGTCCAGCCGCGCGTCCTGGAAGTAGGCCTGCCACGGCTGCGCCGCGGGCGCGATGCCGGTGTTCGGCGCCGCGGGCGCCGCGATGCCGGTGCCCGGCGCGGCGGCCGAGGCAGCGGCGCCGGGAAACGACGCAGCCACGGGCGCGGCGGGGCGCTCGTAGTGCGGCGCCATCGTGTTGCAGGCCGCGAGCAGGCAGGTTGCCGCGGCGAGCGCGATCGGGGTCAGGAAAGGAGTCTTCATCGCTTAATTCTTGAACGAGCGCGAGTGCGCGACGTCGAAGTCGCGCTGGCGCCTGCTGCCCTTGAACAGGCTGCGCACGAGCACGAAGAACAGCGGCACGAACAGCACGCCCACGAGCGTGGCCGTGGCCATGCCGCCCATCACGCCGGTGCCGATCGCCTGCTGGCTGGCCGAGCCCGCGCCGCTGGAAATGGCCAGCGGCAGCACGCCCAGCATGAACGCCAGCGAGGTCATGATGATCGGCCGGAAGCGCAGCCGGATGGCTTCGAGCGCCGCCTCGACCGCGGTCTTGCCCTGCGCCTGCAGGTCCTTCGCGAACTCGATGATCAGCACCGCGTTCTTCGCCGACAGGCCGATGATCGTGATCAGGCCGACCTTGAAGTAGACGTCGTTGGCGAAGCCGCGCGACCATGCGCCCAGCAGCGCGCCGAGCACGCCCACGGGCACGACCAGCAGCACGGCCACGGGGATCGACCAGCTCTCGTACAGCGCGGCCAGGCACAGGAACACGGCCAGCATCGAGAAGCCGAGCAGGATCGGCGCGGTCGAGCCCGAGAGCTTCTCCTCGCGCGACTGGCCCGTCCACTCGTAGCCGAAGCCCGCGGGCAGCTGCGCGGCAAGCTTCTCCATCTCGTCCATCGCCTGGCCCGTGCTGTGGCCGGTCGACGCGTCGCCGGCGATGCGCATCGACGGATAGCCGTTGTAGCGCACGCTCTGCACCGGGCCGGTGACCCAGCGCACGCTCGCGAACGCCGACAGCGGCACCGGCTGGCCGTTCGCGTTGATCGCGTTCAGGCGCAGCAGGTCGTCGGGCTGCATGCGCGCCTGCTGGTCGGCCTGCACCACCACGCGCTGCAGGCGGCCGGCGTTGGGGAAGTCGTTGACGTAGTTCGAGCCGAAGCCGGTCGAGATCGCCGAGTTGATCGCGGCGAAGCCCACGCCCTGGCTGGCGGCCTTCTCTCGGTCGATGGTGACCTCGAGCTGTGCCGCGTCTTCCAGGCCGTCGGGACGGATGCCGGCCAGGATCGGATCCCTGGACGCCATGCCCAGCAGCTGGTTGCGCGCGGCCAGCAGCGCGTCGTGGCCGAGGCCGCCGCGATCCTGCAGGCGGAAGCTGAAGCCGGACGCCGTGCCGAGCTCGGGGATCGGCGGCGGGCTCAGCGGATAGATGAAGGCGTCGCGCACCTTGGACAGCGCGCCGAACGCGCGTCCGGCGATCGCCTGCGCCGAATGCTCCTTGCCCTGGCGCTGGTCCCAGTCCTTCAGCGTCACGAACGCGAGCGCGGCGTTCTGGCCCTGGCCCGAGAAGCTGAAGCCCATCACGCCGACCATGCTCTCGACCTCGGGCTGCTTGAGGATGTAGCCCTCGACCTGCTTGATCACGGCGAGCGAGCGGTTGAAGGTCGCGCCCGGCGGCAGCTGCACGTTGACGATCAGGTAGCCCTGGTCCTCCCCGGGCAGGAACGACGCCGGCAGCTTGACGAAGAACGCCACGACGCCCGCGACGATGAAGCCGAACGCCAGCAGCATCACGCGCCGGCCGACACGGCTCAGCGCGCGCGCCACCCAGCTCTCGTAGCGGGTCGACACCTTCTCGAAGTTGCGGTTGAACAGCCCGAAGAAGCCGCGCTTGGCGTCATGATGTCCGGCCTCGACCGGCTTGAGCAGCACGCCGCACAGCGCCGGCGTGAGCGACAGCGCCATGAACGCCGAGAAGCCGATAGCCGCCACCATCACCGACGAGAACTGGCGGTAGATGTTGCCCACCGCGCCGGCGAAGAACGCGAGCGGCACGAACACCGAGATCAGCACCACCGTCACGCCGACGATCGCGCCCTGGATCTGGCTCATCGCCTTGCGCGTGGCCTCCAGCGGCGGCAGGCCCTCGGTGCTCA
>CAIMXF010000397.1 GCA_903845345.1 uncultured beta proteobacterium
CGGCCGCGGCCCGCAGCGCGCCGGCGACGCCGTCGGCCATCGCCTGCCACGTGAACTTGCGCGCCTGCACGCGGCCGCGCTCGACCAGGCTGGCGCGCACTTCGGCGCGCTGCACGCGTTGCAGCAGCTCGAAGGTCTGCGCTTCCTCGTCGGCGCCAAGTTCGATGTAGAGCACCGCGTCGCCGCCCACTTCCGGCAGCGAGGATGCGTTGGACGTGATGACCGGGCACTCGCAGGCCATCGCCTCGAGCACCGGCAGGCCGAAGCCTTCATACCGGGACGGGTACACCAGCGCGAGCGCGCCGGCGTAGGCGCAGCGCAGGTCGTGGTCGTCGAAGATCGCCACGTGCACCTGGGCCGCTCCCGCGGCCGCCTGGCTCGCGGCGTCGAGCGTGCCGCCGCCGGTGCAGACGATCGCGTAGTCGCGGCGCGCCTCGCCGAAGCGGGCGAAGGCCGAGAAGAACAGCGCGGCGTTCTTGTAGTCGGCGCGGCTGCCCGAGGTCATGAAGTACGGGCGCACGATGCCGTGGCGGCGGCGGAAGTCGGCCACCTCCTCGGCGCTGACCGGCGCGAAGTCGCTGCCGGTGTAGTCGACGCGCACGTCGACCGGCTTGCCCGCGAAGCGCGCCAGGTCGCGCGCGGTGCTGTGCGAGATCGCGGTGTAGCTGCCGGCATAGGCCAGCGCCTCGCGCTTCTGGCGCCACATCGGCGTCGTCAGGTCATGGCCCATGACCTCGGGGATCATGTCGTAGACCATCGCCATCGACGGCGTCGTGCGCGGGTAGCTGTAGTAGGTCGACATGAACAGCGCCGCGCCGACCTCGTCGCAGACGTCCTGCACCACGCCGCGGTCGCCGTCGAGGTCGTTGTAGTTGAGGCCAGGCGCGTCCTGATAGCGGATGCCCGCCACGCGCGGCGCCGTGCGCGCGCGATCCATCACGACCAGGCGGTCGCCGAACGGCGTGCCGGCCCACAGCCCCAGCAGCGACTGCCACACGCGGGCGATGCCGGAGCGGCCGATCTGGAAGAAGACGCCGTCGATGACGATGGGCGGTGCGGTCGAGGGAGATGCCATGTCGGTCTCGATCATGCCGCAAGTCGGGCGACGTCGGCAGGGGTCGGCGCGCCCACACGCTGCACGGAAGGCGTCGCCGCCACGCACATCGCGCGGATCACGCCGTCGACGTCCGTGCGCGCCTGCCAGCCCAGCTTCGCACGCGCCCGGGACGGGTCGCCCTTGCCTTCGCGGATGTCGGACGGTCGCATCAGGCCGGGGTCGATCTGCACGTGCGAGCGCCAGTCGAGGCCGAAGTGGGCGAACGCGCGCTCGACGAAGTAGCCGAGCGAGACGGTGCGGCCGGTCGCGATGACGAAGTCGTCGGGCACGTCCTGCTGCAGCATCAGCCACATCGCCTCGACATACTCGGGCGCCCAGCCCCAGTCGCGGTGGATGTCGATGTTGCCCAGGCACAGCCGCTCCTGCGCGCCCGCGGCGATGCGCGCCGCGGCCTTGACGATCTTCTGCGTCACGAAGTGCGTGGGACGCAGCGGCGACTCGTGGTTGAACAGGATGCCGGTGCAGGCGAACAGCGAATAGGCGTCGCGGTAATTCGTCACCAGGTTCTGCGCGCAGACCTTGGCCACGGCGTACGGGCTGCGCGGGCGGAACGGGGTCGATTCGTTGGCGACGGCTGAGCCGGTGTCGCCGAAGCACTCGCTGGAGCCGGCGTTGTAGAAGCGTGTCGGTGCGCCGACGTGGCGCATCGCCTCGAGCAGGTTCAGCGTGCCGATCGACACGCTCTCGATCGCCTCGACCGGCTGCTCGAACGACAGCCCGACCGAGGTCTGGCCCGCCAGGTTGTAGATCTCGTCGGGTTCGCTGCGCGTGACGGTGCGCAGCACCGTGCGGAAGTCGCTGGGCACCATCGACAGGATGCGCACCTGGTCGGCGATGCCGAGCGAGCGCAGGCCGTCGCGGTTGACGACGTTGGCGTCGCGCGAGGTGCCGGTGACCTCGTAGCCCTTGGACAGCAGCAGCGCCGCCAGCCAGGCGCCGTCCTGGCCGCCGATGCCGCACACCAGGGCGCGGCGCGGGCGGGTCGATTCGTCGGAGGCGGTCATGGTCGTCGGTTCCCGTCGGTTCACCAGCGATGGAGCATCAGGTTGGGCATCGTCAGGAAGTCGCTGCCGATCAGCTCGAACGAGCCCGGCGCCCAGTCCTTCAGATGCCGGATCGCGGTCGACACGTTGGACGCGCCGTTGCCGAGGAAGGCGTCGCAGCGCGCGGCCAGGTGGGCGTCGAGCACCACTTCCTCGCCGAGCTTGCGGCCTTCGTGGCCGGCGTAGTGCACGCCGGTGGCGTCAGCGCTGCGCGCGACGTCGGCGGACAGCACGCGGTCGCCGTACCGCTGGCCGTATTCGCGCGCGAAATGCTCGCTGTCGGTCAACAGGAAGATGCCCATCGCCGGATCGGCCTGCAGCATGCGCTCGATGCGGTGCTGGTACTGCGCGTTGACGAGTTCGAGGTCGCGCAGCTCGGTGACCTTGTCGCTGCCGCGCACGTGCACCGCGACCCAGCGGCGGCCGGACATGCGCTCGGCGGCGAAGGCGTCGACGCGCGCCTGCAGCGCGGGCTGAAGCTGCACATACCTGGCATAGAGGCGGCGGTAGATGGCCTGGTAGCCGAGCCCGTGCCACGGGCTGTCGGGCTCGATCCAGCCGATCAGGTCGACGACCTTGCCGTGGAAGTCGCTGACCACCACGTCCTCGTCGCGCGCCAGCAGGTGCAGCGCAGAGATGCGCGAGCCCGCGCCCGCGAACTTGTTGACGTTCTCGTCGCGCAGCGTCGAGGCCGTCCACTTGGCCGGGAAGAACGACTGGCCCCAGGCGGCGAGGCCGTCCAGCGTGGCGCCCGAGACCGGGCGGAAGTAGAGTTCGAACGCGTTGGCCACGCCGCTCGCGCCGAACAGCGTGTTCGCGCCCCAGTGCACGACGGGCGTGCGGCCCGTCAGCTCGGCGAGCAGCAGCTGCCCGACGACATGGTCCATGTCCGACCAGAAGCCGTAGCCCCAGGCCTTGACCAGCAGGTACTTCTGGCGCGGCGCCGCCTTCGGCGCGGTCGACGCGGCGAGCGCGCGGGTGGCCTGCGCCATCTCTCGCGCGCGGTCGCGCCAGCCGGTGATCTCGGCGGATTCGGGCCGCACCGAAAGCGCGCGCGTGAACCACGCGTCGGCCAGCTGGTAGCGGCGCAGGCCCGAGGCGATGTGGCCCAGCAGGCTCATCGCGAGCGCGTCCTGCGGGTTGTCGCGCAGCGCCTCGCGGCACAGGTAGTCGGCCAGTTGCAGGTTGCCGCGCGCGAGCGCGTCGTTGGCGGCGATGGCCGGCGAGACGGCGGGACTGTCGACCACGGCGTTCACGCGGCGACTCCGCTCAGCGCATCGCGCGCGCCGCCCAGCTGCGCCTGGCGCCACATCGCGGTGTAGATGGCCTCGAGGTTGCGCGTGAACGCGTCGGCGTCGCACAGCGCGCTGGTCGACTGGGTGGCGCGCAGGTGCGCCTTGAGTCCGGCCAGGCGTTGCGGATCGCGCGCCAGCTGCAGCGCGAGCGCCTGGTAGTCGGCCAGCGAGCCGGTGACCAGCTCGGGCAGGCCGGCCGCATGCAGCAGGCTGCCCGCGACGCGCGACGGGAACGCGCCGCCCATGCAGGTGACGACCGGCAGGCCGGCCATCAGCGCGTCGGCGCAGGTCGTGTGGGCGTTGTACGGGTGGGTGTCGAGGAACAGGTCGGCCTGCCGGTAGCGCGCCAGGTGATCCTCCACGCGCGGCACGCGCTGCGCGAACACGAGGCGATCGGGCTCGACGCCGCGCGCGGCGGCCTCCTTGCGCAGGTTCTCCTGCGACAGCGGGCTGCGCGACATCAGCCACAGCACCGAGCCGGGCACGTCGCGCAGCAGGTTCATCCAGACGGCGAACACGTGCGGCGCGATCTTGTAGTCGTGGTTGAACGAGCAGAACACCATGCCCTCCTGCGGCAGGCCGCACTCGGCGCGCGTGGGCGTGCGGTCGGAGATCTGCAGGCCCGAGGCGGCCGGCAGGTAGGCGTCGGGCAGGTAGACCACCTTCTCGTTGTAGTGCTGCGCATGCGCGGGCGGGATCACGTGGCGGTCGGCCACGATGTAGTCCATGTACTGCGTGCCCATCGTGCCGGGATAGCCGAGGTAGTTGACCTGCACCGGCGCGGGACGCATGCCGAAGACTTCGCTGCGCGAGTCCGCGGTGAATCCGGCCAGGTCGATGGCGATGTCGACTTCCATGTCGCGCATCACCTGGGCGATCCTGCCGCTCTCCATCATGCGGGCGTCGATGAAATGGTCGAAGGCGTCGACCATGCGCTGGCGCAGGCGGCTGTTGTCGTTGGCGCCGATCGAGATCGCGATCGTCTCGAAGCGCTTCCTGTCGTGGCGCTCGAAGATGCCGGCCATCAGGTGGCCCACCGGGTGCTCGCGCAGGTCGGGCGAGACGTAGGCGATGCGGATGCGGTCGTGCCTGTAGCGCTGGCCCGTCCACAGCGGCGGGAAGCGCGGCGCGTAGCGGTGCGACGCGAAGATCTCGGCGCACTTGTGGTGCACGGCGGCGTCGTCGGTGATCGACATCACGCCCAGCGACTTGGCGATCGGCTTGCCGGCCTCGATGCCGGCCAGGATCTTGGCGACGTCCTCGTCGAAGCGCGACCAGTCGCACTGGTGCATGCGCTCGTAGCAGACCGAGCCGACGCCATACTCGAAGTCGGGCTTGAGCTGCAGCAGGCGTTCGAACATCGCCACGGCCTCCTGCGGCCGCTTGAACTCGGTCAGCATGATCGCGAGGTTGGACATCGCGTTCAGGTGATCCGGCTTGATCGCCAGCGCGCGGTTGAAGCGGTCGATGGCGGCGTGGTGGTCGAGCTGCTCGCGGTAGAGCGTGCCGCTGTTGATCAGCGCCTCGACGTAGTCGGGCTTGAGTTCGAGCGCCTTCTCGTAGCTGGCGATGGCGGCTTCGCGCCGGCCCAGGCGCTGCAGCACGGCGCCGTGCGCGTACCAGATCGGCGCGAAGCCGGAGGCCACCTGCACGCCGCGTTCGACGACCGGCAACGCGCGCTCGGCGCCGAAGCGCTCCATCAGCACGACGGCCAGCGAGTAGATCGCGACGCCTTCGTTGGGAATGTGGGTCAGGAACAGCTCGAAGACGGCCTGCGCCTGCTCCAGCTTGCCTTCGTTCTGCAGCGCGATGCCCTGCAGCAGCAGGTTGCGGTCGATGACGATGCGCTCGGCGCCCGGCGCCGCCACGTTCGCGAGCGCGATGCTCTGCGCGTCGGCCGGCACCGTGCCTGCGGCCATCCCGGGTGCGCGCTGCGGCGCGGCGTTGGGCGCGACCTGGCTGGACTGCTGCATTCGGCTACTCCATGGAAAACTTTATGGGAATAGCCGCATGGTCGCGCGGCGAACCCGTCTCCAATCGGCCGAAAAGATGCCGCAGGCCCGCCCTTATCAGGCTGCGGCGTTGCGCGCCCGCAGGGTCGCCGCGCTGCGCGCCTGCTGGAAGGCGTACACCTGTCCCTGGTACTCGTTCGGGTAGCCCCACTGCTCGAAGCAGGCGCGCTGCAGCTCGCAGGCCTGCCTGAACTCGCCGCCGCCGGCCAGCGCCCGCGCCACGTTGACCACGCGCATCTGCAGCAGCGAATCCAGCTTGCGCCAGGCCAGTTCGTCGCCCAGCGCCTGCTCGAAGTAGCCGTAGGCCTCCTGGAAGCGTTCCTGCACGACCAGCTGATGGGCCACCAGCAGCGCCTGCGGTCCCGTCTCGGGCTCCTTCAGCCGGAACTCGTCGCCCCAGGGCGTCGCCGCCCGGTACTTGCGGTAGATCTCGACCAGCCCGAAGTCGTAGTACCGATGCCATGGCTTCCAGGGGCCGGCGAAGTGCAGCACGCGCTGCGGATGCGCTTCCCGCGACTCGACCCCCAGCTCGTCGGCCGAGTTCAGGTTCCACATCTCGGGCACCAGCACGATCTTGCCCTGCAGCACGACGTTGATGGCGTCCTGGTCCACCATCAGCGCCTGCTCGCGATGGTTCGCCAGCCAGGCGATGCACTGGTCGGCGATCTCGTGGCGGCGCCAGTAGTCGAGGTTCATCAGCAGCACGCCGGAGTTGACGTAGCGCTCGACGCCCAGCCGGCCCGCCAGGCCGGCCTCCGGCACGCCCGCGCAGGCCATGCCGTCGACGTCCGTCTGCCACAGCGGCGCCAGCGGCGCCTCGACCAGCAGGTCGCAATCGAGGTAGATCAGCCGCGAGACGTCGGGCAGCAGTGCCGGCAGCAACAGCCGCAGGTAGACCGCGTGCGAGAAGTGCGCGCGGATCACGAGATGGTTGAACCCGGAGCTGTCGCAGACGTGGAAGCTCAGCGTGCGGCCGAACGACCGTGCGACCTGCTCGATGCGGCTGCGCGTCGTCAGGTCGCCGTCGGTGCAGATCACGTGGACGTCGAGCGCCGCGTCGCGGTTGTGCTCGAAGACGGACTGCAGCGTCGTCGCCAGGTGCGGCGCGTAGTTCGCGTCGGCGCACACGGCGATCGAGATCGGGGCGAGAGACATCGGCTACTCCAGGTGAACGGCCAGGCCCAGGCCCAGCGACCACAGCAGCGCGTTGGACTGCTGCGTGTCGTACAGCGCATCGACGTACTGCACGCGCATGTTGTAGTGGTCGCCCTCGGCGGCCATCACGTCGAACAGCGAACGCCGGCCCAGCTGCTGCCACTGCTGCAGCGTGAAGTTGCGCACCAGCTCGCTGTTGTGCAGGATCTCGATGACGCTGCGCGCCCGGTCCATCGCGTGCTCGGCCTGCTCGTGCACCTCGGCCATGCGGTACTTGCGCGCCTCGAGCGCGTCCTCGCGCGAGAGCCGGGCGGCCGCGGCGCGCTTGCGCGCGGAGTCGGTCTCGTAGTGGCTTGCGGCGTTGAAAACCTGCCAGTTGAAGGTGAGTCCGCCCGACATCGAGCGCGAGTTGCCGGCGCCGGCCGACTTGGTCGCCGCCACCAGCACGCCCAGTTGCGGCTTCTGGCCGTCGAGCACGGCCTGCACGTAGGCATCGAGCGCCGAGGCCTGCGAATCGAGCGCCTGGATCTCGGGGGCCCGCGAGGCGATCGTGATCAGGTCGTCCAGCGCCGGCGTGTCCAGCATCGCCGAGGTGATGCCGTCGGTGGGCGGCAGGTCGTCGCCGACGAATCGCTTCAGGCGGATCTCGGTCAGCCGCTTCTGCGACAGCACCTGGTCGCGCGACAGCTCGGCCTGCTGCTGCGTCTTCTTCGCCTGCACCAGCTCGCTGGTGCGGCCGCGGTCGGCCGCCACGATCTGCTGCAGGGCGTCGACCAGGCAGCCCATCTTGCGCGCGTACTGGTCGTAGACCTGCGCCTCGACCGTGTAGCGGCTGCGATCCAGCGCCAGCGACACCGTCTGCAGCGCCACCTGCTCCTGCGTGCCGATCTCGCCGAACTTGGCGACCTCGGCGAGATGGGTGCGGTAATTGGTCATGTCGCGCGTGTGGCCGCCGTCGTACAGCGGCGCCGAGACCTGCACGTTGCCCTGGAACTGCAGGCCGTGCACCGACGCGGTGTTGACGGCGCCGGCGTCGATGGGCCCGAGCTGGCCCCCGATGCCCACTTGCGGATAGAGCGCGGAATGCGCCTCGTCGATGTCGATCTGGGCAGCCTCGGCGAGCAGCCTGGCGGCGCCGACGGCGTTGCTGCGGCGGATGGCGCTGCGCACCATCGCCAGCAGGTTCATGCGCGGCGCGGCGACTTCGGCCGGCTGCCCGGGCGTACCCGCGGTGGCCGGCACGGTGCGGAACACGGGCGCGCTCTTCGGGTCGGAGCCCTCGTCGTCGATGCAGCGGCCATTGGCGGAGGACGCCGGCGTCGCGACGGGCGCAGGC
>CAIMXF010000398.1 GCA_903845345.1 uncultured beta proteobacterium
ACCTCGAGCCCGCAGCGGCGCACGCACTTGACGATGTTCTCGGCCGCGCTCTGGGCGCCGGTGACGATGTGCACGCGCACCTCGAGCCGGCTGCCGCTCATGCCGATCGGCTCCTTCACCTCGTGGCCGTCGATCACGAACTCCTGCGGCTCGACCAGCAGCACGCGCTGGTCGTTCGGGATGTTGATCGCCTTGGCGGTCTCCACCACGCGCGCCATGTCGGTGGGCGTGACCTCGCGGTTGTCGCGCACGATCACCATGCCCGTGGAGTTCTGGCCGCGGATGTGGCTGCCCGTGATGCCGGTGTAGACGCGCGAGATCTTGCAGTCGGCCATCATCTCGGCCTCCTTCAAGGCCTGCTGGATGGACTGCACCGTGGCGTCGATGTTGACCACGACCCCGCGCTTGAGGCCGTGCGTCGGCGCGACGCCCAGGCCGGCGAGCCGAAGTTCGCCGCCCGGCAGTATCTCGGCGACGACGGCCATCACCTTCGCGGTGCCGATGTCCAGTCCGACGACGAGATCCTTGTATTCCTTGGCCATTGCTGTCCGTTTCCTATTGCTTGCCAGAGGCCTGTTGCGGTTGCTTCGCGTCAGCGTTCACCGACAGCCCCTTCAACTTCACTGCATAGCCCTCGGCATGCCGCAGGTCCGCGCTCTCCAGCGGCGCGTTGTTGAACTTGTGCAGCACCTGCGGCACCGTGCGGATGAACCGCTGCGTGCGCTCGGCCACCTCGTCCTGCGTGCCGCGGCCGAGTTCGACCGCCGCGCCGTCGTCGAGGTCGACATGCCAGCTGCCGCGGCCCGACAGCCTGAGCGCGGTGATCTCGACGTCCATCGTGGCGAACATCGGCTGCAGGCGGCGGTACATCGCGAGCACCTGCGCCGACGTGCCGTCGGGGCCGCCGAACTGGGGCAGGCTGTCGTCCTCGACGTCGCCGACGTTGGCCTCGAACACCTCGCCGTGGCTGTTGACCATCTTGTCCGAGTTCTCGTCGCCTTCCCACAGCGCGACCGGCTGGTGCTCCTCGAGCGCGACGATCAGCTGGTTCGGCCACACGCGGCGCACGACGGCATGGCGCACCCACGGCACCTGCTCGAACGCGGCGCGCGTGCGCGCCAGGTCCATCGTGAAGAAGTTGCCCGCGATGTGCGGCATCGCGTTGGCGCGCACGGTGGTGACGCTGTTGCGCTGCAGGTCGCCTTCGAGCCGCACGTCGGCGAACTGGAACTGCGGCCGGCGCGCCGCCCACGCGAGGCCCGCGGCCGCCAAGGCCACGAGCGCCAGCGTGAACACGATCGCGGCGATCGCATTCATCAGGCGCACGTCCACCGGCAGCGCGCTGGCGGGCGTGGCGGTGGCGGTGGCGGTGGCGGGTTGACGGAGCAGCATGGCGAGATTGGAAAAGGCGTCAGGCGCCCGGTTGTTCGTTCTTCGCAGGCTTGCCGCCCTTGCCGACCGGGTCGAGCGCGGCGGTGGCGATCAGGTGGCCGCACAGCGCCTCGTACGACAGGCCCACGGCGCGCGCGGCGATCGGCACCAGCGAGTGGCTGGTCATGCCCGGCGATGTATTCATCTCGATGAGGAAGGCCTTGCGGTCGGCGCGGCGGATGATCAGGTCGGCCCGGCTCCAGCCGCGGCAGCCGAGCGCGCGATACGCGGCGACGGCCAGGCGCTGCACGTCCTTTTCCTCGTTCTCGGGCAGGCCGCTCGGGCAGTGGTACTTCACGACGTCGGTGAAGTACTTGTTCTGCAGGTCGTACTTGCCCTCGGGCGCGACGATGCGCACCACCGGCAGCGCCATGATGTCCATGCCCTCGCCCACCAGCGCGACCGTCACCTCGTCGCCGTCGATGAACTCCTCGCACAGGACGTCGACGTCGTAGCCGGCGGCCAGCGCCACGGCCTCCTGCATCTGCGACCAGCTCCTGACCTTGGTCACGCCCACCGACGAGCCCTCGTGCGGCGGCTTGACGATCAGCGGCAGCCCGAGTTCGTCGGGCACCTTGCCGATGTATTTCTCGACCTGTTCGTCCGGCCCCAGCACGCGGCTGCGCGGCGTGCTCAGCACCTCGGCACGCCACACGCGCTTGGTCATGATCTTGTTCATCGCGATGGCCGACGCCATCACGCCCGGGCCGGTGTACGGGATGCCCATCAGCTCGAGCGCGCCCTGGATGCTGCCGTCCTCGCCATGGCGGCCGTGCAGCGCGATGAAGCAGCGAGCGAAGCCTTCGCGCCTGAGGTCGTCCATCGGACGCTCGGCCGGATCGAACGCGTGCGCGTCGACGCCCTGCGACTTCAACGCCGCCAGCACGCCCGTGCCCGACAGGATCGAGATGGCGCGCTCGGCCGACGTGCCGCCCATCAGCACGGCGACCTTGCCCAGCTTCTTCGCTTCGTTGGGGGTCAACGAGATGAAGTTCATTGCGCGCCTCCGTGGTGTGTGTGTGCCTGGATGTCCACGACGCGCTGAGGCACCGTGGCGATGGAGCCCGCGCCCATCGAGATGACGACGTCGCCGCCGCGCGCATGGTCGACGATGGCCGCGGCGAGATCGACGACATCGTCGACGAAGACGGGGTCGACCTTGCCCGCGACACGCAGCGCGCGAGCGAGCGAGCGGCCATCGGCCGCGACGATCGGCGACTCGCCGGCCGAGTACACCTCGGTCAGCAGGACCCCGTCGGCCTGGCCCATCACCTTGACGAAGTCCTCGAAGCAGTCGCGGGTGCGCGTGAAGCGATGCGGCTGGAACGCGAGCACCAGGCGGCGGCCCGGGAACGCGCCGCGCGCGGCGGCGATCACCGCGGCCATCTCGACCGGGTGGTGCCCGTAGTCGTCGACCAGGCGGAACGTGCCGCCGCCCTTGTCGGCGCCGACGGCCAGGTCGCCGTAGCTCTGGAAGCGTCGGCCGACGCCCGTGAAGCCTTCGAGCGCGCGCGCGATCGCGTCGTCGGGCAGCTCGAGTTCGGTGGCCACGGCGATCGCGGCCAGCGCGTTGCGCACGTTGTGCTCGCCGGGCAGGTTCAGCGTGACCTCGAGGTCGGGCATCTGCACGCCGTTGCGGCGCTGGCAGGTGAAGCGCATCAGGCCGCCTTCGAGCGCCTGCACGTCGACGGCGCGCACCTGCACGTCCTCGTTCATGCCGTAGGTGATCACCGGGCGCGAGATCATCGGGATGATCGAGCGCACGCCGGGATCGTCGCCGCACACCACCGCAGAGCCGTAGAACGGCATGCGGTGCAGGAACTCCACGAACGCGCCCTTCAGGCGTGCGAAGTCGTGGCCGTAGGTGTCCATGTGGTCGGCGTCGATGTTGGTGACGACGGACAGGATCGGCATCAGGTTCAGGAACGACGCATCGGACTCGTCGGCCTCGACCACGATGTACTCGCCCGAGCCCAGGCGCGAGTTCGCGCCGGCGCTGTTCAGGCGCCCGCCGATCACGAAGGTCGGATCGACGCCGGCCTCGGCCAGCACGCAGGTGACCAGCGACGTCGTCGTCGTCTTGCCGTGCGTGCCCGCGATCGCGATGCCCTTCTTCAGGCGCATCAGCTCGGCCAGCATCACCGCGCGCGGCACCACCGGGATGCGCCTGGCGCGCGCCGCGATCACCTCGGGGTTGTCGCCCTTCACGGCGGTCGACGTGACGACCGCCTGCGCGTCGGCGATGTTGGCCGCGTCGTGGCCCACGAAGATGCGGATGCCCAGTTCGCCCAGCCGGCGCGAGGTCGCGCTGTCGGACTGGTCGGAGCCCGACACCGCGTAGCCGAGGTTGTGCAGGATCTCGGCGATGCCGGACATGCCCGCGCCGCCGACGCCCACGAAATGGATCTTCTTGACGGCGTGCTTCATGCGGCCACCAGTCTTTCAAGTTCATCGGCCACGCGCGCCGCGGCCTGCGGACGCGCCAGCGAGCGCGCGCGTTCGGCCATCGCGAGCAGGTTCGCGCGCGTCGCCCCGCGCAGCTCGGCGGCCAGGCGCTCGGGCGTCAGCTCGGTCTGCGGCAGGTGGCGCGCGGCGCCGCGTTCGGCCATGTATTGCGCGTTGTCGCGTTGATGGGACGTGGTGCTGATGACCAGCGGCACCAGCACGCTGGCGACGCCCGCGGCGCACAGCTCGCTGACGGTGATCGCGCCGGCGCGGCAGACGATCAGGTCGCAGTCGGCCAGGCGGCGCGGCATGTCGTCGATGAACGGGACCACTTCGGCGTCGATGCCCCGCGCGTGGTATTCGGCCTGCACCGACTCCCAGTTCTTCTCGCCGGTCTGGTGCGTGACGCGCGGACGCTCGTTCTTCGGGATCAGCTTCAGCGCCAGCGGCAGCGTCTCGTTGAGCACCTTCGCGCCCAGGCTGCCGCCCACCAGCAGCACGCGCAGCGGGCCGGCGCGATTGGCGAAGCGCTCGGCCGGCGGGGCGATCGCCTCGATCTCCGCGCGCACGGGATTGCCCGTGACCAGCGCCTTCGGCGTGCTGCGCGCGTCGTCGCCGTCGAAGCCGAACGCGATGACGTCGCACGCCGACAGCAGCGACTTGTTGGACAGCAGCAGCGCCGCGTCCGCGTTGACCAGCACCAGCGGCTTCCTGAGCTTGCGCGCGACCTTGCCGCCGGGCACGCAGACGTAGCCGCCCATGCCCAGCACGGCCGACGCGTTGCGCGTGCGCAGGATGTGCCTGCAGGCGCCGAACGCCGACGCCAGCTGCAGCAGGCCCTTGAACGTGCCGAGCAGGCCCTTGCCGCGCACGCCGGCGAAGTTGATCGTGTCCAGCGGAATGCCCGACGGTGGCACGAGCCGGTTCTCCATGCCCGTGCGGGTACCGAGCCAGCTGACCGTCCAGCCGCGCGCCAGCACCTCGCGCGCGACGGCCAGGCCCGGCATCACATGGCCACCGGTGCCCGCGGCCATCACGACGAGATGGCGCGGCGCGCGGTGGCTGAGTTCGCCGCTCATGTGCGTCCTCCCCGCATCAGCGCGCGGCTTTCCATGTCCGTGCGCAGCACCAGCGCCAGCGCGACGAGGTTGAGCACCACGCCCGATCCGCCATAGCTCAGCAGCGGCAGCGTCAGCCCCTTGGTGGGCAGCACGCCGAGGTTCACGCCGAAGTTGATGAACGACTGCGCGCCCATCCACAGGCCGACGCCCTGGCACATCAGGCCGGCGAACACGCGGTCCAGCGCGATCGCCTGGCGGCCGATGATGAACAGCCGGCGCGTCAGCCAGAAGAATGCGGCGACGATGACGAACACGCCGGCGAAGCCCAGCTCCTCGCCGACCACCGCCAGCAGGAAGTCGGTGTGCGCCTCGGGCAGGTAGTGCAGCTTCTCGAGCGAGTTGCCCAGGCCCTGGCCGAAGAGTTCGCCGCGGCCGAACGCGATCAGCGAGTGCGTCAGCTGGTAGGCCTTGCCCTGCGCGTAGGTCGGGTTCCAAGGATCGAGGTACGCGAAGATGCGCTGGCGGCGGAACTCGCTGAACACGATCATGAGCACGAACGCGCCCACCAGCACGGCCACGCTCAGCAGGAACATGCGGCCGTTGACGCCGCCGAGGAACAGCACGCCCAGCGCGATCGCCGCGATCACCATGAACGCGCCCATGTCCGGCTCGGCCAGCAGCAGCATGCCGATCACGCCGAGCGCGACCGCCATCGGCCACACCGCCTTGATGAAGTTCTCCTTCACGTCCATCTTGCGCACCATGTAGCTGGCCGCGTACATGCACATCGCGAGCTTGGCGACCTCGCTGGGCTGGAAGCCGAGCAGGCCCAGCGGGATCCAGCGCCGCGAGCCGTTGACGACCTTGCCCACGTGCGGCACCAGCACCAGCGCCAGCAGCGCCAGCACGAGCCCGAAGATCCACGGCGCCCACTTCTCCCAGACGGCGATCGGGATCTGCGCCGTCGCCAGCGCGCACACCAGGCCGATCGCGATGAACAGCGCCTGGCGGCTGAGGAAGTGCGTGGGCGTGTAGAGCGCGAAGCGCGGGCTGTCGGGCAGCGCGACCGACGCCGAATAGACCATCACGAGCCCGAACGCCAGCAGCGCGCACGTCACCCAGATCAGCGCGGAGTCGACGCCCATCACGCGCGTCGGACGGCCCGCGTCGACCCAGTCGCGGATCGGCACGCGCTCGTCGCCCGAGGCGGCCTCGCGGCGCTTGCGGAACCACTCGGCCGGACGGAAGCCGGGCCACTCGGGCAGATGCTGCTTGAGCGAGGCGATCACGCTCATGAGGCGACCCTCCGCCCGACGGCTGCGGTGCGATCGCCTCCGGGCGGCCGGACGGCGCTCATGCGAGCACCTCCCCGGCGGCGTCGGCGATGTCGCGCACCGTCGCGACGAAGACGTCGGCGCGGTGCTTGTAGTCGCGGAACATGTCGAGGCTCGCGCAGGCCGGGCTCAGCAGCACGGCGTCGGAGCCTTCGGCCTGCTGGTACGCCCAGCGCGTCGCCGCTTCCAGCGTGGCGTGGCGCTCGAAGCGGACGCCGACGGATTGCAGGACGGCCTCGAGGCCTTCGGCATCCTTGCCGATCGTCGCGGCCGCGCGCGCATGGCGGCGCAGCGGCTCGGCCAGCGGCGCGAAGTCCTGGCCCTTGCCGTCGCCGCCGAGGATCACGACGAGCTTCGAAGGCGCGCGATCCTGGCCCAGGCCGTTCAGGGCGGCGACCGTCGCGCCGACGTTGGTGCCCTTCGAATCGTCGAAGAATTCGACCTGCCCGACCATGCCGATCGGCTCGACGCGATGCGGCTCGCCGCGGTACTCGCGCAGGCCGTGCAGCATCGGCGCGAGCGGAATGCCCACCGCGCTCGCGAGCGCCAGCGCGGCCAGCGCGTTGGACGCGTTGTGGCGGCCGCGGATGCGCAGCGCGTCGGCCGGCATCAGGCGCTGCACGACCAGGTCGTCGACGTCGCCGGGCTTGCGCCTGATCGTCGGGTCGAGCTCCATCGCGCGCACCAGCCACGCCATGCCGCCCTCGTCGACCACGCCGAAATCGCCCGGCTCGCGCGGCGCGTCGAGGCCGAAGCGCACCACGCGGCGCGACACCCGCTTCGCGCGCTCGCCGCGACGCGTCGGCTTGACCGTGACCGGCGGCGGGATCATCGCCTCGACCACGGCATCGTCGCGATTGATCACCATCACCGTGTCGGGCATCGCGTCGGTGCCGAAGATGCGCGCCTTCGCGGCGCCATACGCGGCCATCGTGCCGTGCCAGTCGAGGTGGTCCTGCGTGACGTTGAGCACGGTCGCGGCGGCGGGATTGAAGTCCTGCACGTCGTCGAGCTGGAAGCTGGACAGCTCCAGCACCCACACCTGCGGCAGGTGGCTGAAGACGGGATCGGCCGGCGGCGGCGGGATCAGCGCGATGGCGGGCGCGTCGTCGTCGGGCAGGCTGGCGGCGGCGTCCTGCACCTGCGCGACCGCGTCGGCGAGCTGTTCGTCGGCGTGCGCCTCGTCGACGTCGTCTGCGAGCTGCGCGGGCACGTCGCTGCCATCGAGCGCGGCGAGTTCGCGCAGTTCGTCGGCATCCTCGGTTCCGACCAGCTCGGCGTCGATCGCGCCGTCAGCCGCGGCTTCTGGTTCGACCGGCATCTCGAGCGCCGCATCCGGATTCGCCTTGGCCGCCGCCTTCGCGGCCTTGGCCTCGGCGCGCGCGGCCTTCGCGGCGGCGGCATCGGCCTTCGCCTGCGCGGCGGCGGCGGCCACGGCGGCCTTCGCGTCGTCGGCGGCCTTCAGCTCGGCGTCGAGACGCGCCTGCTTCTCGGCGGCCACGCGCGCGGCCTCCTGGTCGATCGCGTCCTGCGCGGCCTTCGCGGCGGCTTGCTCGGCGTCGATCAGCGCCTGCGCCGCGGCTTCTTCGGCGGCCACGATGTCGGCCTGGGCCTGCGCGGCGATCGCGGCGGCGAGGGTGTCCAGCATGGTCGGGCCGATGTTGCCCGCGACGGCCACGCTGCGGCCGGCGCGCTCGACGAGCTGGCCCGTGAGCGACGTCGTGGTCGTCTTGCCGTTGGTGCCGGTGATCGCGAGGATCCTGGGCGCGTAGCCGCGTTCGGCCTTCAGCTGCGCGAGCGCGACGGAGAACAGGTCGAGCTCGCCGCGCACGGGGACGCCCTCGTCCTTGGCGGCCTGCAGCAGCGCCAGCAGGCGCGGGTCGTTGGGGCTCAGGCCCGGGCTCTTGTAGACGCGGGCGATGCCCTCCAGCGCCGCGGCCGTGAGCTCGCCCGAGAAGAACGTGCTGCCCTCGACCTCGGCCTTCAATGCCGAGGCCTGCGGCGGGTTCTCGCGCGAGTCCCACACGCGAACGCGCGCGCCCTGGCCCGCGCACCAGCGCGCCATGGCGAGCCCCGAGGCGCCCAGGCCCAGGATCAGCACGTCAGACATGGGCGCCCCCGTCCGCCGAGTACGGCGCACAGCCCCCCGAGGGGGCCGCGGGCCTCCTTGGGGCGGCCCGGCGCACGGCCCGCGTGTCGGCGATGCTGAGAGAGTGGTTCATCAACGCAGCTTCAGGCTCGCCAGCCCGACCAGGCACAGCAGCATCGTGACGATCCAGAAACGGATCACGACCTGCGTCTCGGTCCAGCCGGACTTCTCGAAATGGTGGTGCAGCGGCGCCATCTTCAGGATGCGGCGGCCCGCGCCGTACTTGCGCTTCGTGTACTTGAACCAGCCGACCTGCGCCATCACCGACAGCGCCTCGACGACGAACACGCCGCCCATGATCCCGAGCACGATCTCCTGGCGCGTGATGACCGCGATCGTGCCGAGCGCGCCGCCGAGCGACAGCGCGCCGACGTCGCCCATGAACACCTGCGCGGGATGCGCGTTGAACCACAGGAACGCGAGCCCCGCGCCGGCGATCGCCGAGCAGAAGATCAGCAGCTCGCCGGCGCCGGGGATGTACGGGAACAACAGGTACTTCGAGTACACCGCGTTGCCGACGACGTAGGCGAACAGCCCCAGCGCGCCCGCGACGAGCACCACCGGCATGATGGCCAGGCCGTCGAGCCCGTCGGTGAGGTTGACCGCGTTGCTCGCACCGACGATCACGAAGTAGGTCATCGCGATGAAGCCGAATACCCCGAGGGGGTAGCTGACCGTCTTGAAGAACGGCAGCATCAGGTCGGCCTTGGGCGGCAGGTCGTTGGCGAAGCCGCTCTGCACCCAGCGCACGAAGAGTTCCAGCACGCGCAGGTTGGACGTCTCCGACACGCTGAACGCGAGGTACAGCGCCGCGACCAGCCCGATCAGCGACTGCCACAGGTACTTCTCCTTCGACGGCATGCCTTCGGGATTCTTCTGCACGACCTTGCGCCAGTCGTCCGACCAGCCGACCGCGCCGAAGCCGAAGGTCACGATCATCACGATCCAGACGAACCGGTTGCTCCAGTCGCTCCACAGCAGCGTGGCGATGGCGATGGCGATCAGCACCAGCACGCCGCCCATGGTGGGCGTGCCGCGCTTGACCATGTGCGCCTGCACGCCGTAGTCGCGGATCGGCTGGCCGATCTTCAGCTCGGTCAGCCGGCGGATGACCCACGGGCCGAAGAACAGGCCGATCAGCAGCGCGGTCATCGCGGCCATCACCGCGCGGAACGTGTGGTACTGGAACACGCGCAGGAAACCGAAGCTCTGCGGATAGTGCTCCTGCAGCCAGGACGCGAGACTAAGCAGCATCGCCGGCCCTTTCGTTGTCGTCGTCGTGCGCGACCAGCGCCGCCACCACGCGCTCCATGCCCATGAAGCGCGAGCCCTTGGCGAGCACCGAGGCGAACGCGGGCTCGCCGGCCGACGAGTGGCCGAGCGCGGCGAGCAGCGCGGGCGTGTCGGCGAAGTGGCGTGCGCCCGTGCCATAGGCCTGGGCGGCGTGCGTGCAGAGCGTGCCGGCGCACCAGAAGTCGTCGATGCCGCGCTGCTTCGCGTAGGCGCCGATCTCCTCGTGGAACGCCGCGCCCTGGTCGCCCACCTCGCCCATGTCGCCCAGCAGCAGCCAGCGCGGCGCGGGCAGGCCGGCCAGGACGTCGATGGCGGCGCGCACCGAGTCGGGGTTCGCGTTGTAGGTGTCGTCGACCAACGCGATGGTGCGGCCCGCGCGCCTGAGCGACTTCAGCTGCGAACGGCCCTTGACCGGCGCGAAGGCCTCGAGGCCACGCACGATGTCTGCCAGCGCGATGCCCGCGCCCAGCGTCGCGGCGGTGGCGGCCAGCGCGTTGCGCACGTTGTGGCGGCCGGCCACGCGCAGCACCAGGCGCGCCTGGCCTTCGGGCGTGGTCATCTCCACGTGCCATTCGGTGTCGGCCCAGCGCGCGCGCGCCGAGATCTCCGACCGCGGCCATTGGCCGTCGGGCGCTTCGGCGAGCGCGAAGCGCAGGCAGCGGCGCGATCCGGCCTGCGCCTGCCAGATGTCGGCGTAGCCGTCGTCGCATGGAAAGACCGCCACGCCGTCGGCGGGCAGGGCTTCGAGCGCGGCGCCGTTCTCGCGCGCGACGGCTTCCACGGTGCCCATGAACTCCTGGTGCTCGCGCTGCGCGTTGTTGACGAGCGCGACCGTCGGCTGCGCGATCGCGGCGAGCGCGGCGATCTCGCCCGGGTGGTTCATGCCCAGCTCGACGACCGCGGCGCGATGCGACGACCGCAGCTGCAGCACGGTCAGCGGCACGCCGATGTGGTTGTTGAGGTTGCCGGCCGTCGCGTGCGCGGCGTCGCCGTGCGCGGCGCGCAGGATGGACGCGATCATCTGCGTGACGGTGGTCTTGCCGTTGCTGCCGGTGACGGCGATCACCGGGCCGTCGAAGCGCCGGCGCCAGCCGGTCGCGAGTTGCTGCAGGGCGAGCAGCGAGTCGGGCACGACGAGGCCGTCGAGGCCGGACTCCGCGACTCCGAAGGTCGCGATCGCCGCCACCGCCCCTGCCGCGCGCGCCTGCGGGAGGAACTCGTGCGCATCGAAGCGCTCGCCCTTCAGCGCGACGAACAGGTCGCCGGCCCGCAGCGTGCGCGTGTCGGTGTGCACGCGCTCGAACGCGCGCGCGCCGTTGCCGACGAGTGCCGAGCCCGGCACCATCGATGCAGCGTCCGCGATCGTCATGAACGACGTCATGCGACGAGGCCTCGCTTCTTCAGGCCGATCAAGGCTTCCTCGAGATCCGAGAACGGATGCCGCACGCCCATGACCTCCTGGTAGTCTTCGTGGCCCTTGCCCGCGACCAGCACGACGTCGTTCGCGCCGGCATCGGCGAGCACCTGAGCGATCGCTTCGCGGCGGTCGACGATCCTGAGGACCGGGTTGCCGTCGAACGCGCCGGCGGCGACCTGGTCGACGATCCTGGCGGGATCCTCGGTGCGCGGGTTGTCGCTGGTGACGACGGCCTGGTCGGCCAGCCGTGCCGCGATCTCGCCCATCAGCGGACGCTTGGTCGCGTCGCGATCGCCGCCGCAGCCGAACACGCAGACCAGCTTGCCGCCGCGCGCGGTCGCCAGCGGACGCAGCGCGGCGATGACCTTTTCGAGCGCGTCGGGCGTGTGCGCGTAGTCGACCACGACCTCGGGCTGGCCGACCGCGCCGGCCGCGACGCGCTGCATCCGGCCCGGCACCGGCGTGACGAGCCCGGCCACGCGCGCCGCGTCGACCATCATGACGCCTTGCGCGCGCAGGCCGCCGATCACGGCCAGCAGGTTGTGCACGTTGTAGTCGCCGATCAGCGTGGTGGTGACCGGCTCCTTGCGGGCACGGCCGCCGACGGCGACGTCCTCGACGAGCGTGAACGACAGCCCGCCGTCGGTGTAGCCGATGTCCTCGGCGATCAGGCGCGCGCCGGAGTCGGCCCGGGTCGAGTACGTCCACGAGTCGATCTGGCCGCGGCGCAGTTCGTCGGCCAGCAGCGCGCCGGCGTCGTCGTCGATGTTGATCACGGCCGACTTCAGGCCCACCCAGCCGAACAACAGGCGCTTGGCGGCCCAGTAGTTGTCCATGCTGCCGTGGTAGTCGAGGTGGTCGCGCGTGAAGTTGGTGAACAGGGCGACCTCGATGCGCGTGCCGGCCAGGCGCTGCTCGACGATGCCGATCGAGCTGGCCTCGATCGCGCACGCGGTGAAGCCGTCGTCGGCCATGCGGCGGAACGCGGCTTGCAGCAGGACAGGGTCGGGTGTGGTGAGGCCCGTCGCCCGGATGGTCCAGTCCTGCGTCGAATCGCCGGTGGCCACCGGCATCGGCAGCGGCGGCACGCCGACGCCCAGCGTGCCGACGAAGCCGGCGCGCCGGCCCAGCAGGTTCAGCGTCTGCGAGGTCCACCATGCGGTCGATGTCTTGCCGTTGGGGCCCGTCGTGGCGATGACCTTCAGCGCCTGGCTGGGCTCGTCGAAGAACGCCGCGGCGATCTGGCCGGTGGCGGCCTTCATGTTCTTGAGCGTGGCGATGCGCGCGTCCTCGAAGCCGAACGCATCGACTTCCTTTTCCTCGACCAGGCACGTGCCCGCGCCGGCCGCGAGCGCGCTCGCGACGAACGCGCGGCCGTCGTTGGCGTAGCCCGGCCACGCGATGAAGCCGTCGCCGGGCTGGATGGCGCGGCTGTCCGTTCGCAGCGTGCCGGTGACCCAGGACTTGAGCCAGCGGGCCGCGGCGGCGGGGGATTTCAGGCGCGTGAGCGGCATCAGCGACGCCCGCCCGCCCGAAGGCGCTGAGCCGCCCCCTCGGGGGGCAGCGAATGGAATGAGCGTGGGGGCTTCATGTCTTAGTTCTCGGGTGTCTGGACGACGTTGGCCTGCGTGATCTGCGTGCGCACGTCGAGGTCGGGGGCCACGCCCAGCAGCGGCAGCGTCTGCGACACCACCTGGCTGAACACCGGCGCCGCGACGTCGCCGCCGAAGTGCAGGCCGGCATTGGGCTCGTCGATCATCACGGCGACGACGATGCGCGGATGCGAGATCGGCGCCAGGCCGACGAACCAGGGGCGGTACTTGTTCGTCGAGTAGCCATGACCCTCGGACTTGTACGCGGTGCCCGACTTCCCGCCCACGCTGTAGCCCATGGTGCGCGCCTTCGGCGCAGTGCCGCCCGGCGACGTCACCATCTGCAGCATGGTCAGGATCTCCCTGACCGTCGCCGGCTGGAAGATGCGCGGGCCCGGGCCGGGCGCGGACTGGCGCACCATCGATACGTTCTCCAGCACGCCGTCGTTGGCGAACACCGTGTAGGCGCGTGCCAGCTGGAACAGCGAGGCCGACAGTCCGTAGCCATAGGCCATGGTCGCCTGCTCGATCGGGCGCCAGGTCTTGTACGGCCGCAGGCGGCCGGTGACGACGCCGGGGAAGTTGATCTGCGGCTTCTGGCCGAGGCCGATCGACGAGAACTTCTCCCACTGCTCCTTGGGCGTCAGCTTCATCGCCAGGCGCGCGGCGCCGATGTTGCTGGACTTCTGGATCACCTGCTGCACCGTGAGGATGCCGTTGGGCTCGGCGTCTTTCGGCGCGAAGCCGCCCACCACCAGCGAGCCGGGCGTCGCGTCGACCAGCGAGTACGGCGTGACCAGGCCCTTCTCGAGCACGGTGCCGACGATGAACGGCTTCATCGTCGAGCCGGGCTCGAAGACGTCGGTCAGCGCGCGGTTGCGCAGCTGCGCGCCCGACAGGTGATGGCGGTCGCCCGGGTTGTAGCTCGGGTAGTTCGCGAGCGCGAGGATCTCGCCGGTGAGCGTGTCTATCACCACGACGCTGCCGCCCTTGGCCTTCTGCGCGATCACCTGGTCGCGCACGCGCTGGTACGCGAAGAACTGCACCTTCGAATCGATCGAGAGCTCGATGTCCTCGCCGTTGATCGGGCGCTGCGGGTCGCCGATGTTCTCGACGATGTTGCCGAGCCGATCCTTGACCACTTCGCGCGAGCCGTCGCGCCCCTGCAGCTGCTGCTGGTAAGCGAGCTCGATGCCTTCCTGGCCCTTGTCCTCGTCGCCGGTGAAGCCCACCACGTGCGCCGCGGCCTCGCCTTCCGGATAGCGGCGGCGGAACTCGCTGACCTGGTGGATGCCCTTCAGGTTCATCTGCTTGATGGCCGCGCCCACGCCGTCGTCGACCTGGCGCGCCAGCCACACGAAGTTCGGGTTGCCGTCGAGGCGGTCGTCCAGCTCGGCCACCGTCATGCCCAGCGCCTGCGCGAGCTGCTTCTTCTCGGCCGGGTCGGCGTCGACGTCCTTCGGGATCGCCCAGATCGACGGCGTGGGCACGCTCGTGGCCAGCAGCAGCCCGTTGCGGTCGACGATGCGTCCGCGGCTGGCCGGCATCTCCAGCGTGTGCGCGTAGCGCGCCTCGCCCTGCTTCAGGTAGAAGTCCTTGGCGATGATCTGGATGTAGGCCGCGCGGCCCACCAGCACCAGCGAGCCCACGCCCACCAGCACGACCAGGAAGCGGCTGCGCCACAGCGGCGTCTTCGACGCCAGCAGCGGGCTGTTGGCGTACGTGACATTGCTCACCGCGCGGGCGCGCGGCGGCTGCTGCTGCGCGCGCTTGCCGGGCTTGTTGGGCTTGTTCATCGCGAGGCCCCCGGCATCGGAGCGCTGGCCGGCACGGGCGGCATGGTCAGCGGCGCCGTGATGGGCGCGGCGGCCAGGCCGGCATCGACGACGTATTGCGTGTTGGCCGGCGTGGCCGCGCGCATGTTGAGCTTGGTGCGCGCGGTGCTCTCCACGCGCAGGTGCGTCGCCTGGGCCTGGCGTTCGGCCTCGAGGCGGCGGCGGTCGGACTCGAGCTGCCGCTCGGTGCCGTGCGCGTTCTCGATCTCCGCGAACAGCCGGCGTGACTCGTAGCTGATCTTGACGAGGTACAGCCCGCTGCAGATCAGCGCGATCGCGAGCAGGACGTTGAGCCGCAGCATGAAGGATCCGCTGGTCATCACAGCCTCTGCGCCACGCGCAGGATCGCCGAGCGCGCGCGACCGTTGGTCAGCACCTCGGTGGGACCCGGCTTGATTCGGCCCAGCGCGGCCAGGCGCAGCGAGGTCGACGGCGGCGCCATCGGCGCG
>CAIMXF010000399.1 GCA_903845345.1 uncultured beta proteobacterium
CCTGAGGCGCGTCAAGCAGCTGGAGGACACCGGGGTCATCGCGGGCTACGTGGCGTTGCTCAACCCGAAGCTGGTGGGCCAGAGCGGCGTCAGCTTCACGATCATCAACCTGGCCACGATGAGCAGCGCGCTGCTCGAGGCGTTCGAACAGGCGGTGCAGGAGGCGCCGGAGATCCTGGACTGCTATTACGTGGCGGGCGCCAACGACTACCTGATCCGCTTCGCGTACCGCGACGCCGAGGACCTGGAACGCTTCCACACCGACGTGCTGATGCGGCTGCCCGGCGTGGAGCGATCGAATTCGATGCTGGTGCTGCGCACGGTCAAGAAGACGACTGCGCTGCCGCTGGGCGGCTAGGACGCTGGCGGCGCCGGCCCCGCGGCGAACTCAGGCGGCCGCGCTCAGCACCGTGCCGGCGCGGCGGACTTCCACCGCCTTCATCTGCGTGGCGGCCGACGCACGCGCAGCCGGGAAGACGTGGCCCTGTTCCAGCGCGAGGTGCTCCAGCAGCAGCGCCGCGTAGACGTCCGCGGCGTGGCGCAGCATGTCGACGTCGTAGCCGCCGAAGCCTTGCGCCACCGGTTGCAGCTGCGACAGCAGTTCGCGCCAGTTCTCCTCGAGCCAGCCCTGGTCCTGGCGCAGTCGGTCGACGCTGGTCTCGAGGGACGCGTCGCCGCGGCCGGCGATCAGCGGGAAGATCTGGCGGTCGACGTCGACGTGGTGCTGGCGCGCCGTGTGCGAGAAGAAGTCGATCACCGAACGGGCGTGGTCGCGCGCCCAGGTGTCCCAGCCGCGGTCTTCCATGTGGTTGACCAGCCTCTGCAGTTCGCCAAGCCAGTAACGCATCTGGTCGTGCGTGGCATCGAGTCGGTCGAGCACCGGCAATGCGCTGGCGATCGGGGTGTCGTTGGAGCGGGAATCGTTCACGGCATCTCCTCGAAGTGGTGGTGGGGCGAGTTGACTTCAGCATGGCATGGCATGCCTGCTTTCGCAACAATCTTTTCCCCCGAAAAGATGTAACGCCGGCGCGCGCTTCCGCCTGGCGAAATGTGTCAGCCTCGTGTCATCGGCGGCGCCGCCTTCACGCGGCCCGCGAGCCAGGTCCAGACGATCTGCGCCGCGGCCAGCGAGGTGAGTTCCTGCGAGTCGTAGACTGGCGCGACCTCGACGCAGTCCATGCCGACGAAGGGCAGGGCGCCGAGTTCCTCCAGCAGCGTGAACGCCTGCGCGGTGCTCAGGCCGCCGGGTTCGGGCGTGCCGGTGCCGGGCGCATGGGCGGGGTCGAGCGCGTCGATGTCGAAGCTGAGATAAAGCGGCGGCTTGTCGTGGGCTTCCCAGCGCGCGCGCAACTGGTCGACGAAGGGCGCCAGCTGCGCCGGGCTCGCCAGGCCGCGCAGGTCGCGCGCCGTGAAGATCAGCCCGCCCTGGTCGCGGACGTACTCGCGCGCGGCGCGCTCGCCCGCGGAACGGATGCCGAACTGCGTCACGCATTCGCGCACGACAAGTCCTTCCTGGATCGCCTCGTAGACCCAGGTGCCGTGGCCGCTGGGTTCGCCGAAGTGGTCGGTCCAGGTGTCGCAGTGCGCGTCGAAGTGCACCAAGGCGAGGGGCCGTCCGAAGTGCGCGCGGTAGGCGCGCAGCAGCGGCAGCGTGATCGAGTGGTCGCCGCCCAGCCACGCCATCTGGTGCGCCGCGATCAGCGGTGCCACATGCCCCGGCAGGGCCTCGCGCATGCGCTCGAGCCCGGTGTTGGGCAGCGCCAGATCGCCGGCGTCGCCGACGAAGGGCGTGGGCGCGACGTCGAAGTACGGATGGATCGCGTCGCACAGCATGTGGCTCGCGGCGCGGATCGCGCGCGGACCGAAGCGGGCGCCGGGGCGGTTGGTCACCGAGCCGTCCCAGCAGATGCCGGCGACGGCGAACGGGTGGTCGGGGGAGGCCCTGGCAGCGCCGAGGAAGCCGGCGTGCGACAGGTACGGGAAGGCGGTCATGGGTGACCTTCGGTCGGAATTCAGCGCCTTGGCCGTCCTGAGGCGGGCTGAGGCCCGGAATGATGCCAGGAGTCCTTGCTGGCGTCCGCCACCGGGCTTTCCGGTGCGCGAAGCGAGGCTTCGAACCACGTCAATTCCGCATCGGAAATGGCTTTTCGCATTGCGGAAAGAGCGGGTGGTGCGTCGCAGCAAAGTTTCTCATCATGGGAAATGTTTTGTCGCATCGTGGAATTACAAACCTAACTATTTGATTCGTATAGTCGACAGCCTTAGTCTTATATAAGACAGAAGTCTTCCAATTGGCTCGCAAGAGGAATACGCTTGATCCCAACGAACACCGCTTTTCCACCTCCCAGTCTTTCCATTTCCGAAGGAACCTCCATGACCCAACTGACCCGTGACCAGCAGATCGCCGCCCTCGAGAAGGACTGGGCCGAGAACCCGCGCTGGAAGGGCGTCAAGCGCACCTACACCGCGGCCGATGTCGTGCGCCTGCGCGGCTCGCTGCAGATCGACCACACGCTGGCCAAGCGCGGCTCGGAAAAGCTGTGGAACCTGATCAACACCGAGCCGTTCGTCAACTCGCTGGGCGCGCTCACGGGCAACCAGGCGATGCAGCAGGTCAAGGCCGGCCTCAAGGCCATCTACCTGTCGGGCTGGCAAGTGGCCGGCGACGCCAACAGCAACGGCGAGATGTACCCCGACCAGTCGCTGTACTCGGTCGACTCGGTGCCCAAGGTCGTCAAGAAGATCAACGCCACGTTCAAGCGCGCCGACGAGATCCAGTGGTCGGAAGGCAAGAACGACATCGACTACTTCGCGCCGATCGTGGCCGATGCCGAAGCCGGCTTCGGCGGCGTGCTGAACGCGTTCGAGCTGATGAAGTCGATGATCGAGGCAGGTGCCTCGGGCGTCCACTTCGAAGACCAACTGGCCGCGGCCA
>CAIMXF010000400.1 GCA_903845345.1 uncultured beta proteobacterium
CGGCGATCCGCCGCTGCGCTTCGACGGCGCCGTCGCGCCCGGCTGCACGCTGCTGGACGGCCCGACGCGCGACCTCAACGTGATGGTGCGCGCCGACCGCGCCGACTCGCTGGTCACGCCCGCCACGTTCCTCGACGAGGCCGGCCCCGGCAACAGCCCCGGCTTCGGCTTCTTCGCGCTGCAGGCCTTGGCGTTGCACGGCGCGGGAGCCGAGCCCTTGACGCTGCAGCCGCTGTCGCTCGCCTGGTGCGAGTCGCCGTTCGACGCCGCACGCGCCTGGTCGGTCGCGCCGTCGCAGGCCGCGCAGGCCGCGCAGGCCGCGCGGGAACATGCTCTGCCCGGCTACTGGATCCGCCTCCTGCCGCCGAAGCGATGACCGACTTCCTGGAATCGTTCACCCCGGGCCTGCCCGAACAGGCCGTCGCCGCCGCGCCGGCGCCCGCGCGCCGCGTGTGGCGCCACGCGCGGGTGGCCACGCTGGCCGACACCACCGGCTGGGGGCTGATCGAGCGCGGCGCGATCGTCACCGCGGGCGCGCGCATCGCGTGGATCGGCCCCGAGTCCGACCTGCCCGCGCTCGGCAAGGCGGCCGTCGAGGAGCACGACCTCGGCGGCGCGCTGCTCACGCCCGGGCTGGTCGATGCCCACACGCACCTCGTCTACGGCGGCGACCGCGCGCACGAGTTCGAGCTGCGGCTGCAGGGCGCGAGCTACGAGGACATCGCCAGGGCCGGCGGCGGCATCCGCTCCACCGTCGCGGCCACGCGGGCCGCGAGCGAGGACGCGTTGTTCGCGCTCGCCGCCGGGCGCCTGAAGACGCTGCGCGACGGCGGCGTCACCACGGTCGAGATCAAGTCGGGCTACGGCCTGTCGTTCGAGGACGAGGCCCGGTGCCTGCGCGTCGCGCGACGGCTGGGCCGCACGGGCGTCGGCGTGCGCACCACGAGCCTGGCCGCGCACGCGCTGCCGCCCGAGTTCGAAGGCCGCGCCGACGACTACATCGCCGCCGTCTGCGACTGGCTGCCGATGTGGCACGCCCAGGGGCTGGTCGACGCGGTCGACGCGTTCTGCGAGCGCATCGCCTTCAGCACGGCGCAGGTGGAGCGCGTGTTCGCCACCGCCCAGTCGCTGGGCCTGCCGGTGAAGCTGCACGCCGAGCAGTTGAGCGACTCGGGCGGCGCCGAACTCGCGGCGCGGTTCCAGGCGCTGTCGTGCGACCATCTCGAATACCTGGGCGCCGCCGGCATCGCGGCCATGCGCGCGGCCGGCACGGTGGCGATGCTGCTGCCCGGCGCGTACCATTTCCTGCGCGAGACCCAGCTGCCGCCGGTCGCGGCGCTGCGCGAGGCGGGCGTGGCGATGGCCGTCTCCACCGACCACAACCCGGGCACGTCGCCCACGTTGTCGCTGGCCTTGATGATCCATCTCGCCTGCGTCGATTTCCGCCTCACGCCCGAAGAGGCCGTGCGCGGCGCCACCGTGAACGCGGCGCGCGCGCTGGGGCTGGCCGATCGCGGCGCGCTCGCCGTCGACAGGCGCGCCGACTTCGCCGTGTGGGACCTGGAGCACCCGCGCGAGCTGGCCTACTGGTTCGGCCACCCGGCCTGCCGCGCCACCATCCTCGGCGCGACATGACGACCCCTTCCGCGCCGACGAGAGCGCTGCGTCCCCCGAGGGGAGCGCGGGCGGCCAGGAGCGGCCCGTCGCTCGTCCCGCGCTGAAAGACAGTTCCATGATTGCCGACCACCCTTCCTTCCACCTCAAGCCCGGCAGCACGCCGCTGCTGGTGAGCCTGCCGCACTGCGGCGAGCTGATCCCGCCCGAGCTGCATGGGCGCTACCACCCGCGCGCGCTCGACGTCGAGGACACCGACTGGCACCTGCACAAGCTCTACGCGTTCGCCGCCGAGATGGGCGCGAGCGTGCTGCAGCCGCGCGCGTCGCGCTTCGTCATCGACCTGAACCGGCCGTCGGACGACGCGCCGATGTACCCGGGCGCGAACAACACCGAGCTGTGCCCGACACGCTTCTTCACGGGCGATCCGATCTACCTCGACGGGCACGCGCCGACGCCCGCCGAGATCACGCAGCGCATCGGCCAGTGGTGGCAGCCGTACCACGGCGCGATCGCCACCGAGCTCGCGCGCCTCAAGGCCGAGCACGGCCACGCGGTCATCTTCGACGGCCACAGCATCAAGAGCGAGCTGCCGTGGCTGTTCGAGGGCCGGCTGCCGGCGCTCAACCTGGGCACCGTCAACGGCGCGAGCTGCGCGCCGTCGCTGCGCGAGCAGCTGAGCGCCGTGCTCGCGGCGCAGCACACGTATTCGCACGTGGTCGACGGCCGCTTCAAGGGCGGCTACATCACGCGCCACTACGGCCAGCCGGACGAGAACATCCACGCGGTGCAGCTCGAGATGATCTGGGACTGCTACATGGACGAGACGCCGCCGTACGCCTACCGTCCCGACAAGGCCGCGCAGGTGCAGCCGCTGCTGCGCGAGCTGCTGCGCACGATGCGGGACTGGAAGCCGCAGTGAGCCCGCACGGCCGCGCGAAGGGCGAACGCCCCCGCCTGCCGGGCAGGCGCGCAACGCCCGGGGTGCCCGCATGACCCGGCGCTTCTGGGCGCCGGCCGCGTGGATCGCCGGCGGCTGGCAGCGGTCCGTCGTGCTGGAGATCGACGCGCGAGGACACTGGTCGCACATCGCCGCCGGCGTGCCCGCGCCGCACGAGGCCGACAAGCTCGCCGGCCCGGTGCTGCCGGGCCTGGTCGACGCGCACAGCCACGCATTCCAGCGCGCCTTCGCGGGCCTGGCCGAGAGCCGTACCGACGACAGCGACGACTTCTGGAGCTGGCGCGACCGCATGTACAAGGTCGCCAACGCGGTCACGCCGGAAAGCCTTCGCGCGATCGCCGCGCACCTGTACGTCGAGCTGCTGCGCGGCGGCTACACGCAGGTCTGCGAGTTCCACTACCTGCAGCACCAGGCCGACGGCACGCCTTACGACGACCCGCTCGCGCTGTCGATGGCGCTCGCCGATGCCGCCGCCGACGCCGGCATCGGCCTCACGCTGCTGCCCGTGCTGTACGAGCGCGCGGGCTTCACGGCGCCGTCGCTGCGGCCCGACCAGCGCCGCTTCCACGCCGGCGCGCAGGACGTCTGGCAGCGCAGCCAGGCGTTCAGCGCGCGCGTGGCCGCGGCCGGGCGCGCGTCGCTCGTGCCGCTCGACGCAGGTCTCGCGATCCACTCGCTGCGCGCCGCCGCGGCCGGGTCGATCGGCGCGCTGCGACAGCTGGCGCACGAGTTCGACGGCCCGATCCATGTGCACGTGTCCGAGCAGCGCGCCGAACTGAGCGACTGCGTCGCCGCCACCGGCCGGACGCCTGTCGCGTGGCTCGCGTCGCAAGGCTGGCTCGACGCGCGCTGGCAACTGGTGCACGCGACGCATGTCGACGCCGGCGAGATCGCCGCGACCGCCGCCAGCGGTGCCGGCGTCGTCATCTGCCCGAGCACCGAGGGCAACCTCGGCGACGGCTTCACCGACGTGCCCGCCTGGCTTGCCGCCGACGTCGATCTCGCGATCGGCTCGGACAGCAACGTCACGCGCAGCTGGCGCGAGGAACTGCGCTGGATGGAATACGGCCAGCGCCTGAAGCTGGAGCGCCGCAACGTCTGCGCACAGCCCCGGGGCGTGGCCAACGCCGCGCACGGCCGCGCGTCGCGTCCGCAACCCGACACCGCCGCCAGCCTGTTCGAGCGCGCCCGCGCCGGCGGCGGACGCGCGGCCGGCCACGCGACCTGGGGCCTGGCCGTCGGCGCCCGCGCCGACCTGCTGGTGGTCGATCCCGACGACGCCAGCCTCCTCGGCCTGCCGCAGGCCCGCTGGCTCGACGCCCTGGTCTTCTCGAGCCCGGGCCGCCCCTGGCGCGACGTGATGGTGGCCGGCCGCTGGGCGCTGCGCCGCCACCACCATGCGCAGGGGGAGCGGATCAGCGCGGCCTTCGCGAAGGCGATGCAGGAGCTCTGGGGCGAGGGCTAGCTAGCGCCTGGCCGACGGGTGGCCGGCGACGGCTCGTTCCCGGCAGCCGTCACGCACGGCACCGCATCGTGCGCCTGGACGTCGTCGCCGGCAGCTTTCGGCTTGCAGGTCGCGATTCGTTCATGACAAGGAACCGGCCCGCGCTGGCGAACTGGCGATTCACCTGTCGACTTCCGCGTGCTCGGAAGGCGCTGCGCGCGGCAAGCGGTCGCAGTCTCCGGCAGTTGCGATCGCATACCCTGGCACCCGCTTTCCCAGGGCTGGAAATCTTCTTTCCACGATCTCTCTTGATCCGCCCTACCCCCGGCCAGACACTGCATCGACCTCGCCCGAGGTTGCGATCGACCGCGCGTCGACTCGCATGACCTTCACCGGAAGCACCTGCAATGCCGCAAGACGATCGTCGCCAGTTTCTCGGCCAATCCCTCGCTGCGATGAGCGGCGTCGGCGCGCCGGGCAGCGCGGGGAGCGCCGAAGCCGCTTCAGCCAACAAGGACCCCAAGATGAATGCCTCCCTGAACCCTGCCCGCCTGCAGGATCGATTCACGCTCGCCAACAGCGTCATCATGCTGGTCGACCACCAGACCGGCACCATCGGCTGGGTCAAGAGCCAGCCGTCCAAGGTGACGATCGCATCGTCGCGCGCCATGGCACGCATGGCGCTCGACTACGCCATCCCGCTCGTCATGACGACGACGATGGAAGACAACGTCGGTCCGACGATCCCCGACCTCGCGCAACTCGCGCCCGACGCCTACGCGAAGCGCTACAAGCGCGGCGGCCAGCTCAGTTGCTGGGACGACGCCAAGCTCGCCGCCGACGTGAAGGCACTCGGTCGCAAGCGCGTCATCCTCGCCGGCCTGACCACCGACATCTGCCTGTTCTGGGCCGCCACCGATGCGGTGCGCCTGGGCTACGACGTGATGGTGGTGGCCGATGCATGCGGCAGCCTGAGCGCGCTGAGCGACCAGCTCACCTACGACCGGCTGCGCGAGATGGGCGTGACCGTCACGGGAATCAACCAGATGATGACCGAGCTCGTCAACAACTTCGGTACCGCCGAAGGCCAGAAGGCGATGAAGATCAACCTCGAGGAAATCATCGACAAGCTGATGACCTGACCGCCGTCACCGGGCTGCCTTGGCACGCGGGTCCACCACGAGGACATCGCCGGCGTGCTCGGCGAGGAACTCGAGGAAGAGCCGGCAGCGTGCCGGCTGCAGTCGCGAAGGCGTGATGGCCAGCACCGGCACGGTGGGAAGCGCCCAGTCCGCCAGCACTCGCACGAGTTGACCGGACCGCACCAGCGCAACCGCGATCACGTCCGGCAGCAGGCAGATGCCGAAGTGGGCCAGCGCGAGATAGCTCAGCATGCTGATGTGGTTGGCGTGGAAGCGTGCGTTGGTGACGAGCGGCACGCTTTTCTTGCCCTTCGACAACATCAGGGGCGGGGGATTGTTCGCGCGCTTGAGCAGGATGCCGTCGTGCGATTTCAGGTGCTCCGGATCGCGAGGCTCGCCATGGCATTCGAGGTAGTGCGGGGTGGCGCACAGCCAGTGGTGGATCGAGCCGATGCGGCGCATCGTGATGCCGGAGTCCACCGGATGCCCGAAGCGGATCGCGACGTCGATGTTGTTGGAGATGAGGTCGACGAGGTGCGGCGTCAGATCCAGGTCGAACCGGATCAGCGGATGCCGGCGTGCGAATTCCGCCAGCACCGGGGCCAGCACCACGGCGCCGAAGTCGGGCGTCGTGGAGAGCTTGAGCGTTCCTTCGACCTGATCGCTGCGCGCCAGCAGGCGTTCGTGCGCCGCGCCCGCCTCGGCGACCAGCCGTTCGCACTCCGAGAAGTACTGCGCGCCGAGTTCGGTCAGCTCGAGCTTGCGCGTGCTGCGCTTGATCAGCTGGAAGCCCAGTCGCTTTTCGAATTCGGACAGGCGGCGCGACAGGGTGGAGATCGGGACGTTGGTGACCGTCGACGCCTTCGAGAAGGTGCCGGCCTGCGCGATCTCCACGAACAGCGCCATGTCTCGCAAATAGTCGTTCATGAGTCTCCCTTCGTGCGGTCGTCAGCCCTCGGACCATACCTGAGCTCCGCGCCGGAGAGCGTCGACGACCTCTCGAATCTGGAAAGCTGATTTCCATGACGACTCTTGATCGCGCCTTTCGCAGTCATGACACTGCGTCGCATCGCCGACAGGCCTGCAGCGGCAAGGAACCCCGATGAATCGCGCCATCCGACAACGCATCCGAGGGCAATCCCACGGCGCGATCACGCGCCTGGTCAGTCCCGGCGATCTCGGGCAGACGCTCAAGCCCTTCGTCTTCCTCGACTTCATCGACGCGGACATCGCGCCGGGCTTCGGTTTCGATTTCCATCCGCACTCCGGCATCGCGACGCTGACCTACCAGCTCGATTGCGACGCCGAGATGGAGGACACCTCCGGCCAGAAAGTCCTCGTTCGCCGGGGCGGCCTCGAGTGGATGCAGGCGGGCGGCGGTGTCTGGCATCGCGGCAGCCTGGCCGGAAGCCCGCACGTGACCGGCTTCCAGCTTTGGGTCGCGCTGCCCGCAGGTCTCGAAGACGCTGCGGCCAACGCTCTGTACGTGACGCCGGAGCAGGTGCCGACGATCGATGGCGTGAAGGTGCTGATGGGAACCTACCGCGGATTGCAGGGCCCTGTGCCGGAACCATCGCCGATGACCTACCTGCACGTCCGACTGGCGCCGGGCGAGTCGTGGCGGATGATGCTGCCGGATCGCTTCGAGGTAGCCTGGGCGATGGTGTTCGAGGGCCAGGTCTCGATGGATGGCGTGCAACTGTCCGACGAACTCGTCGTGCTGACCGAACGAGGTTCGGCCGTCGAGTTCGACTCTGCGGCCGGTGCGCAACTCATGTTTGGCGCGGCGCAGCGCCACCCCTGGCCATTGTTCCTCGGCAACTATTCCGTGCACACCAACGCGGCCTCGCTGGCGAACGGCGAGCGGCGCATCCGCGAGATCGGCAGCGAACTGCACCGGCGCGGCCAGCGATGACCGCGCAGATGCAGAGCACGCGCCTGGAGGCGTTTTCGGACGGCGTGATCGCCATCATCATCACCATCATGGTGCTGGAGCTGCACGTCCCCCGCGACGAGTCGCCGCACGCCCTGGTGGCGCTGCTGCCCGTGTTGTTCAGCTACGTGCTGTCGTTCGCCACCGTCGCCATCTACTGGGTGAACCACCATCACCTGATCCACCTGGTGCGACGGGTCACGAGCCGCTTGCTCTGGGCCAACATCCTGTTCCTGTTCTGGTTGTCCCTGCTCCCTTTCGCCACGGGCTACCTGGGCGCGCATCCCGCGCTGCCGATGGCCGCTGCGCTCTATGGCGCTGTGGCGACAGGCTGCGCGCTCGGATTTTTCTTGATACAGCATGGGGTATCGACGCATCTCGCGAGCGCGGGCGTCGTCGCCGATGAGGACACCGGAGCGGTCGGCTTCCGGATCCGCAACCTCGTTTCGCTGGCGCTCCTCGTGGCCTCCATCCCGCTGGCGTTCATGTCGACATGGCTGGCGATCGCCCTCTTCTGCGTGCCGCCGCTGATGTACTTCATGCCGGACGACGCGCGGGTCGAGTCCTTGCTCGCTGCTGAAGAGGACGACGCGTGATGTCGGCGGCGTTCGCGACGTCGATCTGCTGATCGGCGATACGTGGCGACTGCCGCCGCTGGTCGTTCACGTCGAAGGAAGATCCTTGTCGGGAACGCGCATCGCCCGCAGTTCCGGCAGCCGCGCCGACAGTGGCGGCAACGCCACGCCGCCGCCCACCAGCCGCTGGTCGTGCGCGTAGGCGCGGTCGCCGCGATCGCTCTCGACAACCCAGTCGCGGTCGCAGCGGATCTTCAGCGCATTCACGACCTGGTCGAAGGTCCAGGCCTCGACCGCGTTGGAATCGAGGTGCACGGTGGCGCCGGGGCTGCCGGCCAGCAGGCCGAGCAACGCGGCGCCGGTGTCGTCCATGAAGCTGCAGGCGGGCGTCCAGCGCGCGCTGGCGGCGATGCGGCCGTCGCGCGCCTGCCAGCGATCGAGTTCGGCCCGCATGTTGTTGCCGGTGGCGCGCAGGTCGATCTGCCAGCCCAGGCGCGCGATGGTGGCTTGCGGGTGCGCGGCGCGCACGAGGTCTTCGCATTCGATCTTGCCGCGGCCGTAGTCGTCGCGTGCGTTGCGCGGGGCGGCGACGTCGTGCGGGCCGTCGGGGTCGTGGTCGAACACCATCGCGGTGCTCGTGAACAGCATCGGGATGCCGCGATCGCGCGCGTGGCGCGCGAGCAGGCCCGCCCAGGCGGCCGAGCCGATGGCCAGGTGGGCGATGGCGTCGGGCCGCAGGCGCTGCAGCTCGGCGTTCGCCGCGGCGCCGTCGTCGGCCGGCACGGCGCGACGATCCCAGCCGGACACCCGCCAGCCCTGGCCCGTCGCGAGCTCGGCGAGCCGCGGAGCCAGCGTTCCCGACAGGCCGGTCACGAGCAGGTGCATGCGATCACTCCTGCGCATCCGACGCACCGGGGTGGCCGCGCCGGATCAGCTCACGGGCCGTGGCGCGCCCGTCGGACAGCCTGTTCCGATTCTGGGCCAACCCGCGCCCGCCTCAGGGATGCACGATGCCCGCGCCCAGCATCGACAGCGGCCGCATCACGAAGCGCTGCACGGCGGGACTGAGCCGCAGCGGCTTGAGCGCCATGCGCACCGCGAGATCCATCGGCAGATGCGCGCTGACGAGCCGGTAGGCCTGACCGATCAGCTCGGCGCTGGAGGCCACGGCCGCGCCGTCGACGCGGCCCAGCGGGCTGCGCCGGCGCCACTCGGCGGCGTGGCGCAACGCGATCGTCGCGTCCTCGCGTCGCAGTTCGATCGCGCGGCGCACGAGCGCGGCCAGCACGTGGCGCCGGCCCAGATGCTCGGCCTGCCGGTACCTCTGGAAGAACGCGTGGAAGTGCTTGTAGTGGCGCACCTCGTCGCAACGGATGCGCCACGTCAGGTCGCGCAGCACCGGCTCCGTGCAGGCCGCGTGCAGCGCCTGGTAGTAGGTGGTCGTGCCCATCTCCACGATGCAGCGCGCGGCCAGCTCCTGGCCGCCGGTGGGCTCCAGTTCATCCATCGTGCACAGCTTCGCGTACTCGGCGAAGAAATCGGCGTAGGCGGCATCCCAGTCGAACTCGGGCCAGACGTGGCGGACGTAGGCCTTCAGCGCGCGGCCGTGCTGCAGTTCCTCGGGCTCCCAGTGCTCGCGCAGCCAGTGGCCGACCTCGTCGTCGCCGGCGAAGCGTTCGACCAGGTTGCCGGTGTAGGTGTCGCTGCCGCTCTCGACGAAGGACGCGCTGCAGACGAGCATGAACATCGCCACGTCGTCGCGTACGCGTTGGGGCTCGATGGCGGAGAAATCGATGTCGTCCAGGGACCAGGGCAATTGTCGGGAGGAATCTGTCATGAAGGACCGCATGGCAATCGGTGTTCTCACGGCGCGTCGCCGCTCGACCGTGCGCTGCCGACAACTTAGCAGGGAACCAAGCGCCTGGGAAGCGGTCTATCACCGCGTAGAGTCTTGTAAAGGCGCGGCCCTGTGGCTCGACATGATCGCGCGGAAGCAGAGAATCGAGCCATGCGCCACGAGCGCGTTCCCGAAGGAGATTTCGACATGAGTGCAACCATCGTTCACACCCCGGCGCTGGTGCCATCCCGCAGCCGCAAGCTGCGCAACACGCTGGCCGTGGCGGCCGGCGCGCTGGCGCTGGCCTGCGGCGGCGTCGCCCAGGCCGCGCCGCACGGCGGCGGCTGGCATGGCGGCGGAGGCGGATGGCACGGCGGCGGCTACTACCACGGCGGCGGCTGGGGCTTCGACCCCTTCTGGGGCTTCGGCGTGGGCCTGGGCCTGGCCGCGCTGGCCACGGCGCCGGCCTACTACGACTCGCCCTACTACTACTCGGCGCCGCCCGTGTACTACCCGCCGGCGCCCACCTACGTGACGCCAGCGCCGGTTTACGTGCAGCCGTCGCAGGCGGTGCCCGCCCCGGCCGCGGCGCCCGATCCGATCTTCTACCCGCGCAACGGCCAGAACGCCGCGCAGCTCGAGGCCGACCGCCGCGCCTGCAACAGCTGGGCGACCACGCAGCACAACGCGATGAACGACGCCAGCGTCTTCCAGCGCGCGACGCTCGCGTGCATGGACGGCCGCGGCTACACGGCGCGCTGAGCGTCGGCGTTCCACCCGGCGGGTCGCGCAGACGAGCGCGACCTGCCGTCCCTCCCGACTGCGGTCGCTTCAGGCTGCCGGGATGAGATCGCGCAGCTGCAGCGCCGCCCCGAACGACACGCCGTTGCGCGTGACTCGCAGCGCCACCACCTTGCCCGCCGGCCACTCGCGTAGCCGGCGCCGCAGTTCGTCCAGCGTCACGCCTGCGGCCGGTTCGCCGTCGACGTCGCGCACGACGTCCCCGAACTGCAAGCCCGCCACGGCAGCCGGACCGTCGGCCATCACGGCCTTGACGACCACATCGGCGCCGCGCCGATTGACCCACCGGCCCGCGCGATCGGCGGCGAACGGCTTGCCTTCCACGTCGGCGAGGCCCGGCATGGCCGGCACGCACGACCGCTGGCGTTCGAGCGCCCCCTGGCCGCCGACCGGAGGTCGTCGGGAGACGAACCCGGCCTGCCCTGAAGCCGTCGCCGGGCCTGGTGCTTGCCATGGCCGCCCATGCGCAGCGCCCTCGACTTCAGTTCCTGGCAGACCCTCATCTCCACCCTGCTCGGCCTGGTGCTGGTGTCGGTGGTGGCCGTCGGCGTTCTGCTGCTCGTGATGCAGACGGTGCAGCAACGCCGCGAGCGCGCGAACCGGCAGATCAACGAACGGCTGAAGACGCTGATCGCCGCCTACAGGACGCTGGGCGGCTCGTTCACCGGCGTGCTGGCGGTCGACCCGCGCCACCTGCGCGAACTGCGACAGCTCGCGCCCGATGAAACGGCCGGCTCCGAGCGCGCGCGTCGCGTGCGCGATGCGGTCGAGGCGGCGCTGTCCGACATCATCCTGCTCGGCACCGACGAACAGGTGCGGCTCGCCGCGCACGCCGCCACCGAGATGGCCGCCGGCCGGCCGGTCGAGACCGCGGCGCTGGTCACGTCGTTGCGCGACTTCATCCGTGACGTGCTGGAGCTCGATCCGATTCCGGCGTCGGTCGCGATTCCCAAGCAGGGCCCGCTGCGGTCGCTGGGCAGCCGCGACAAGGCCGGCGGCGCGAGCAACGCGGGCGGCGGCAAGGGCGGCACCGACGGCGGCGGCGGACTCGGTGGTGGGACCAGCGGGGGCGTCGCCCCCGCGCACCATCCGGGCGGCGCGTCCGAGGAAGATGCCGAGCCGCACTGACCGAAGGACGGCAGGCGCATCTCGAAGACGCGCCCAATGACGGCGGCCGGTGCCGCCGCGGCGGCGTCCGCGCTGACGCCGCGAGGCCGCCGGGCTAAGGCGTCGGCGGCGTCAGCCGCGCCGTGGCTGCGGCCTCCTTCAGCGTCTTCAGCAGCGCGGGCAGTTCGTCGGCCGGCACCGGATGCGCCAGCAGGAAGCCCTGCATCTCGTCGCAGCCCTGGCGCACCAGCTGCAGCCGCTGCTCCAGCGTCTCGACGCCCTCGGCGATCACGCGCAGGCCCAGCTTGTGGGTCATCACGATGATGGTCTCGACGATGGCGGCGTCGTCGGAGTCGGACGGGATGCCGCCGATGAACGAGCGGTCGATCTTGAGGCGGTCGAGCGGCAGGCGCTTGAGGTAGGCGAGGCTGGAATAGCCGGTGCCGAAGTCGTCGATCGACAGCAGCACGCCGAGATCGCGCAGCGACTGCAGCACGCCCTGCGCATGCAGCGGGTCGAGCATCACGCTGCTCTCGGTGATCTCGAGCTCCAGGCATGGCGGCGCCAGGCCGCTGAGCGAGAGCGCGCGCCGCACCGCGCCGTCGAGGCCCGGCCGCTGCAGCTGGCGCGCCGAGATGTTGACGGCCACGCGCAGCGCGGAGACGTTGTCGGCCAGGCCGTCGCGCTGCCATTGCGCGACCTGGCGGCAGGCCTCGTTCAGCACCCATTCGCCGATGCCCAGCACCAGGCCCGTCTCCTCGGCGATCGGGATGAACGTATTGGGCAGCACCAGGCCGCGCACCGGATGGCGCCAGCGCACCAGCGCCTCGACGGCGCAGACCTCGCCCGTCGCGAGATCGAGCTGCGGCTGGTAGTGCAGCTCGAGCTCGTGGCGTTCGACCGCGCGCCGCAGGTCGTTCTCCAGACGCAGCCGGCCGTGCGCCTGCGCGTTCATCTCGGGACTGAAGAAGCGGTAGGCGTTGCGGCCTTCGCCCTTGGCCTCGTACAGCGCGGTGTCGGCGTACTTCAGCAGCAGCTCGCCGCTGGCGCCGTCGCGGGGAAACAGGCTCACGCCCAGGCTGGCGGTGACGTGCAGCTCCTGGCCCGCGAGCGTGAACGGCTCGCCGAGCGCGCGCATCAGCTTCTCGGCGATGCGCGCGGCGTCGGTCGCGCCGGCCACGTTGCACACCACCACCTGGAACTCGTCGCCGCCGACGCGGGCGACGGTGTCGTTGTCGCGCAGCGTCGCGCGCAGGCGGCGCGCGATCTCCTGCAACAGCTGGTCGCCCACGTGGTGGCCCAGCGAATCGTTGACCAGCTTGAAGCGGTCGAGGTCGATGAACAGCACCGCCAGTTGCTGGTCGAGCCGCTGCGCCTGCGACAGCGCGCGGCCCAGGCGATCCATCAGCATCGCGCGGTTGGGCAGGCCGGTGAGCGAGTCGTGGTAGGCCAGGTGCTCGATGCGCGCTTCCTGCGCCTTGCGCTCGGTGATGTCCTGGATCACGCCGGCGCGCCGCACGTGGCGGCCCGCGCCGTCGCGCACGACGTACACGCGCATGTGCACGTAGCGCATCTCGTGGCCGGGCGGACAGACGCGGAACTCGAACTCGAGCTCGGCCAGGGACAGGTCGTCCATCCGCGCACGCAGCATGTCGCGGTCGTCGTCGTGCACGTCGTCCAGCCAGGCGCGCCAGTTGGCGTACACGTCCGACACCGGCAGGCACCAGATGCGCTCGAACGCAGGGCTCATGTAGAGCGTGACCCGGCGCTGGGGATCGCTGAGCCAGAACACGTCGCCGATCGATTCGGCCATCTGGCGGAAGCGTTCCTCGCTCTCGCGCAGAGCGCCGCGCTCGCGTTCGAGCTGCGCCCGGTACCAGGCGTTCTCGATGGCCACCGGCAACCGGTTGAGCAGGTCTTCCTGCTTGACGAGGTAGTCGGTGGCGCCCAGCTTCAGCGTCTGCGCGGCGCTGGTCTCGTCGCCGTGGCCGGTGATCACGATGATGGGCAGGTTGAGGCCGCGCTCGTGGCGCACCTCGCGAACGACGTCCAGCGCGTTCATGCCGGGCAGCTTGAAATCGAGCAGCAGCACGTCCGGGCCCGGATCGGCCTCGGGCGGCAGCCGCACCAGCGCCTCCTGCGCGGTGAATACCGGCTCGACCTGGACGTGCGGCGCATAGCGCGCCAGGTGGCGCTGCAGCAGGTCGACGTCGGCGGCGCTCGGCTCGGCGTACAGCACGCGGATGGGCGTCGAGCGATGGGCCGACGCCTGCCGGAAGGTCTGGACGACGCCCGCCAGCGTGGCCGGCAGCCGCTCGATGTAGGCACCCGACTTGACGACGTAATCGTCGGCCCCGCTGCGCAGCGCCGCGACCACCAGCGCCTCGTCGCCCGAGCCGGTGAGCATCACGACGGCGATCGGCAACCCCCGCAGCCGCACCTCGCCCAGCAGCTCGAGGCCGTTGCCATCGGGCAGGCGCACGTCCACCAGCAGCACGTCCGGCGGCGCGCCCGCGGCTTCCTCGGCGGCCAGGCGCGCCCGCGCGTCCGCGAGCGTGTGCACGGTGGCGATGGCGATGTCGGGCGCGAGCCGGGCCAGCCGCCGACAGGTCAGGTCGGCGTCCTGTTCGTTGTCTTCGACGTACAGGACCTTCATGATGTTGAGCGGCGCCTCAGATCGATTGCTGGTTCAGCACGCACCAGTACAGGTCGATCTGCGCGGCCACGTCGATGAACTTCTCGAACTCCACCGGCTTGACGATGTAGGAGTTGACGCCCAGCGCATACGCCGACGCGACATCGGCGTCCTCGCGCGAGGTGGTCAGCACCACCACCGGGATGCGGCAGTAGTCGGGATGGGCCTTGAGCTGGCGCAGCACCTCGAGGCCGCTGACGCGGGGCAGCTTCAGGTCCAGCAGGATCACGACCGGCAGCGGATGCCCGGCTTCCCAGCGCACGATCCACTCCAGCGCTTCCTCGCCGTCGCGCGCCACCTCCAGCGTGTTCACGATGTGGCGCTTGGCGAACGCGCGCTGCGTCAGGTCGACATCCATCGGGTTGTCTTCGACCAGCAGGATCGGGCGACGGTCTTCCATTCGCGCAGCATAGCGAAATGCCACGTCTTTTACACGGCATTTGCACCGCGCCGGTTTGAAACGGAGGGGCGCAAGGCGGCATCAAGTCACGAGTTAGGCGGCTGGCGCGGCAGGAAGCTGGATGTAGAAGGTCGCGCCGTCGTCCCTGGCGCTCTCCGCCCAGACCTTGCCGTGCATGCGTTCGACCGCCTTGCGCACGATCGCCAGTCCGACGCCCGTGCCCGGGAAATCCTCGGCGCGGTGCAGGCGCTGGAAGATCTCGAAGATGCGGTCGTGGTAGCGCATGTCGAAGCCCGGGCCGTTGTCGCGCACCCAGAACAGCGCGTGGCCCTGCGTGCGACGCGCGCCGATCTCGATGCGGCGATCGGCACGGCCGGCGGTGAACTTGACGGCGTTGTCCAGCAGGTTGCGCAGCGCCAGCACCAGGCCGTCGCGCTCGCCCAGCACCACCAGGCCGGGATCGACCTGCGAGGTGAGCACGATGGCGCCGGCGGCCACCTCGGCGGCCACGCCGTCGATCACCGTCGCCACCACCGGCCCCGGCGCCAGCGGGCCCAGCCTGGGCCGGCCGCGCTCCACGCGCGAGTAGGCCAGCAGGTCGTCGATCAGGTCGCCCATGTGGGACGTCGCCTTGCGGATCATCGCGACGAAGAAGCGGCCTTCCTCGTCGAGCTTGCCGGCGTGGTCGGACTCCAGCAGCCGGCTGTAGCCGTCGATGCCGCGCAGCGGCGCCTTCAGGTCGTGCGACACCGAGTACGTGAACGACTCCATCTCGCGATGCTTGGCCTCCAGCTCGGACGTGCGGTCGGCCACCCGACGCTCCAGGTCGGCGTTGAGCGAGCGGATCTCCTGCTCGGCGCGCCGCCGCTCGGTGGCGTCGATCAGGAACCCGTGCCACACGACGCCGCCATCGCCCTCGCGCACCGGCATCGAATGCGCCTCGATGCAGCGCTCGCCGGTGGATGTGAGCGGCACGCGGAAAGACGCGAGCCAGGGGCTGCCGAGATCGGCCGACTCGCGCAGCGAGTGCGCGACCATCGCGCGGTCGTCGGGATGCACCAGCTCCAGCAGGTCGATGCCACGCTCGACCAGCGTCTCGGCCGCGACGCCCAGCAGCTCGCGGATGGCCGGGCTCGCGAAGATGAACCGGCCGCGCCCGTCGCTGCCGCGAAAATACGAATGCACCGCGCCGGGCGCGGTCGCGACGATGCGTTCGAGCCGCTCCTGCGCGACGCGGTGCGCGTGCTCCAGCGCCTCGTTGGCGCGCGCCAGCGTGATGTCCTCGGCGAAGCCGGCCATGTAGCGCATGCGGCCGTCGCCGCCGAACAGCGGGAAGCCGCGGCCGCGGATCCAGACGAGGCGGCCGTCCGGCCGGATCACGCGGTACTCGGTCTGGTACATGCCGGCGTCGTTCGCGTGCAGCGCCGCGTGGGCCACGCGCTCGCGGTCCTCGGGGTGGACGCCGTCCAGCCAGTGCGCGAGATCCTCGTACAGCGGCGCCGCCGGCCGGCCCCAGAGGCGCTCGTAGGCCGAGTTCATGTACAGCAGCTTGTTGCTGCGCGGGTCGACGATCCAGATCAGGTCCAGCGAGTGGTCGCCGAACATGCGCAACAGCTGCTCGCTGTCGCGCGCCACGCGCGCCGCCTGGCGTTCGGCGGTGAAGTCGGTGAACGACACCACCGCCCCGCGCCCCAGGCCTTCGCCCAGCGAATCGACCGGCACCGCGCGCACGCGCAGCCAGCGTTCGCCATGCCGCGGCGTCTGCACGACCACCGTGCCCCCGGCGCCCTCGCCCTGGCCGTGGATCGCGCGCCAGACCGGGCGCTGGTCCTCGGGCATCACCACGCCGTTCTCGTCGGTCTGCACCCAGCCCATGTCCTGGATGCGCATGCCCAGCGAGCCGCGGTCCAGGCCCAGCACCTCGCGCGCGGCCCGGTTCGTGTCGACGATGCGCAGGTCGGCGTCGAACCAGATCAGGCCGGACTCGAGAGAGTCGACGATGCGCCTGTCGTTGTCACCTGCCACGCGGATCTCCTGACTGCCGAGGTCGAGTGGAGGACTTTAGTCGGTGAACAGGTTTGCTGCCAGTTGCGCCGCAGCGCCACGGACCACCGCGGCCGCGGAGAAATATTTTCGCGACGGACTCAACTTTCCGCCCGGCCCGCCGATGAGCCGAACAAGCGCCCCCTCCGCCTAGCACCCATCGTCGCGCAGCGATCGTTGGAAGTGGCGAAGAAAGCGCCGGCATTTCTTCACGTCGACGTCCGCGCGCCTGTGCGAGGCACTTGCGCGCCGGCGTCCGCGTGGGCAAGACAACGAGCGTGTGCGTCCATCGCCGATGCGCACGGAAGGACCCGCCATGTTGACGACCAGCCCCACCGTCGCCACGCCATTCACGTCGGCCACGACCAACACCGCCAAGGCCGCGACGGTGGACGCGAACTCGCGCGCCGACTTCGACGCGCAGCTGCAGCAGGCCAGGGCCAACGAGGCGCACGCTGCCAACGTGCAGGCCCTGCAGGCGGCCGCGCAGGCCGCCCGGTCGCAGGTGCCCGATCCGATGACCAGCCTGTCGACGGTGGCGATCGCCGGCGCGATGAACAGCCTGCCCGCGGCGCTGGACATGATGCAGCGCATCGCGATGGCCTCGGCCAGCGGCACGCTCAGCGACGCCGATCGCCAGGCGCTGCAGTCCGACTACGCGCAGCTCAACGCCAAGGTCGTCAGCAGCGTCGGCAGCGTCGGCGCGAGCCAGCAGCAGCAGCAGGCCTCGACGTCGCACGACGACGAGCGCGACGACAACGCCGAGAACACCTGGCGCGAGGACAGCGACGACCGTCGCAGCACGCTCACGCGGACGATGCCCGTGCAGCAGCAGACCGTGCAGTACCAGCCCGTGGAGCGCACCGTCACCACGCAGAAGCTGACGCTCGTGGAGGACGGCCACGCCGCGCAGAAGGATCCGCGCGTCGACTTCCGCACGCACGAGCTGCACGTGGGCGCCGACTCCTACGAGCCGGTATCGATGCGACAGTCGTTCTCGCACCCGACCGAACCCGCGACCTTCGGCCGCATCGAGGACCACGCGCAGACGCAGCACGTCTTCACGACGCAGGCCGCGCAGATCACGCAGTTCGTGCAGGTGGCGCAGACGGAACACGTCGCGCCGGTCGTCGCGATCGCCTAAGCCACGAGCCGCGGCCTCGGCGTCTCTTCGGCGGCGGACGCCGTCTCCTTCAACACGCGTGCCAGCACCCGCCCTTCGAGCTCCGCGAACGCCGGCGAGCCGTGCTGGCGCGGCCGCGCCAGCGCGACCGGCTCGTCCAGCGTGATGCGGCCTTCCTCGACGAGCAGCACGCGATCGGCCAGCGCCACGGCCTCGGCGACGTCGTGCGTGACCAGCACGGCGGTGAAGCGCAGCTCGCGCCACACCGACTCGATCAGGCGCTGCATCTCGATGCGCGTGAGCGCGTCCAACGCACCGAGCGGTTCATCCAGCAGCAGCAGGCGCGGGCGATGCACCAGCGCGCGGGCGAGCGCGACGCGCTGGCGCTGGCCGCCCGACAGCACCGAAGGCCAGTCGTTCGCGCGGTCGGCCAGGCCCACGTGCGCGAGCGCATCGAGCGCCCGCGCGGCGCCGTCGGCCTTGTCGAGACCGAGCCGCACGTTCTGCAGCACCGTGCGCCAGGGCAGCAGCCGGGCCTCCTGGAACATGATGCGCACGTCGCCGCGATGCCCGGCCTGCGTCGCATCGCCCAGGCGCACCGTGCCCGACGTCGGCGTCTCCAGGCCCGCGAGCAGCCGCAGCAGCGTGCTCTTGCCGCAGCCGCTGCGGCCGACGATGGCCACGAATTCGCCGGGCGCCACGTCGAGCGCGATGTCGTGCAGCACGGCGCGGTCGCCGAAGCGCTTGCCCAGGCCGGCCAGGCTCACGCCGAGTCCGCTCGAAGGCGGCGCGATCCATTCACGTTGCATGTCGAAATCTCCCGGAAGTCACGCGAGTGCGGGCTGGTACGCCGGATTCCAGCGCAGGAAGCGGCGCTCGAGCCCTCGCGCGACGAGGTCGGCCAGCTTGCCGAGGAGGGCGTACAGCAGCACGCCCACCAGCACCACGTCGGTCTGCAGGAACTCGCGCGCGTTCATCGTCATGTAGCCGATGCCCGACTGCGCGGAGATGGTCTCGGCCACGATCAGCAGCACCCACATCAGGCCCAGCGAGAAGCGCAGGCCCACGAGGATGGACGGCAGCGCGCCCGGCAGGATCACCTCGAGGTACAGCGCCCGGCCCTTCAGGCCGTAGCTGCGCGCCATCTCCACCAGCCCGGCGTCCACCGACTTGATGCCGTGGTACGTGTTGAGGTAGATCGGGAAGAACACGCCGATCGCGACGAGGAACAGCTTGGCCGACTCGTCGATGCCGAACCACAGGATCACCAGCGGGATGAGCGCGAGCGGCGGCACGTTGCGCACCATCTGCAACGTGGTGTCGAGCAGCGTCTCGGCGATCCTGAACGTGCCGGTCAGCAGGCCCAGCACGAGGCCGAGGCCGCCGCCGATCGCGAGGCCCGCCAGCGCGCGGCCGGTGCTGATCGCGACGTCGCGCTCCAGTTCGCCCGACTTCAGCAGGTTCCAGAACGCCTGCGCCACCGCGAACGGTTCGGGCAGGATGCGCATGGACAGCCAGCCCGTGCGCGATGCGGCCTCCCAGCCGACGATCACCAGCAGCGGGACGATCCAGGGGGTGAAGCCGCCAAGGCGGCGACGCGTCGCGGCCACGTTCAGCTCGCCGCCCGCGCGAGATCCGTCGCGGCCTTGGGGCGGATGTCGTTGGCGACGATCTCGCCAAACGGCCCCGTCAACGTCGGTCCCTTCGTCAGCTTCTCGCGCGTGGCCAGCGGCAGCAGCGGGAACACGAGCTCGGCGAAGCGATAGGCTTCCTCGAGATGCGGATAGCCGGACAGGATGAAGTAGTCCATGCCGAGATCGGCGTATTCCTGGATGCGGTCGGCCACCTGCTGTGGATCGCCCACCAGCGCCGTGCCGGCACCGCCGCGCACCAGGCCGACGCCCGCCCACAGGTTGGGCGCGACCTCGAGGCCGGCGCGCGGGTTGGTCTTGTCGAACTTGCCGCCGTGCAGCGCGGCCATGCGGCGCTGGCCGATCGAGTCCATCGCCGCGAACTTCTTCTGCGCCGCGGCGACGATGTCGTCGTCGAGGTGCGAGATCAGCTTGCCCGCGGCGGCCCAGGCTTCCTCCTCGGTCTCGCGCACGATCACGTGCAGGCGGATGCCGAACTCCAGCCTGCGGCCCAGCTTCCCGGCGCGGCCACCGACGTCGCGCACCTTCTCCGCGACCGCGGCCGGCGGCTCGCCCCAGGTGAGGTAGGTGTCGCACTGCGAGGCGGCGAGGTCGTGCGCGGGGCCGGACGATCCGCCGAAGAACAGCGGCGGGTACGGCTGCGTGACCGGCGGATAGATCACCTTCGCGCCCTTGACCTGCAGGTGCTTGCCCTCGAAGTCGATCGCCTCGTTGGCGTGGCTGGCGCGCAGCACGTCGCGCCAGATCGACACGAACTCGGTCGAGAGCTCGTAGCGTTCCTCGTGGCTCAGGTGCAGGCCGTCGCCGGCCAGTTCGTCGGGGTCGCCGCCGGTGACGAGGTTGACCAGCACGCGCCCGCCCGACAGCCGGTCCAGCGTGGCCGCCATGCGTGCCGTCTGCACCGGCTGGATGATGCCGGGGCGCAGCGCCACCAGGAACTTCAGCCGCTTGGTGACGTCGACCAGGCTGGCCGCGACCATCCACGAGTCCTCGCACGAACGGCCGGTGGGCAGCAGCACGCCTTCGTAGCCGAGCGTGTCGGCGGCGATCGCCACCTGCTTGAAGTAGTCGAGGTCGGTCAGGCGCGCGCCCCGGGACGTGCCGAGGTAGCGCGAGTCGCCGTGGGTGGGAATGAACCAGAGGATCTTCATGGGAACGCTTTCGTTGACGGACGAAAAACTCAGGCCTTGAGAACGATGTCCGCGACGCGGATCGGCTTCGGGATCAGTCCCAGCCTGGCGAACGCGTCGGCGACGCGCTGCTGGTCGGCGATGTCCGAGTCCTTGAGCCGCGTGATCGGGCCGGCGGTGCGGCGCTCGAGGAAGCGGATCGTGGTCGACAGCGGCAGGCCGCTCGCCACCGCCAGGAAGTGCGCGGTCTCGGTGCGGTTGGACTTCACCCAGGCATCGGCCTCGCTCAGCGCGTCGAACAAGGCCTTGAGCGTGCGCGTGTCGTGCGTGAGCGCGCGCGACGCGAGGTAGTAGCTGTTGTTGCTGGTCAGGCCCACGCCCGTCGACAGCACCCGGGCGTGCCCGTCGATCTCGGCCGCGGCGTAGTACGGATCCCAGATGCCCCAGGCGTCGAGCGCGCCGCGCTCGAAGGCCGCGCGGCCGTCGGACGGCGTGAGGGTGACGGGCGTGATGTCCGACCACTGCAGGCCGCCCTTCTCCACGCCGCGCACGACCAGGAAGTGCGCGCTGGAGCCCTTCTGGAAGCCGATGCGCCTGCCCTTGAGGTCGGCCAGCGTGCGGATGGGCGAATCGGCCGGCACCAGGATCGCGGAACTGGCAGGCTTGGGCGGCTCGAGTCCGGCGTACCAGATGTCCTTGCCCGCGGCCTGTGCGAACACGGGCGGCGTGTCGCCGGTGAAGCCCAGGTCGAGGCTGCCGACGGCGAGCGCCTCGAGGATCTGCGGGCCGGCCGGGAACTCGACCCACCGGGTCTGCACGCCGGGCAGGCGCGCCTCGAGCAGCCTGCGCTCGCGCACCACCATCAGGTTGACCGAGGACTTCTGGTAGCCGATGCGCAGCTCGTTGGCGCCGGCGCGGGCGGACGTCGCCGCGGCCGCGGCCGCGATCAGCGCCAGCGCCTCGCGTCGATTCGGGAACGCAGTCATGCGCGCGACCTCACTTGCCCGCGACGGTGGCCGCGGCCGCGTTGCCCGGCAGCGCGTCGGCGATGCGCACGGGCTTGGGGATCAGCTTCAGGTCATAGAACGTGTCGGCCACCTTCTGCTGGTCGGCGGCGACGGCCGGCGTCAGCGGTGCGACGCCATAGCGGTAGCGCTTGAGGCTGGTCCGCACGACGGCGACGTCGAGGCCTTGCAGCGGCGCGATCAACGCCGCGGCGCGCGGCACGTCGGCCTGCACGAACTTCGCCGCGTCCAGCGTGTTGGCGAACAGCTCGTGGATCACGTGCGGGTTGGCCTGGGCATAGTCGGCCTGCGCGAGGTAGTAGCTGTAGCTGTTGACGACGCCCGTGCCGTCGGCGACCTGGCGCGCGTTGCTCTGCGCCTCGGCCGCGGCCAGGAACGGATCCCAGATCGCCCAGGCGTCGACGGCGCCCTTCTCGAACGCCGCGCGCGCGTCGGCGGGCGGCAGGAACACCGGAGTGATATCAGAGTACTTCAGGCCGTTCTTCTCGAGCAGCTTGACGAGCAGGTAGTGGACGTTGGAGCCCTTGTTCAGCGCGATGCGCTTGCCTTTCAGGTCGGCCACGGTCTTCAGCGGCGAATCCTTGGGCACGACGATGGCCTCGGTGGTCGGCGACGCCGGATCGTTGCCGACGTAGACGAAGCGCGCGCCGGCCGCCTGCGCGAAGATCGGCGGCGCCTCGCCGACGAAGCCGACGTCGATCGCGCCGACGTTGAGGCCCTCCAGCAGTTGCGGGCCGGCCGGGAACTCGACCCACTTCACCGCGACGCCTTGCGGCGCCAGCCGCCGCTCCAGCGTGCCCTGCGCCTTCTGCAGCACGAACAGGCTGGCCGATTTCTGGTAGCCGATGCGCAGTTCCGTCGCAGGATCGGCGTGCGCGCCCGCGGCGACCAGGGCGAGTGCCAGCGCGGACAGGAGTCGGCGACGGATGGACGACAAGACGGTCATGGGGATTCCTCCGGATCGTTGTGGGTTCGAAGTCATGCGGCGAGCGCGATGGACGGCGCGTCGACCGGCGTGCGCAGTGCGATCGGGGCGTCGGCCAGCGCGCGCGCTATGCGTTGCACGACGTCGTCGTGCGCCACGTGGCCGTGCAACGCGTGCGGCGTGAACTGCGCGTCGGCGGCGTAGACGGCGTCGAGGATGTGGCGCGCCCCGAGCGCGGCCAGCACGGGCTTGAGCGCGTAGTCGAGCGCCAGCAGGTGCGCGGGGCTGCCGCCGGTGCCCAGCGCCAGCACGGTCTTGCCGCGCAGCGCGTCCTCGGGCAGCAGGTCGAGGAAGGTCTTGAGCAGGCCGCTGAACGAGGCCTTGTAGATGGGCGTGGCGATCACCACGAACCGCGCGGCGACCACCTGCTCGCGGGCGCGGCGGATCGCGGGGTCGTCGAAGTCGGCGCGCACCAGCGCCGCGGGCGGCAGGTCGCGCAACACGATCTCGGTGCGCGCGACGCGATCGTCGAACCGGCTCAGGACGTGGCGCAGCAGCGCCGTGGAGCGTGAATGGGCGGACGGGCTGCCTGCCAGGGCGACGAGGGACATGACGACCGGTGTGGAGTGATGAACAACCCCTCGACGTTAGGGAAACGCCGTCGGCGCGAAAACGAATCCAAACGGCTATCGATATCCGCGCGTCGCCTTTGTCGATATCGGCGCAACCTTATGCGCCCGGCGTATCAAGGCGACGGCCGCGTGCGCGTCGACAGGTCGGCCACCAGCGCCAGCAGCGCGTTGGTGTCGGCGGGCTTGCGCAGGTAGAAGTCGAAGCCCACCGCGCGGGTGGCGACCTCGACGGCCGCGCCGTGCGACGCCGTCAGCGCCACCAGGAACGGCTGGCGCGCGAGCGCGGCGGCGCGGATCTCGCGCGCGAGCGCGGCGGCGCGGATCTCGCGCGCGGCCTCGTAGCCGTCGAGGACGGGCATGTCGAGATCCATGAAGACGATCTCGGGCTCGAAGGCCCGCGTCTTGTCGACAGCCTGCCGCCCGTCTTCGGCCACGGTGGTCTCGTGGCCGAGCGTCTCGAACAGCAGGCCCATGGTCTCGGTGATGTCCTTGAGGTCGTCAACGACCAGGATCCGGGTCAAGTTTCGTGCTCCCCTGAGTGTCCCGCGGCTTCGTGGTCGAGCCCGATGACAGCGATATCCTAACGCGGCATCGGTTCAAATGTCGTCGCGGCCGATCGCGAATCGGCAAGCTTGCAACAGCGCCCCGGGGATCGCCGGAAAGCCGCGACGGTTCACGCGCCGATGGTCGAGCTGTCAGCCTTCGGCGGCCTGGGCGACGTCGCGGAAGGCGGTGCGGGACGTGCCGGTGCGGCGCGCCAGCAACGGACGAGGCGCGCCGGCCACGCGGACGGGCGCGCCGTCACGACCGCAGGCGACGCGCATGGAATACTGTGCCGCATGGATCAGTCCACTTCCAAGGCGCGTGCCGCGCGCCTGTCGCTCGACGAGCTCACCGCCCTGGCGCTCGGCGCCGATCCGCGGCGCATGTCGCTCGTCCAGCTGTACGTGGGCCTGCGCGGCCGCATCCCGCGCCGCACCTACTGGCTGCACGGCGTGCTGTCGCTGCTGCTGGTCAGCGTCGTCCTCAACGCGTTGCTGGACATCGCGGCGCTCGCCGACCAACCGGCCGGCAAGCTGGTGAACCTGGTGTTCCTGTGGCCGGTCTTCGCGGTATCGACCAAGCGCCAGCACGACTTCAACTTCTCGGGCTGGTGGACGCTGATCCACCTGATCCCCGGCGTCGGCCAGATCGTGCTGATCCTGATCGACGGCGCGACGCCCGGCACGCTGGGCCCGAACCGCTTCGGGTCCGACCCGCGCGAGGCGCTGGCGCGCGCCAGGATCAATAGCGCCCATTGATGCCGGCCATGCGCAGGAACCAGTGCGCGACCATCGCGACGAACGCGCGCCGCACCACCGCGAACCAGCCCTTGGCGTAGGGCGGCGCCAGCACCGCGCTGGAGGCCGCCATCGCGATCTCGAGTTCCTCCGACACCCGCCGCGCGAAAGGCGCATCGCACACGACGACGTTGGCCTCGAGGTTGAGCAGCAGCGACAGCGGATCGATGTTGGAGCTGCCGAGCGTGGCCCAGTCGTCGTCGACGACGGCCGCCTTCGCGTGCAGGTAGGCCGGCGTGTACTCGAAGATCTGCACGCCCTTGGCCAGCAATTCCTCGTACAGCACGCGCGCGGCCACGCCCGCGATGCGGTAGTCGATCTTGCCCTGCAGCAGCAGCCGCACCTTCACGCCGCGCTCGGCGGCCGCGGCGAGCGCGTTGCGGAACCGGCGGTCGGGATAGAAGTACGGCGTCACCAGGTCGATGCGTTGGCGCGCGTGCTGGATCGCTTCCATGTAGACGCGCTCGATCGAGCGACGCTGGCGCAGGTTGTCGCGCACGACGAACGCGAGGCTGACCGGCGGCTGCTCCTTGGCCGGATTCGCGCGCTTGGGCCGCACGATGCGCAGCCGCGTGGCGAGCCGGCGCGCGCGCGCCATCGGCGCGGCGCTGCGCATCAGGCTGGCGAGCTCGTCGCGCCACACGCGCCCGAGCATCGCGCGCGTCCAGATCGCCTGCACCGACTGCTCCACCTCGGCCACCGCGGTGCCGCGGACGCGGCAGGCGAAGTCGAGCCTGGGCGCGTCGCTCCAGCCGTGGTGCAGGTCGTTGCGGTCGGCGATGAGATTGATGCCGCCGACGAAGGCCACCGCGCCGTCGACCACGCACAGCTTCTGGTGCAGCCGGCGCGCCTGGCCGGGCTGGAAGTAGCTCCACCAGCGGTCGATCGGCCGGAACACCGCCAGCCCGACGCCCGCGGGCACCATCCATTCGCGGATCGCCGCCAACGTGCCCTTCGAGCCGAAGCCGTCCACCACGACGCGCACCTGCACGCCGCGGCGCGCGGCCTCGGCCAGCAGCAGCGCGAGCGTCTGTGCGACGGCGTCGTCGTGGAAGATGTAGGTGGCCAGCCAGATCGTGTGGCGCGCCTGCGCGATCGCCGTGCCCATCGCGGGGAACAGGTCGTCGCCGCCGCGCAGCAGCTCGATCGCATGGCCGCCCTCGAACTTCGGCTTGATGCCGAGGCTCCAGGGCGCACGCGCGTTGGCGCGCGCGGCTTTCCGTTCCTGACGCTTGGCCCGAATGCGGATCTCCCTCTGATGCGGACTGGCCGGATCGCCGGCCACGCAGGCGCGGTCCGCGCCATCCGTCAATTTAGCTCAAGCTCGGCGACGTACGGCAGGTGGTCGGACATCCGCGCCCAGCCGCCGCCGCGCGGCACCATCGTCCCTTCGCAGCGGAAGCCGCGCATGTAGATCCGGTCCAGCGAGAAGACGGGCAGGCGCGACGGGAACGTCGGGCGCTTGGGCACCCGCGGATCCTTGGACAGCGCGCGCGTCAGTCCGGCGGCGGCCATGGGATGGTCGAGGCGCTCGCCCCAGTCGTTGAAATCGCCGGCCACGAGCACCGGCTCGTCGGGCGGCAGCTCCTTGCGGATGTATTCGCCCAGGCGCTGCGCCTGGCGCATGCGGCTGGAGTGCACCAGTCCGAAGTGGGCGACGATCGCGTGCACGGTGGTGCCGTTCCAGCTGACCGGCACGTACAGCAGGCCGCGCTGCTCGAAACGGTGGTCGGACACGTCGTGGTGCCCGACGTCGCCCAGCGGCCAGCGCGAGAGCAGCGCGTTGCCGTGCTCGCCGTGCTTGGTGAACGCGTTGGAGCGATAGGCCGAGTTGTAGCCCTCGGGCGCCAGGAACTCGGCCTGGCCCTGGTCGGGCCAGCCCAGGATGGTCTGGTCGAAGCGCGCGGCGTCGCGCGTGTGGTGCAGGCGCACTTCCTGCAGGAAGACGAGGTCGGCATCGAGCGCCTCGACGCCCAGCACCAGGTTGTGGATCTCCAGCCGCTTCGCCGCGCCCAGGCCGCGCACGCCCTTGTGGATGTTGTAGGTGGCCACACGCAGCCGCGTGGAGGCGGTGGCTGTCTGGGGAGGCAGGACGGTGAAGTCCGACGTCATGGTCGTCACGGCAGGATGTTCACGCGGCAAGGCGTGCGAAAGGGTGGACGAAATCCGCGAAACAGGTCTCGCGGGAGATCCACTGGGCAATCCTCATGCCGTTGCATCATGCCACCGGCCGCGCCGGAAAACGATGACGGTGGTCAGGCCCGTTCGGCCAACCACCGCGGCAGGTGCAGGATCGCCTCGGCGTTGGACGGCGAGAAGCACGCATCGGCGGCCTCGCGCCAGGGCAGCCACCGCAGCGCCACGTGCTCGCGCGGCTCCAGCACCACCGGGGTGCCGGCGGGCACCTCCAGCGCGAACACGTGTTCGGTGTTGTGCGTGACCCCGGGCGCGTAGCGCGCGCGCCAGCGCGGGTAGATCTCGTAGACGTTGACCAGCCCGCAGTCGCGCAGCGCCGACAGCGGCACCGCAGCGGTGCCGATGGCGATGGCTGTCTCCTCGCGCACCTCGCGCACGCAGGTCTCGACCAGCGATTCCCCGGGCGTGTCCTTCGACCCGGTGACGCTCTGCCAGTAGCCCGGCGCGTCGGCGCGCTCGATCAGCAGCACCTCCAGCTGCGGCGTGTGGATGACGACGAGGACGGACTCGGGGATCTTGGGCGGACGGGTGTCGGGCGACGTGGGACTCATGCCCGCATGCTAGCGCGGACGGCGTCGATGCGGCCCGGACCAGGCCCGCAGCGACCGCGCGCGCATGCGGACGGCGTCAGTACGCGAACGTGGCCGACGCCACGAACGTGCGCGGTGCGCCCACGGTCAGGTAGCCCTGGCCCGGGTAGCCGCCGGCCGAGGCCCAGTAGTTGCGGCCGGTGAGGTTGTCCACGCCCGCGCGCAGCGTGACCGCGTGCGCGGAGACGTCGAACGTGTAGCGGCCGCCGATGTCCAGGCGCGTCCACGCCGGCACCCCCTCGGTGTTGGCCGAATCGGCGAACTGCTTCGCCGTGTGCACGCCGCGCACGTTCAGCGCCAGGCCTTCGACGCCCGGCACGTCGAAGTCGACGCCGGCGTTGTACTGCGACCTCGGCGAACCGATGACCTCGTGGCCCTGCAGCCGGGCGTCGAGGAAGCTCGCGCCGGCCAGCACGCGCACGCCCGGCATCGCCTCGCCGTAGACCGAGATCTCGGCGCCGCGGTTGCGCTGCTTGCTGAGCAGCTCGAACGTGGCGCCGTCGAGGCCGTAGTTGGGCCTGGTCGACGTGAACACGCTCACCGTGCCGCCGTAGCGGCCGGTGTCGACCTTCACGCCGATCTCGCCCTGGCGCGTCTGGTAGGGCTTGAACGCCTGGCCGCCGTTGGTCACGTCGTGCTGCACCAACGCGCTGTCGACATAGGTCAGCGGCGCGACGTCGCCGGCCACCAGGCCCTCGATGTACGTGCCGAACAACGACACCTGCCTGTCCAGCCTGTAGACGAGTCCGGCCACCGGCGTGACGCGGGCATCCCTGCTGGCGGGCGTCGACACCGCGCCGGTGCCGTAGTCGAAGCTCGTGGTCTCGATTTGCTGGCGCCGCGCGCCCAGCGTCAGCAGCACGCGGTCGCTCGCGAACGACAGCGTGTCGGCCAGCGCCTCGCTGGACGTGAGCACGCGCAGCGTCGTCAGCGGATGCGCGAGCTGGCTGCCGCCGGTGTCGTCGGTCTCGTCGGGGATCGCGACGAGCGTCGTGTCGTATAGCGTGCCGGCCGGCACGCCGCTGAAGTCAGAGAACGCGAACGCGTTCTTCGACACCGACTGGTACGCGCCGTACGAGCCGACGATGGTGTGCCTGACCGGGCCGGTGTCGACCGTGGCGCGCAGGCCGATCTCGCCGGTGCGGATCGAGTCCTTGCGCGTGTTGGCCGAGCCGTACAGCGTCTGCGCGCCGGTCGCGGCGTCGATGGTCACGGCCTCGAGCTGGTTGTCCTCGCGGCCGTCGCGGAAGCCGCCCGCGGCCCAGGCGGTCACGTCGGGCCGCACGTCGACTTCCGCGCGCAGCGTGCCGAAGCCGTCGCGCTCGTGCGAATACGACCAGGGCTGCGCGATCTGCCTTTTCGCGTCGGGCGCCGCGGGCACGCCGCCGAACACGTTGATGTTGGGCGTGGCCGCGGCGATGCGGTGGTCCTGCGTGCCGACGTCGGCCGACACCCGGATGCCGCCGACGTGGAAGTCGGCGCCCAGCAGCGCGGCGTCCAGCTGGTCCTTCTCGCCGTCGACCTCGGTCGAGCCTTCGCGGTGCACGACGTTCGCGCGCAGGCCCAGGGTCTTCTGCTCGCCGAAGCGGCGGCCCACGTCGATGGCCTCGGACACCTGCCCGCCGTCCACGCCCACCGTGATCTCCGCCTGCGGCGCGTCGGCCGCGCGCTTCGGGCTCACGTTGATGGCGCCGCCCAGGCCGCTGCCGCCCGGCGCCGCGCCGTTGAGGAACGCGCTCGCGCCGCGCAGCACCTCGACGCGCTCGACCAGTTCCGCCGCCAGGTACTGGCGCGGCAGCAGGCCGTACAGGCCGTTGTACGAGATGTCGTCGGAATAGACGACCAGCCCGCGCACCATGTACGCCTGCTGGAAGTTGCCGAAGCCGCGGGTCACGCGCACGGCGGCGTCGTTCTGCAGCACGTCGGCGAGGCTGGCGGCCTGCTGGTCCTGGATCAGCTTGGACGTGTAGTTGGTGATCGTGAACGGCGTGTCCATCACGTCCTGGCTGCCCAGCAGGCCGACGCGGCCGCCGCGCGCCACCTGGCCACCCGCGTACGGCGCCCTCAGGCCGCCGGCCGAGGCATCTGCGCTGGCGCGGACGACGACTTCCTGCGTCTCGGCCCCACTGGCCGCGCTGGCCGGCACGGCCGCGGCCGCGGCCCGCGCCTGCGCGTGCGCCTGGGACGCCGCGAGGACGGCGATGGCGGCCGACAGGACGCTGCGGCGGAAGGCAAGGTGATGCATGGGGATCCCGGACAAGGTCTTGTTGCGGATGCGATTCTTCTCGTTCCGTCATCGACGCCACCCGGCATTGGCCCCACCGGGCGATGACGCGAACCGGGCCAATCGCATGCGGCGGCCAGTCCGGACGCGTCCGGCCTCTGGCGTCGACCTGCGAAAATGGCGGATCCACAGTTTCCCAGAGCCATGAATCCTCAAGTCGAAGCCATCCAGGCCAAGTTGCGTCAGATCGACGATTACCAGGGCAAGGGCCTGCTCCGCGCCGACGAGGCCGAAGCCCAACGCGCCGCGCTGATGAAGCGGATGATGCAACTGCTGGTGCCCGACACCCCCGCGCCGAAGCTGCCGCTGCGCGTGCACGCCTGGAGCGCCGTGGCGATGCTGGTGCTGGTGGGCAGCTTCACGGCCTACCTGATCTCGGGCCACGCGGGCCTGCGCGCGCGCAGCGAGGAGATCCTCGCGCAGGGCCGCATCGCCGCGGCCCAGGACGCGCAGAACCGCAAGGAACGGATGGAACGCATCCGGCGCGGCGAGTCGCTGGCGCCGGATCAGTTCGGTCGCTTTCCGAACGAACTCTCCCCCGCCTCCGGGGCGGGCATGGCGCCGGCGTCGGCTGCAGTCATCGGTTCGGCTGGCGCAACCTCCGGCAGGACCGCCGCGAGCGCGCCTGCCGAAGCCGTCGCGCCGCTGCTGTCCGGCCGCATCGTGCTCGACCCGAAGTTCGAGGGCCGCGTGGCGTCCGACGACACCGTGTTCGTCACCGTGCGCACGCCCGACGACCCGGACGGTCTGCCGCTGGCGCAGGTCCGCGTCGAGGTCAGCAACCTGCCGTTCGACTTCAACGTCGGCACGCGCGAGATGATCGGCTCGCCGGATCGCTTCCTGCATGCCGACAAGGTGGTCGTGTCGGCGCGCATCTCGAAGAGCGGCAGCGGCCGCGTGAGGCCGGGCGATCTCGTCGGCCAGTCGGCGGCGGTGCAGCCGTGGGCCAACGACGTGCGGTTCGCGATCGACAAGGAAGTGCGCTGAGGTCGGCCAGTCCGCTCCATCGCCCGGATTCGCACGATCGGCGCCACGACCGTGTCGAGGCACGGCTGCCTGCGAGATGATGCCGGCTCGAAGCGCATGGACGAACGACAGCTAAGAGGTACCCGTCAAAGTCGTTTCCACTCTTCGACCACCACCTGAAAGCGATCCTCGTAAAGGACCTTTCCCGGATTTTCGGATCTCAGCATCCGGACGAGAAGACCATGCGACTCGAGCAACACGGCCAGCATGCGCATTTGTTTGATCGCGTCGGTTGCCGTGTCCTTGAACCAACACACTGCGTCGCGAGACCAGCCAGCGGTGGAGAACGGTGGACATGGAAGGCGTTCGTTCAACCAGTCGTACGTCGCTTCCAGCAGCTCGATTTCGTACGCGGCCAGCTCACCGCCGTCTCGAAGCATTCTGGCTTCTGTGACGAGACCCGTGAGAAGCCGGTGGGTCTCGTCCTCACCACCAACGACAAAGCGAATGAACATCGGCCTGCCTTCCGTAGAACCGGTGCGTAGTAGACCATTGTGTCGACATCGGCCAGGCGGTGAAAGACAGGTACCGGGCTCGAGGTCGACGCGTCGAACGACGGCTCCGGGTCGCTAGCCCGCACTCGGGCAGCCACCCGCCGCCTCGAGACCCCCAGCAAAAAGCCCGCAAGCTCGCCGTGGCGATCTTGCGGGCCTCGAACCGGCACGCCGCCGGCCAGGTCAGCGACCGGCGATCAGGCCGCCGGCGTCACCGCCAGGTTGCGCAGGCGGATGTGCAGTTCGCGCAGCTGCTTCTCGTCGACCGCGCTCGGCGCGCCGGTGAGCAGGTCCTGGGCGCGCTGTGTCTTCGGGAATGCGATCACGTCGCGGATCGACTCGGCGCCGGTCATCATCGTGACGATGCGGTCGAGGCCGAAGGCCAGGCCGCCGTGCGGCGGGGCGCCGTACTGCAGCGCATCGAGCAGGAAGCCGAACTTGACCCTGGCTTCTTCCGGCCCGATGTTGAGCGCGCGGAACACCTTGCTCTGCACCTCGGCGCGGTGGATACGCACCGAGCCGCCGCCCAGTTCCCAGCCGTTCAGGACCATGTCGTAGGCCTTGGCGATGCAGGCGCCCGGGTCGGTGTCCATCAGGTCCTCGTGGCCGTCCTTCGGCGCGGTGAACGGATGATGCACGGCGTTCCAGCGGCCTTCCTCGTCGTCGCGCTCGAACATCGGGAAGTCGACGACCCACAGCGGCGCCCACTTGTCCTCGAACAGGCCGTTGGCCTTGCCGAAATCGGAGTGGCCGACCTTCAAGCGCAGCGCGCCCATCGCGTCGTTGACGATCTTGGCCTTGTCGGCGCCGAAGAAGATCAGGTCGCCGTTGGCGGCGCCGGTGCGCGCCAGGATCTCGGCGATCGCCTTGTCGTGCAGGTTCTTGACGATGGGCGACTGCAGGCCTTCGCGGCCCTTGGTCACGTCGTTGACCTTGATCCAGGCCAGGCCCTTCGCGCCGTAGATCTTCACGACCTCGGTGTACGCGTCGATCTCGCCGCGGCTGATCTCGGCGCCGCCCTTGACGCGCAGCGCCACGACACGGCCGCCGGCCATGGTCGCGGCCGACGAGAACACCTTGAAGTCGACGTCGCCCATGACGTCGGTCAGCTCGGTGAACTCCATGTTGATGCGCAGGTCGGGCTTGTCCGAGCCGTAAAGGCGCATCGCGTCCTGGTAGGTCATCACCGGGTACTGGCCGAGCTCGACGCCGATGGCGTTCTTGAACACCGAGCGGATCATGCCTTCGAACATGTCGCGGATCTCGACCTCGGTCAGGAACGAGGTCTCGATGTCGATCTGCGTGAACTCGGGCTGGCGGTCGGCGCGCAGGTCCTCGTCGCGGAAGCACTTGGTGATCTGGTAGTAGCGGTCGAAGCCGGCCACCATCAGCAGCTGCTTGAACAGCTGCGGCGACTGCGGCAGCGCGAAGAAGTGGCCGTCGTGCACGCGGCTGGGCACCAGGTAGTCGCGCGCGCCTTCGGGCGTGCTCTTGGTCAGCATCGGGGTCTCGATGTCGACGAAGCCCTGCTTGTCGAGGAACTGGCGCACTTCCATCGCGACGCGGTAGCGCAGCATCAGGTTCTTCTGCATCTGCGGGCGACGCAGGTCCAGCACGCGGTGCGTGAGGCGCGTGGTCTCCGACAGGTTCTCGTCGTCGAGCTGGAACGGCGGCGTGACGCTGGGGTTCAGCACTTCGAGCTCGGTGCAGGCGATCTCGATCGTGCCGCTGGCCATGTTGGCGTTGACGGCCTCGGGGGCGCGCGCGCGCACGACGCCCACGACCTTCAGGCAGAACTCGTTGCGCACGCTCTCGGCGACGGTGAAGCTCTCGCCCAGGTCCTGGTCGCAGACGATCTGCACGATGCCTTCGCGGTCGCGCAGGTCGATGAAGATCAGCTTGCCGTGGTCGCGGCGGCGATGCGCCCAACCCATCAGCGTGACGGTCTGGCCCATCAGCTTGTCGCTGACCAGGCCGCAGTAAGTGGTTCTCATGGCAGTACTCCGTTTATCGGTACGGTTTTGTTCGGATGCCCGACGCGCCGCGTGGCGGCGCGCCGGCAGATCTGTTGGATAGGTGCAGGCCGGAGGCGGGGGATCACCCTCAGGACTGAACGCCGATGGCCTCGGGGCGTTCAGCCCACCCGATTGGGGTCGGCCCCCTCCGGCGGGACGATGAGTCCGGCCGGGGGCGCGACCACGCCCATCGAGATGATGTACTTCAACGCCTCGTCCACGCTCATGCGCAGCGGCAGGCAGGCCGCGCGCGGCACCATCAGGAAGAAGCCGGAGGTCGGATTCGGCGTGGTGGGCACGTACAGGCTCAGGTGCTCGCCCGGGAGCGCCGCGGCCACCTCGCCCGACGGCCTGCCGGTGACGAAGGCGATCGTCCAGCTGCCTTCGCGCGGGTACTGCACCATCACCGCTTCGCGGAACGCGTTGCCGTTGGTGGAGAACAGCGTGTCGGAGACCTGCTTGACCGAGACGTAGATCGACTTGACGATCGGGATGTGCGACAGCAGGTTGTTCCACTGCTTCAGCCACCACGCGCCCACCATGTTGGTGACGAACATGCCGGTGACGATCAGCAGCAGCACCAGCAGCACCACGCCCAGGCCCGGCACGCCGGCCAGCAGCGCGAGGAAGTTGTCGGCGCTGGTCGGCAGCACGTGCTGGATGGCCATCAGGACGCCGTGGAACACGCCGTCCATCAGGCCGACGGCCCACATCAGCACACCCACCGTGATCGCGAGCGGCAGCCACACCAGCAGGCCGGCGAACAGGTACTTTCTCAAGAGAGGCTCCCGCCGCGAGCGAACGCGGCCGTGATGGCGTGCATGGGTGGGCGGGCGTTCAGTGGCAGGCGCAGCTGCCGCCGCCGTGCGAGCCGGACGACGACGAGGCGCTGGGGGTGCCGCCGTCGGACGACGGCGCGGCCGCGGGCGCGGGTGACGGCGCGGCCGGGCTGGCGGCGCTGTCGCCTGTGGACGGCGCGACGGC
>CAIMXF010000401.1 GCA_903845345.1 uncultured beta proteobacterium
CCGGTGTCCATGAGGGCGGCATCGACGGCGCCGACCGGCGTCAGCGGGGGCGGGATCAGGGCGTTCGGATCGGACATGGGGCGGGCGTATCGAAAGGAGCAAGGACCGGTGAAGACACTGGAAACCAGGCCGCCGCGGCGGAAAGTTCGCGAGGGCCGCCTGCGCATTCTCGCGCGCGCAGCCATTCCGCCGCCTGCGTGGCGTCAAACGCCGCCGCACGCCCCCCGCACGCGAAGCCGGGCGTTAGACTCGAACGGTTTCGTCGCCGAGCCAATGCAAGCCATGTCCGCACCCGAGGGCCTCATCCCACCGAGCGTCGCGTCCGCGAGCTCCGGGACGGGCGATGCCGGCGGCAGCGTGCTGCCGGCGGCGCTGCACGCGTGGGCGCGCGGCGCGGCGGTGGCGCTCGCGGCGATCCGGCCCGACGGGGTCGTCGCGTGGGTCAACGGAGCGTTCGACGCGCTCACCGGCTTCGGCGCGGCGCAGGCGGTGGGCACGGCCATCGAGCCGATGCTCGCCGACGCCGACGCGCCGCAGTGGCTGCCGCCGGCGGGCACGCCGGCGCGCCGCCGCCTGCAGCACCGGGACGGGCGGGCGATGCACTGCGACGTGCAGGTCGACGCCGTGGCCGACGGGTTGCGGCTGCTGACGCTCGTCGCGCGCGACGTCGAGACCGAACAGGACGCCGAGATCCGCCGCCTCGACGCGCTGCTGGACTTCGTGCAGACGCACGCGCGCATCGGCATGTGGGAACGCAGCGTGCGCACCCGCGAGGGTCGCTGGGACGCCCACATGTTCCGCTTCTTCGGCATCGATCCGCGCCGCGGCACGCCGTCGATCGCACAGATCGCGCAGTCCACCGTGCCGCAGGACCGGCTGTTCCAGGCCCTCGACGAATCGATGGCCAGGCCGGGCATCTACGCGCACCGCTACCGCCTCTTCACGCCGACCGGCGCGCCGCGCCGCGTGCGCGCGCACTGGCAGGTGCTCGCGGATGCCCACGGCCAGCCCGACCACGTGGTGGGGCTGGTGATGGACGACACCGAGACCTTCGAGCTCGCGTCGTCGGTGGACCAGTCCTCCGCGCAGCTGCAGCTGGCGACCGAGCTGGCCGACGTCTCGATGTGGCGCCACGACCTCGTGACCCAGCGCGTGCACCTCAACAGCCGCGCCGCGCAGATGATGGGCGTCGATGCGCGCGCCGACGGCGTGCCCATCGACGAGATGCGCCAGCACGTCCATCCCGACGACCTGCTGGACGTGCTGGCCGCCTACCAGCGTGCGATCCACTCGAACCGTCCCGAGGACGCGCAGGCGCGCTACCGCGGCCACGACGGCAAGTGGCGCCACATCTTCACGCGCCGCATCACGCAGCGCGACGGCTTCGGCACGCCGGTGGCGCTCAACGGCGTGGCGCTCGACATCACCGAGCAGGTGGAACGCGTGCAGCGCGTCGACGAGCTCGCGCGCCGGCTCGACGACGTGACGTCGACCTCGGGCATCGGCGTGTGGCGCGTGCAGCGCGATGACGGTTCGGCGGAATGGAACGCGCAGATGCGCGCGATGACCGGCCTGCCCGCCGACGAGCCGGCGCCGGGCTTCATGGGGTGGGTCGAACGCTTCGTGCATCCCGACGATCGCGAGCGCCTGCGCCGCGTCGGCCTCGACTGGATCAGGCAGCCCGACGTGCCGCTCGAGATCGCGCACCGCATCGTCAACGTGCGCGGCGAGGTGCGCCACGTCGTCTCGCGGGCGCGCGTCGAGCCCGAGGGCAGC
>CAIMXF010000402.1 GCA_903845345.1 uncultured beta proteobacterium
AGCCTCGATGGCGACACCCTGGTCTACAAGAGCTATTACCACATCGGTTTTGCTGCAGATACGCCCAATGGCTTGGTCGTGCCCGTGCTCAAGGACGCCGACAAGAAGGGCATCCTGCAGATCAGCGCCGAGATGGGCGAACTTGCCAAGAAGGCGCGTGACGGCAAGTTGGGCAGCACGGACATGCAGGGCGGCTGCTTTTCGATCAGCTCGCTGGGCGGCATCGGCGGCACCTACTTCACGCCGATCATCAACGCGCCCGAAGTCGCGATCCTGGGGGTCTGCAAGAGCGCCACGCGCCCGGTGTGGGACGGCAAGGCCTTCCAGCCGCGCCTGATCCTGCCGCTGTCGCTGTCCTGGGACCACCGCGTCATCGACGGCGCGTCGGCGGCACGCTTCAACACCTATCTTGGCCAGGTTCTCGCCGACTTCCGTCGCGTGATCCTGTGATCCCCACGCTCCTCCCGCCGCTGCCCCCGAGGGGGAGCGCGGGTCGGCTCGGATGCGACCCTCGCTTCCCGAGAGCTTGAATTGATTTGCGCCTGCGGCGAGGCCGATAGAGGGCTCCCCGGGCAGAAGGACTGAGAGACATGGCCGTGATCGAAGTAAAAGTCCCCGACATCGGCGACTTCAAGGACGTCGGCGTCATCGAGGTGCTGGTCAAGCCGGGCGACACCATCGCCGCGGAGCAGAGCCTCATCACCGTCGAGAGCGACAAGGCGTCGATGGAGATTCCGTCGTCGCACGCCGGCGTGGTCAAGGAACTGCGCGTGAAGGTGGGCGACGTCGTCAACATGGGCTCCGTGGTGCTGACGCTCGAAGCCTCGGCCGGTGCCGCGGCGCCCGCACCAACACCCGCGCCTGCGCCGACGCCTGCCCCTGCGCCGACGCCCGCGAGCTCGTCGCCCGCGCCCGCGCACGCGGGGCCGGCGCCCGTCGCATCGACCTACGGCGGCGGCGCCGACATCGAGTGCGACCTGCTGGTGCTCGGCGGCGGTCCCGGCGGCTACTCCGCGGCTTTCCGTGCGGCCGACCTGGGCATGAAGGTGGTGCTGGTCGAACGCTACGCGACGCTCGGCGGCGTGTGCCTCAACGTGGGCTGCATCCCGTCGAAGGCGCTGCTGCACGTCGCGATGGTGATGGACGAGGTCCGGCACTTCGCCGACCTCGGCGTGTCGTACGGCGAACCGTCGCTGGACATCGCCAAGCTGCGCACGCACAAGGGCAAGGTCGTCGGCAAGCTCACGGGCGGGCTGTCGGCGATGGCCAAGATGCGCAAGGTCACGGTCGTGCGCGGTTACGGCAGCTTCATCGATCCGTTCCATGTGAGAGTCGACGAGACCAGCGGCGAAGCGCAGGAAAAGACCGGCAACGCCAGCACGATCAAGTTCAGGCAGGCCGTCATCGCGGCCGGCTCGCAGGCCGTGCGCCTGCCGTTCTTCCCGAACGACCCGCGCATCGTCGACTCCACCGGCGCGCTGGAATTGCGCGGCTCGCCCAGGAAGATGCTGATCGTCGGCGGCGGCATCATCGGCCTCGAGATGGGCACGGTCTACTCCACGCTGGGCGCGCGGCTCGACGTCGTCGAGATGCTGGACGGCCTCATGCAGGGCGCGGATCGCGACCTGGTCAAGGTCTGGCAGAAGATGAACGCCCGCCGCTTCGACAACATCATGCTGAAGACGAAGACGGTGGGAGCCGTTGCCACCGCCGACGGCATCAAGGTGAAGTTCGAAGGCGAGGGCGGCGCGCGCGAGGAGATGTACGACCTGGTGCTGCAGGCCGTGGGCCGCACGCCCAACGGCAAGAAGATCGGCGCCGAGCATGCGGGCGTGATCGTCGGCGACCGCGGCTTCATCCCTGTGGACGTGCAGATGCGCACCAACGTGCCGCACATCTTCGCGATCGGCGACATCGTCGGCCAGCCTATGCTGGCGCACAAGGCGGTGCACGAGGGCCACGTCGCCGCGGAGGTGGCCTCGGGCGACGAGCACGCGCGCTTCGACGCCCGCGTGATCCCCAGCGTCGCCTACACCGACCCCGAAGTGGCCTGGGTGGGCCTCACCGAGGACCAGGCCAGGGCGCAGGGCATCGCGGTCAGGAAGGGCCTGTTCCCGTGGACGGCCTCCGGCCGCGCGATCGCCAACGGGCGCGACGAAGGGCAGACCAAGCTGCTGTTCGACGCCAGCACCCACCGGATCGTCGGCGGCGGCATCGTCGGCATGAACGCCGGCGACATGATCGGCGAGATCGCCCTGGCCATCGAGATGGGCGCCGACGCGGTCGACATCGGCCGCACGATCCATCCGCACCCGACGCTGGGCGAGTCCATCGGCCTGGCGGCCGAGGTGGCGCACGGCAGCTGCACCGACCTGCCGCCGCCGCGCAAGTAACGACACCCGGGCAAACGTTGCGGCATGCATGTTCAAGGGGCGCTTCGGCGCCCCTTGTGGTGCTTGTTCGCGGAGCAAGATCGGTCAGGACGACACCGCCGCGGCTGCGCGATCATGGCGTCCATGGACAACGAGACACCCGCCCATCCCGATCCGTTCATCGACCTGGTGGCCTGGATCGAGCAGCAGCTGGACGAGCCGTTGACGCTCGAGCGGGTCGCGGCGCGGGCCGGGCTGTCGCCGTACCATTTCTCGCGGCTGTTCACCGCGCGCATGGGCCGCGGCGTCATGGCCCACGTGCGCGGGCGTCGGCTCGTGCGCGGCGCGCGGCGGCTCTGCCACGACCCCGAGTTGAAGCTCGTCGAGCTCGCGCTCGATTGCGGTTTCGAATCCCAGGAGGCGTTCACGCGCGCGTTCAAGCGCCTGTTCGGCGTCTCGCCCGGGCGATTCCGCAGCGGATTCGCCGTCGAACCCATCGAAGGACAATTTCCCATGAGTGCGCCCACCGATCCCGTCACGCCCGTCGTCCGGTTGCCCGAATTCGTGGCCATGCCGAGCTTCCTCGTCGCCGGTCCGGCGCGGCGCTTCGACGAAGCCACCAAGTCCGAGATTCCGCAACTGTGGTCGGCGCTCATCGGCGCGCTGCCGTTCAAGGGGCAGTTGCCCAGCTGGGAGACCTATGGCGTCGTCTACAGCGTCGACCGCGGCGAGGGCTGCTTCCAGTACATGGCCGGCGTCGGCGTCGAGCCGGGCTGCGTGCCGCCGCCGGGCTTCGCGACGCTGGAGATCCCGGCCGCGACCTACGCGGTCTTCCGCATCACGCTGAACGGCTCGGCGCTGCACCCGCAGGTCAAGCAGGCGATGGCCGCGATCTGGGGCGAGCTGATTCCCGCGTCGGGGCTGAAGGTGGTCGACGCTCCGGACTTCGAGCTCTACGACGGGCGGTTCGACCCGCAGAAGGCGGGCTCGGTGATCGACTTCCACGTCCCCGTGGAAGCCTGATCGCGACGGATCAGTTGCTCGGCTTCGGCGGCAGGGTCGCCGGGCCGGCGGCCGGCACCGTCTCGGTGCGGATCTCCGGCGTGCCCGGCACGACGGTGACCGTCTCCTTGATGTCGCCGCCGCCGGCGACGCTGCCCGACACGGTGGTGTCCAGGTTCGCGGCGCGCTTGAGGCAGTCGGCCTTGTCGCCGCCCGACAGCGCATCGCAGCGCTTGCGCTCGTTGGCCGCAGCCTGGGCCGGCGACGGGCTCTTCAGGTCGTGCTCGCGCGCGGCCTGCAGCGCGGCGCCGGCTTCCTTCAGGCAGGTCTGCTGGCTCTCGGCCGTCCTGCCCGCCAGGCAGTTGGCGCGATCCTGCTGGTAGCGGGTCTCCGCCGGCGTGGGCGTGGCCGAGACGTTGGCGGAGATGGCTCCGACGGAGAACGTCGAGAACACCACCGCCACCGTGATGGCGATGCCCAGCAACTCGGGGGTCTTGTCGAACTTCATGTCGGGGCTCCTCTCGTGGATATCCCAACTGGAGCATTCGGCGTGCCCGCCCACAGAAACCGTCGCCAGGGCAGCCATCCGGCGTTCGGGAACCTCAGCGGACCGTGCCTTCGGCCACGATCTTCCAATTGGCCGCGTCGCGTTCCCAGTACTGCCGCAGCATCGTCTCGCGGTGCGTGCGCGTGCCGCGCTCGTTGAAGGTGACGACCATCGTCTCCTTCTCGTCGGACCAGGTCATCACGCTGAGGTTGTCGAACGAGATCGGATCCTTGGGCGCGACGGCCGGCGGCGGGATGACGCGGCGCTTGCCGTGCACCATCACGACGGTGGGTTGCGGCGGCGGCGCCGGCGGCGCGGCGGGCGTCGCCGGCGCGGCGCCCGGCTCGTAGAACGCGTTCAGCGCGGCGACGTCGTCGCTCGCGCGCACGCTCTGCCAGTGGTTGACGGCGTCGAGGATCTCGGCGCGGTGCACCTGCGTCGCGTTGTCGCTGACCCAGTGGATGCTCCTGGTGATGATCACCGGCGTGTCGTGGATCGGCACGGTGTTCATCAGCATCACGAGCTCGTCGTTGGCCAGCGTCACGCAGCCGTCCGAATCCTTGGGCGGGCGCGAATAGGTGTTGAACGGCACGCCGTGCACGTAGATGCCCGAGCCGGTGCGGCCGTGCAGCTTGTCGAACAGGTTGGGATAGTTCAGCTGCATCGCGCCGGCGCCGAATTCCTCGCCCAGCGATCCCTGGCCGACGCGGTCGGACACGAAGTACACGCCCAGCGGCGTGCGCTGGTCGCCTTCGACCGTCTTGTCGACGCCTTGCTTGCCCACCGACACGTAATGGTCGCTGACCAGCCGCACGCCCTGCGGCCCGTTCTCGAACAGGTACAGCCGCGAGCGTGATGTGTCGACGGCGATCGCGTGGTGGATGGCCTTGGGCAGCACGATGAACTCGGCCGGCACCTGGTTGGCGGGCGGGCGCTCCTCCAGCGCGTGCAGCCGCTGCACGGCCTCGTCGCGCAACTCGTCGACCTGCGCGAGCACCGCCGGGTCGGCAGCGCTCGCCGCCTGCGCGGCGCCGAAGCCGGCCACCTTGCCCATGCGCGCCGACAGCAGGTCGGCGTAGACCAGCTGCGCCAGCCTGAAGCTCGGCACGTCGTGCGTCAACGACGCGGCAGCGTCGATGGCGACATCGGTCTGCTGCTGGCCGATCGCGCGATAGATGCCGATCAGCCGGTTCTCGGGCGAGCCCTTGAACGCGCCGAGGAACGGCGAACCCTTGGGCAGCGTGCTCGCGCTGACCGGGGCGGCCAGCAGCAAGCGCGCGGTGGCCGGCGGCGCGTCGTCGGCGAGGGCGATCGTGGCGCCGACGGGCGCCTGCGCCGCCTGCGCCGTCGCGTGCAGCGACGGGATGCCGTGCAGTTCTGTGCTGGCAAACAGCCCGGCGCCGGCGACCACGAGAGAACCCACTGCCACTGCCGTGCCGGGCCACCGAGGCCGCCGCGGCGTCTTCGTTGACGCGAGGAGGGCGTCGTCTTCCATCGTCATCCGCCGACGGACTCCTGCTTGATCAGCCACTTGCCCGAGGGCGAGCGCACCAGGTCGAGGGTCTTGTGTCCGGAGGTGGTCAGGGTGTCGGATTCGTAGGTCTGCTTGAAGTGCGCCTCGGCCTTGTCGCCGTTGACGCTCACGCGCAGGTCGGAGACCTCGACCGCGATGCGCTTGCGCGGCACGATGCGCGCCTTGCGGTCGTCTTCCCAGGCCTTGTGCGACTTGCCGCCCGTCGTGTAGTCGGGCACGTAGGCGCCGATGTAGCCGCCCATGTCGCGATGGCTCCAGGCCGCGGCCCAGGCGTGGACGGCGGCGCTGACGTCGCTGACCGCGCTGTCCGGCGCCGCGGCCGACGCCGGCGCCGGCGCGGGTGTTGGGGTGGGTTTGACGGCGACCGGGACGGGCGCAGCCGCAGGCGTCGGCACCGGCGCGGGCCTGGGTGCGGCAACGGGCGCCGGCGTCGCGACGGCCACCTGCGTCGGCCTGGTGGCGGTGGCGGGCGGTGGCGTGGCGGTCGCGACGGCCGTCGGCGCGGCGGCGGCCTGGCCCGGGTTGGCGATCAGCTCGCGCAGCAGCACGAGCTTGGGCGGCACGGTGGTGTCGGACTTGTCGAGCTGCAGCGCCTTCGAATAGGCCTGGCTGGCCAGTTGGGCGTAGACGTCGCCCAGGTTCTGGTAGGCGGTCGCGTACTGCGGATTGGTACGGATCGCGGCGACGAGCGCGGCGCGCGCCTTGTCGTAGTCGCCCTGCGAGCCGTAGAGCACCGCGAGGTTGTTGTATGGCGCCGGCATCTCGGGATGATCCTCGACCAGCTTCTGGAACACCTGCAGCGCCTCGGCCTTGCGGTCGAGCATCGACAGCGTCACGCCGCGCCGAAAGCGCATCGCCGGATCCTTCGGGTTCTTGGCCAGCGCGTCGTCGATCAGCTTCAGTGCCTGCGTGCTCTGGCCGCTCTTGATGAGGTGCTGGATCTCCACCGCCTCGGGCGACGGCGCCGCGGCCTGCAGGGGCGTGGAGGCCGGCGCGGCCTGCGCGATCGCCGCGGCGGACACCGAAGCCAACGTGAGCGCGGCGACGGCGCGAGTGAGCGGGTGCAGCGACGTCATCGGGGAACGGGAAACGCGCATGGTGGCAGTTTTTTGCTGTTTTGGAGATTGGGCAGGACGCAGGAACGACTGCGCGTGAGTCTATCGAAAATAGGGGCGCGCTCCGTCCGGCGCTGCATAAAAAAGGGGCGCACTGAGCGCCCCCGATACAGGAAGAAACCCGGGTCGAAACCTCAGCGGTTGCTTTCCCCGACGATCTTCCATTCGCTGCCCACGCGATCCCAGACGAGCGTCTTGTGCATCGTGTCCTTGAAGTTGGGCGACGTGTAGGCCTGGTCGAAGCTGGTCTCGACGCGGGTGTCGGTCAGCGCGCGGGTCTGCACGTTGTTCAGCGTCACGTTGATCGGGCCCGGCTTGCCGACGAGGCGGCGGCGGTCGGCGACCCACGCGGCCTTGGTGCCCTTGAGCGGCTTGAAGTCTGCGCTGTAGAAGCTCAGGTACTGGTCGGCGTCGCGGCTCATCCATGCGGCGGCCCAGTCCTGCAGGCGCTGAACGGCGATGGTGGCGGACTGCGCGGGCGTGGCCGGAGCGAGCGCAGCCGGCGCGGGGGCGACGGCGGGCAGGGCCGCCACCTGGCGCAGCGTGGGCGTGGGCGCCGAGGCGGCGACCGCCGGTGCGGTGACCGGGTGGGGCAGGCGTTCGGCGGCCAGCTTGTCGGCGCGGGCGTCGAGCTGCGCGAAGGTGGCGCCGCCGACCTCGATGGCGTCGAGCGGGCAGCGCGAGGACGCGTCGCCGTCGATGCCCCAGCTGTCGGCTTCGGGCGCCAGGTTCTGCGTGTCGGGCTTCTTCAGGCCCAGCCCGGCCACCAGCGCGCCCATGCCCGCGTAGGTGCGCACGATGGCGGTGGCGAGGTCTTCCTCGGCCAGCACGTAGGAACGCTTGGCGGTGTAGAGCTCGTTCTCGGAGTTGAGCAGGTCCAGCAGGCTGCGCTGGCCGATGTCGAACTGCTGGCGGTAGGCGTCGCGGGCCTTCTGGATCGACACGACGTTGCGGTCGAGGTAGCCCAGCTGCTCGTTGAGCTTGCGCACGTCGTTGAACGCGATCGACACGGTCTGGCGCGCGTCGACGCAGGCCTTGTCGCGCAGGTTCTCGGCCTGCGTCAGCAGGCTGGCGTACTGGCGTTCGCGGGCGGAGTCGCTGCCGCCGTTGAAGATGTTCCAGGTGAGCGCGAGCTCGGCCGTGGCGTCGTGCTTCTCGTAGAGCACGCCGTCCAGGTTGTGCCCGGTCGCGGCGCGCACGTGGGCCTCGAGCCTGGGCTGGAACGGGCTCTTGCGCGCAGCGACCGCCGCGCGGGCCGACCGCAGGTTCTCGATGGCGCCGGCCACCGCCGGGCTCTGCAGCGCGGCCAGGCGCATCGCGTCGGCTTCGGAGGCCGGCAGCTGCCTGACCATCGACACCGCGCTCACGTTCTCCGCCGGCGGCACCGAGCCGACGATGCGGATGTAGCGCTCGGTGACGTCGTGCAGGTTGGCGCGTTCGGTCACCAGGTTGGATTCGGCCAGCGCGACGCGCGCGATCACCTGCTCCAGGTCGACGCCGCGGCCGACGCCCGCGTTCACGCGCGACTGCACCTGGTCGAACGAGTACTTGTGCTGGATGTAGTTGTCCTCGGCCAGCGCGACGAGCTTGCGGTAGCGCACGACGTCGTAGTAGGCCTTGGCGGCCTCGAGGCCGAACTGCTCGGTCGCGTCGAGGAACTCGAAGTAGCGCTCGAGCTTGGCATGACCCAGGCGCTCGACTTCGTGGTGGGTGGCCAGGCCGTCCCACAGCAGCTGGCTCAGTTCCGCGCGGACGCCGCCTTCGTAGAAGCGCGGGTTGGCGGGCGCGCCGACCGTGACGTCGTAGGCGCGCTTGCCAGCGGCGCCGCTGAGGTCGAGGTGCGGTTTCCAGTCGCCGGAAGCCACGTCAATTTCATCGTTGGAAGCGCGAAAAGCGTTGAACTTGGCGGCAACTTCGGGATTTCCTTCGATTGCCTTTTGCACAGACTGAGCCACCGGGGAGGTGGTTTGCGCCATCGCGGCGCAGCTGGCCAGCGTGAGCAGGCTGAAGCGGATGAACGTTTTCATGTGAAAAGGGGTGTCCCGATGAATATGTAGTTAATTGTTTCAATGATACCGGGATGGGCATCGGCCCGACCCCCTGCCGGCTGGACGCGCCTGCATTCATTCGAGGCATTCATCGATTCCGCCGCGGTTTTGTGGTTTGCGGACGACGCCCGCCCGGCCTTGCCGCCTCCAGTCCGGCGGGGGAAGGCCGATAGATGCCAGTGGACTTCGAAGCTTCCTGCCCCGTCTTCGCGAGCGCGCCTCGGCCGCGCGTCGCCAGCCCGACCCGGCGGCGGGCTGGCCGGAGTGTCGCCGATGTGGTGGACGGATTGCGCGCCGCGATGCTGCGCCTGCTGGCGGTGCTGGCCCTGGTGGCGTTCTCCGTGCAGGCGGTCGATACCGACCGCATCGTCAGGTCTGCCCAGAAATACGGTCCCACGGGTGTTGCCAATGCCAAGGCCTTGCAACAGATGATGGCGAGCCTCGCCGGCAAGGACGACGCGACCCGGCTCAAGGCCGTCAACGATTTCTTCAACCAGCGCCTCGCCTACATGGAGGACATCGACAACTGGGGCGTGCAGGACTACTGGGCGAGTCCGCTGGAATCGCTCGGCAAGGGCGCCGGCGACTGCGAGGACTACGCGATCGGGAAATACTTCACGCTGACCTCGCTCGGCGTGCCGCACGCCAAGCTGCGCATGGTCTACGTGCGTGCCAGCATCGCGGGCGCCCCGAACGGCTACGTCGCGCACATGGTGCTGGCCTACTATGCGACGCCCGAGGCCGAGCCGCTGGTGCTGGACAACCTGATCCCCACGATCCATCCGTCCGGCCAGCGGCCCGATCTCGCGCCGGTCTTCAGCTTCAACGCCGAAGGCCTGTGGCAGGGTGTTGGTAGCATCCGTGCGAACGGGGATCCGATGGTGCGGTTGTCGAAATGGCGCGATGCGGTGCTGCATGCGCGCCAGGATGGTTTCCAATGAAGGCCCGTCTCGCCGAGGGCAACCGGCCCGTCGCGGCCGGCCACGAGGAGCGTGCATGTCGTTGATTCGCCAGGTGTGGTTGCTGTTGTCGGTGACGCTGGTACTGGCCTTCGCCGGCGCGATCGGCGTGTCCGTGCACTCGGCGCGCCACTACCTGCAGACGCAGCTGAACCTGAAGAACAACGACACCGCGCAGTCGCTGGCGCTGACGCTGACGCAGCAGAAGGGCGATCCCGTCGCGCTCGAGCTGGCGATCTCCAGCCAGTTCGACACCGGCTTCTACGAGCGCATCCGGCTGATCGCCCCGAACGGCAAGACCATCGTCGAGAAGCAGGCCGATCCGCATCCGCAGGAAGCGCCGGGCTGGTTCGTCGGGCTGCTGGGCATCGCGACGGCCGACGGCGTCGCGCAGGTGAGCGACGGCTGGCACCCGGTCGGGCGCCTCGAGGTGCGCAGCCAGTCGGCGTTCGCCGACGACGAGCTGTGGCAGAGCACGCTCGACACGGTCGGCGTGCTGCTGGTGCTGGTCGTCGCCGCGGGGATCTTCTCCACCGTCGGCGTCAACCGCATCCGCGTGCCGCTGCTGCGCACCGTCGACCAGGCCAAGGCGATCACCGAACGCCGCTTCGTCACCGTCGACGAGCCCGACATGCCCGAGCTGCGCAACGTCACCCGCGCGATGAACGCGATGGTCGGACGCGTGAAGGCGATGTTCGACGAGCAGGCCGGACAGGTCGAGTTGCTGCGCCGGCAGGCGCATTGCGATCCGCTGACCGGGCTGTCCAACCGCGCGCACTTCCTTGGCCGCATGAAGGTGATGCTCGACGCCGAGGACGGCGCCGCCAGCGGCGCGCTGGTGATGGTGCGCCTGGTCGAACTGCAGTCGCTCAATCGCACGCTGGGCCGCTCGGCCACCGACCGCCTGCTGCAGGACGCGGCGGGGGCGATGATCGAATCGTCGCGCCGACTCAGCGCGGCCGAAGTGGGGCGCCTGAACGGCAGCGACTTCGCGCTCGCCTTGCCCGACGTCGACTCGCTGCGCGAATCGGCCGTCGACGTCGCCGCGCGCCTGCGCAGCCTGCTGCGCGTGCACGACGGCGGCGCGCACGTGGTGGTCGGCGCGGTGCGCTGGACGCATGGGGCGCCGATGTCGACGCTGCTGGCGGCCGCCGACCAGGCGCTCGCGCGCGCCGAGAGCAAGGGCCCCTACACGGTCGAACTCGACGACCACGCCGACAGCGGCGCGCTGGGCGAGGACGCCTGGCGCCATCGCATCCAGACCGCGCTGGCCGAGCGCAACGCGCAGCTGGTGGACTTCCCGCTGGTGGGCCGCACCGGCGAACTGGTGCATCACGAATCGCCGCTGCGCCTGCGGCTGGGCGAGGAGGGCGCGCTGGTGTCGGCCGCGCAATGGCTGCCGATGGCGCGCCGTGCGCAGCTGACGGCCGACGTCGACCTGCTGGCGATCGAGCTCGCGCTGATCGCGGTTGCCGCCGATGCGCTGCCGCGCTCCATCAACGTCAGTCCGTCGTCGCTGGCCGACTCGGCGTTCTCCACGCGCGTGCACGCGCTGGTGAGGGCACACCCGGCGGCGTCCCCGCGGCTGTCGCTGGAACTGGCCGAGGCCGGCGCCATCAAGCAGTTGCACCTGGTGCGCGAGCTCGCGGAGCAGCTGCACGGCTCGGGCACCAGGATCGGCCTCGAACACGCGGGCGAACGGCTCGCGGACACGCGCGGGCTGCTCGAGGCCGGCCTCGACTTCGTCAAGCTCGACGCCAGCCTGCTGCAGGGCCTGGCGAGCGACGACGCGCGCGCGCAGCACGTGGCCGGCACGGTGCGCATGCTGCACGGCATCGGACTGCGCGTGTACGCCGAAGGCGTCACCGAAGTGGACGACGCGGCCGCGCTGTGGGCCGCGGGCGTCGACGGCCTGACCGGGCCGGTGGTGCAGGCGGTGCGCCCGGCCTGATGCGCGCGAAATGACCGCTGTGCTGGCGATGCTGGTCGGCTGAACACTTCGCCAGGATCGACCACGCGTGCGCGCGCCCCCCGGCGGACGGGCCGCCAGCGATCCCGACGACCCGAGGAAGGCCTGTTCGGCCAGTTGCTGCTGTGGGCCTTCGAACTGCTGCCGTGGCTGGACAGCCGCGGCCTGCGGCCTGACCGGCACATCACGGCCAAGCTCGATGGCGCGGCGCGGCGCGGCGCTGCGCGGCGCGCTCGACCTCGCCGACGCGCCGCCCGCGCGCGTGACGCGCACCCGCACGCTGCTGTGGTCGCGCGTGCATGACGCGCGGGAACGAAAAGAGCCGCGACTCGCGCCGCGGCTCGTTCATGGCGACGGCAACCGGCGGCCGATCAGCCCAGGTGCAACTGCCCGTTGGTCAGCAGCTGGTGGATGATCTGCGAGTCGGTCTGGCTGCTGGCCGCCGTCAGGTCCACGCCCTTCAGGATGATGGTCTCGTTCTCGACGGCGGCGCTGTAGCCGTTCGAGAAGCCGCCGGTGGTGCTGATGTGGATCACCGTGTCGCCGCCCTCCAGGTCGAAGTGCAGGTAGTTGGCGATGTTGCCCGCCTGCGTGCCGTCGTGGTTGGCGCCGGGCAGCAGGTCGCGCAGGTCCAGCATGTCCTTGTTGCCGGTGACCGAGCTGAAGTCGGTGATCGTCACCACGCTGGGCGTGCCCGCCGTGCCGTGGTCGGCGAGCTCCCAGTGGAACACGTCGTTGCCGGCGCCGCCGGTGAGCGTGGCGCTGCCGGAGCCCGGGTCGATCAGGTCGTTGCCCGCACCGCCGGAGATCGTGTCCTTGCCGCTGCCGCCGATCAGGTGGTCGTTGCCGGAGCCGCCGGTGATCACGTCGTTGCCGGCACCGCCGGAGATGAACGTGGCGCCGGTGTTGGCCGATGCGTTGAGCGTGTCGTTGCCCGACGTGCCGGCCAGCAGGCTGGTGCCGTTGACCACGCTGAGGTAGGTCGAGGTGTCCTCGGTCTGGCCGTTGGCGTTGGTGTTGATCGCGTCGAACTCCAGCGTGGCCGAGCCGGTGCCCACGTTGGTGAGCTGCAGGGCGCCGAGATTCCAGCCCGTCACGTCGATCACCTGCGCGTTGCTGGTGCTGGTGATCGTGTGCGTGCCGTCGGTCAGCGTCATGCCGCTCTCGACGCCGATGACGTGCAGCGCGGTGGCGTTGGTGTCCGTCACGGTCAGCTTGATCGGGTCGCCGACGTTGGCGACGGCCTGTCCCTCGAAGCCGTTCTCCACCAGGTAGACGGCCTTGGCCTGGTCGGCCGTCAGCGCGTGGCTGTAGATGGCGGCGTCGTCGAGCGAGCCCTTGTAGTAGACGTCGCCCGCGGTGCCGTCGGAGTTGACGGCGCTGGCGCCGGTTCCCGTCGTCTGCCAGGCGTTGGTGTAGCCGAAGCCGGCGAGGTAGTTGGTCGGGATGCCGTTGGTGGCGGGCGACTGGGCGGCCAGCGTGGCGCTGTTGCTCAGCACGCCGTCGACGTAGACCGACACGAGGCTGCTGCCGTCGGCGTTGACGCTGCGGGTGATCGTGAGGTCGTGCCACTTGCCGTCGTTGACCGCCGTCTTCGAATAGACGCCGTTTGGATCGTTGCCGAGACCCAGGCCGATCTCGCCCAGGTTGTTGATCGCGCCCCACTGGATGTCGTTGGCGTCGCCCTGGTGTTCCGAGCCGATGATCGACGGGCTGGACCAGCCGACGGTGGAGCCGACCTGCGTCGTCTGGAACCAGACCGACAGCGTACTGGTGGTGTTGAGCACCGCCGTGTCGGCCAGCGGCACCGAGACCACGCCGCCCTTGCCGTCGAAGCTCAGCGCCGTGCCCGACGAGCCGTTGTGGCCCGCCACCCACGTGGGCGCCGTGCCCCCGTTGGCCGGCACCAGGTCCTTGAGCGTGCCGGTGTAGCTGTTGTAGGCATCGGTGGTGCTGGTGCCGGAGCCTTCGTTGAAGAGCCAGCGTCCGACGGGGTTCACGGAGACGGTCGGATCATCGGTGCCCGCGGTGACGCCGATGGTCACGTTGGCCGTCGACGTGCCGCCGTGTCCGTCGGAGATCGTGTAGTTGAGCGTGGCGTTGCCGATGAAGTTGGTCGCGGGGTTGAACGAGATGACGCCGTTGGCGTCCATGGTCACGGTGCCCTCCGTCACGCCGCCGGAGGTCACGACGACCGACCCGCCGGCGGCGATGGCCGTGCC
>CAIMXF010000403.1 GCA_903845345.1 uncultured beta proteobacterium
GGCGCCGACCGCCGACGACAACGATCGGATCGCACGGCAGTTCATCCACGCGGACGCGCTGGTGCGCGCGGTGACCGGCGCAGAACTGACTTCCCGGCTCACGGACCTGTCGCTGCTTCAGCGTGTCATCGACGCCAAGGTGGTCGAGCCGGAGGCGACGTACTCGTTGCAGTCGCTGGGGATCGCGCTCGGCATGGTGTTTCTGACAAGCGTCGAGCACTATGACTGGTGGATGGTGGAGGACGAGTACGGCCGTGAGTCCGCCCTCCGCTACAAGGACACGGCGTTGCTCGCGTTTGCGCAGACGATGATCTCGAAACGGGTCGAGGACGGAGAGGCTGTCGACGTGCAAGCGCTGTTCGACGGCCTGCGCGGCCGACTGGAAGAGCTCCAGGCCGGGATCGACTCCAGGCGCTGACTGGCCCAGGGTCGAACGCGGGCTCCCCCACGGACGGCCATGGACGCAGCGCGCCGAGGGTGACGGCGAGATCGCGACGTTCTCGCCTCGCGACGGGCGCCCGTTGCGCGGCACCCTCGGCGTCCACGGCCACTGCGTCCCGTCGCCGGGGTCGCGAACGCAACGCGGCATCGGGCCAGCCGCCTTTCGCGCCGCGGGAACCCCACGTTCGAACAGCCCGACCCCCATGGACGCGCCTGGACTCGCAGGCATGCGCCGCCGCATGCTGCGCTTCGCGTCACCCGCCGGAAGGTGGGACGCGCACCCGCTGTCCGCCGCGCGGACGTCCAACGATCCAAAGGGGGTTTGCCATGCAACGTTCCATGTTCCGTCGCTCCGCGACATTCGCCGCCGCCATCGCCGCCTGCGTCCTCGCGGCTTCCGCATCCGCCGCGACGCTGCCCAAGGCCGCGGTCACCGCGGGCTACGACGACCTCGCGCCGTTCTCGCAGCGCCTGGACATCACGCTCAGCGGCGGCTTCGGCAACGGCACGTTCACCGTGCCGGCCGGCGTGCGCCTGGTGATCGACTACATCTCCGCCGACGTCGGTTGCGCGGTCAACGGCAGCGTGCTGTTCGACGTGGCGACCTACCTCAACGGCAACGAGGTGGAATCGCACCTGCCGGTGGTGAACAACGGCGTGATCCTGGGCGAGCAGGTGTACTCGGTCAGCAACCAGACGCACATCTACGCCGACCCGCTCAGCACGGTGACGATCGCGATCCTCGGGCCATCGACGGGCGGCGGCGGCGCGATCGTCGGCGTCTACGGCCACTACGTGCCGACCAACTGAGCGCGGTCAACGCGTCGCGCCGCCGTCAGAAAGCGGAGCCGCAGCGGGCCGTCGATCCACACGCGGCCGACATCGCTGCGGACGCGCCCGCCAGGCCAGGAAGGCAAGCTTCGGCGCGCTCAGCGCTCCCACGGCAGCATCATCGCCAGCCACAGCAGCTTGTCGAACTCGGGACGGAATCGCTGCACGATCTCGTCCGGGTCGGGGCACATCTGCGCGTCGGTGATCAGGCCGAACTGCACGCCGCCGCCGTAGCTGAGGATGCTGACGCCCATGCCGATGTCGCCCGACGCCGGCACCCAGAACATCACCTGCTTGAGCGTGCGGCCGCAGATCTTCAGCGGCTCGGCCGGACCCGGCACGTTGGTCATCACCGCCGTCGCCTTCCTGGCGAACAGGTTCAGCAGCGCGTGCTGCACCGGCTTGATCAGCACGCCGGCCACCGACAGCAGCGCGAACGCCAGCAGCGGCTGGTAGCCGCCCTTCAACTCGTTCATGCGCGCGCGCACGGCGGCGAGGCGGTCGATCGGATTGGCGATGCCGATCGGCAGCACCAGCGGCACGAGGCCGAAGCGGTTGCCCAGTTGCCAGGCCTTCTCGAGCGGCCGCAGGTTCACCGGCACCATCGCGCGGATCTCCTTGCCGGTCGGATCCTCGCCCTTGTCGCGCAGGTAGCTGCCGATCGCGCCGGCCACGCTGGCCAGCAGCACGTCGTTGATCGAGCCGCCCAGCGCATGGCCGATCGCCTTGACCTCGGCCAGCGGCAGCGGCTCGCCCCACGCGACGCGCTTGCCCGGCGTGGCCTTGCCCTTGAGGCTGGTGGGCGAGTCGTCGGGCATCAGCGCCATCGCGGCGACGTCGCTCACCACCTGCGCGCCGATGCGCGCCATCTCCATGCTGCCGTTCAGCGGTGCCGCCGGGTCGGCCATCATCTCGATTCCCTTGCCCACGCCCGCCCCGTAGACGCCGATCGCCTTGACGGCCAGGTCGGACGCCGGCTTCA
>CAIMXF010000404.1 GCA_903845345.1 uncultured beta proteobacterium
GGCCGAGGCCGGCGTGAAGTTCGAGTTCCACGACTACCTCGCACGCCACGGGTTCGGCAACGAACAGGCCGTCGGCGAGGGCCGCATCGCGTCGACGCAGTACGACCCGGTGTGGGCGCAGCGCGCCTGGGATCGCACGTTTACGTTCTTCGGGCGACACCTGCGCTGAGCGAGCCGGTTCTGGCTTCGGCCAGGAACGGCTGTTCAGGGATGCCAGCTCCCGGATGTCCTGATCCTGGCCGCGGCCATTCGCGTTGCCGAGTCGCGGTCGTGCGGCAACGGCATGGCGAATGTCACACGCTGCACGGGTGGCTTTGCTGCGCGCACGGCCATCGCTGGAGATATGAGCCACACTGACCCGCCGTCGCACACACGGCGGGTCATCGACGGAGGCCACCACGTTCGGATCATCCTTCGCCATGTCAGAAACTGAGGACACCCTGACGGTGGTCTTCAGCGGGCCACGTCGTGTCCACGATTTCGAGAAGCTGGAACAGCAGTGGGAGTTCTGGCCGCAAGCGACGGCGCTGTGCCGCCGAAAGGGCATCCGTCGAGTGCTCGTGCTCAACGAACTGGTGGGCGAGATCTCGAGTACCTATGTTCGCGGACTCCACCTGAACCTCGAGGAGTTCGGGCTCGATCGCAGTCTCCGTTACGCGATGGTCGTCGCCGAGCCGCGCGCACGAGCGGTCCTGACGTTCGGCATCGAGCTGGCGAAGGGCCTCGGCTGGGACATCGAGATCTTCGAAGAGACCGCGACCGCCCGGGCCTGGCTGTCGCGGCCGTTTTCCTGAATGTGTCAGTTCGACCCATGCCGGCCACCGCAAGACAGTCGCGGGTGTCGGCTTCCGAGCATGACCGTTGCGCCGTTCCGAGGGGGACGGACATGCGGCAAGGCAAGGCGGCGCGTCGGCTCCCGCCGAAGCTTCGCCTGGCCTTTCAGTTCATCGTGAAGGTCGACACGGTTTGCGCCAGGTGCGCGGCCTGGTGCTTGAGGCTTTCAGCCGCCGCAGCGCTTTCCTCGACCAGGGCGGCGTTCTGCTGCGTCACCTGGTCCAGCTGAGTGACCGCATCGCCGATCTGGCTGACGCCTCGGCTCTGTTCGCCGCTCGCCGCGCTGATCTCGGCGATCAGGTCGTTCATGCGTTGCACGCGTCCGACGATGTCGTTCATGGCGCGACCCGCTTCGGCGACCTGGCGGGTGCCGTTCTCCACGTCGGAGACGCTGGTGCCGATCAGGACCTTGATTTCGCGCGCCGCTTCCGCCGAACGCTGGGCAAGGCTGCGGACTTCGGAGGCGACGACCGCGAATCCGCGACCCTGCTCGCCGGCTCGCGCCGCCTCGACCGCGGCATTCAGGGCGAGGATGTTGGTCTGGAACGCGATCCCGTCGATCACGCCGATGATGTCGCCAATCTTTTTCGAGCTCGCGGTGATCTGATCCATCGTGTGGACGACCTGGCCAACGACGGCGCCGCCTTGGGTCGCCGCATCGGACGCGCTCGCCGCCAGCTGCGTTGCCGCGCTCGCGGTGTCGGCATTCTGCTTGACGGTCACGTTGAGTTGTTCCATCGACGCCGCCGTCTGCTGCAGGTTGGCGGCCTGCTCCTCGGTGCGCTGGCTCAGGTCGGCATTGCCCATGGCGATCTGCGACGACCCGGTCGCGATCGACTCCGATGAGTGGCGCACCTCCCCGACAATCCTTGCCAGGCTGTCGTTCATCCGTTGAAGCGCGCGCAGCAGCGTGGCCGACTCGTCGGTTCCGGCGATATCGACGCGCGAGCGCAGGTCGCCGGCGGCAACGGTCTCGGCAACCTTGACGGCTTGGGCGATCGGCCGGGTGATCGAGGTCGATACGACACGGGCGAGAAGGCTCGAGATGAGCACCGCGGCGGTGGCGATGCCGCCGACGAGCCACTGGCTCGTTGTCACCGTCTGGTCGGCCGTCTGCTTCGACTGCGCCATCTTCTTGTCTTCAAGCTGGGCGAACTGCTCCAGGACGTTTTCGTACTGGTGCAACTGCACTTCGAGTTGTCCCGCCAGTTGCGCCCGAGCCTGCGCCATGTCGCCCTTGTCGACCAGCGCCTTGAACTTGTCCGACTCGACGACATAGTCGGCACGCTGCTTGAGCACCGTCGCCAGTTGCTGACGTCCATCCTCGCTCTTGACCAGCGCCTGCAGCTGTTCGTACACCCCGGCGATCGCTGTCCGTGACTCCTTCGCCGACTGCAAGGCGCTCGCGCGAGTGGCCAGGTCGTCGGACATCGCCGCCGTGCCGGCCAGGCGCATCTGCTTGGCGAGGGCTTCCTTGATGCCCAGGACCATGCGAACCTTCACGTAGCTGTCGTCCGTGACGACGTGCAAGGACTCATTGATCGTGCGGATGGAAGTCACGGCGATCGTCGCCACCGCGCATAGAAGCAGGACACAGACGCAGAAGGCGGTGAAAAGTCGTCTGCCGATGCGGATATGGTTCAAGTAGCCCATGGTGGAATCCCATTGTTAGCTCAGCTGCTGTATCGGCAAGGGCGGCTAATTTATTTAGAGCTGGCGCATAAATGAGTTGGCGCACCGAATTCTCACCGCCCCATGGCGGCATGCGCTGCGGGAGATTCGGAGCCGACGGGTTGCCCGGGCGGCCGGGCAACAGGGCCTCGGCGACCGCCTCGCGCCTGACGCCGCCCGTGCGTGGGTGGCGCGTGCTTCATGAACGAGCCGTCGCTGCCGATCGGCTCGCCGCCGAATGCCACGGCCGGCGCGCTGGTGCCGAAGTGCGCCGTCCCTTGTGCGCGGAATTGCCAGAGCCGGCTGCAAATTCCCCTTCGGCGGGGGAAATTTGCCTTGCGAAGCGGCATTGATGCCCCCTGCGGCGGCAAATGTGCGCCTGCGAGACGGAATTTTCCCGCGCTGGACGGCAAATTTCCCCGTCGCAGGGGCAGCGATGCCCCTCGATGGCCGAACGTTGCCCGTTCGAGCAGGAAATTTGCCCCTCGAAGAGGCAACGTTGCGGAGTGGCAGGGCAACTCGGCGGGGCGAAACCCGGCGACGCCGCCGCAGGAGGCTCAGGCCGGCGGCCGCACCACGTCGCCGAACGGCACGCCCTCGGGCTCCATGAACCGCACCTGCGGATCGAGCGCCAGCGCGCGCGTCGCGGCGCGCGCCTGGGCGGGATCGAGCGGCACCAGCAGCTCGATCTGGCCGCTGATGCTGGTGCCGATCGCGAGGCCGTCGCGGTACAGCACGCGCGAGCCGGCCAGGCGCGGCACCCTGGGGCCGGCGAGCACGGTGCCCAGCAGGTTGGCCGGGTCGGACGCCGACAGGCACACCATCGCGTCGTCCGGCGGCTGGCGGCGTACCGCGCGCATCGTCGCGATGGCGTCGGGCAGCGCGAACTGCTCGCCCGTCACGCCGGCGATGAAGCGGCCGCCGCGGATCTCGCCGCGCGCCTCGAGCCGCCGACAGACGCGCACCAGTTCTCGCCACGGCGGCAGCCACGCGGCCTCGCGTTCGAGCAACTGGAAGCACACGACGCCGTAGCGGCGCAGCAGCGTGCGCGCGACATGCTCGATGGACTCGGCCGCGACCTGGCCATCGTGCGCCCGCGTCGAACCTTGCACCGTCGACTGCGCCACGCTCGCGGCAGGCGCTCGAATCACATTCCAGCGCCCCGCGTCCTCGATGCCGAACAACGCGACGCGCCGCCGCGAGCGCGACGCCGCCGTCGCGCGCCTGGCCGCGGGCACCAGCAGCGCGCGCAGGCCGGCATAGCTGTCGCAACTCGCGCGTCCGCGCACCACCAGCTCGGCCAGCGCGTCCTCCAGTTCGGCGCGCAGCAGGCGCGCGCCGTCGGCGATCTCGTCGAAGAACGACGCGCCGTTGGCTTCGACGAAATCGAACACGCGCTGCGCGCGGCCGCCCAGCGGTTCTTCGCCCGGCGATGACGACGAGGCCGCTGCGAGGCGCGACCAGGTCGGCGCCGCGCGCCGCGGCAGCAGCAGGATGGGCGTGGTGCGCAGCGACGAGCGCCCCCCGCCCTGGGTGCCGCCGGCCAGCGGCCGCAGCCGCGTCCACATCGTGCGGCCCGAGGTGCAGAGATCGTCCAGACACGACGACGCGTAGTCCTTCACGCGCGCCGGCAGCACCTCGGCCTCCCACAGCGACGCCGGCGCCTCGAAGCCTTCGAGCTGCGCCAGCACGGCGGGCAAGGCCTCGGGCCCGCTCACGCGCGAGGTGCTCGCCACGTGCTGCCACTCGAACAGGAAGCGCACGAAGTCGCGCGGCTCGACCGGCTCGATCTCGCGCCGCAGCCGCTTCAACGTGTAGCGATGGATGCGCGCGAGCAGGTGGCGCTCGCACCATTCGACGTCGGGCCGCCCCGGCGTGACGTGGCCCTGGAACACGGTGCCCTCGGTCTGCAGCGCGGCCAGCGCGAACTCGATCTCGGTGCGAGGCAGCTCCAGTTGCAGGACGAGTTCGTCGACGGTCACGGGCCCGAGCCCGCCGAGCCGGGCACGCAGCAGTTCGCGCAGTGCTTCTTCAGGGGACTCGAAGCCCGCTTCGTAGCCTTGTGGCGACGCGATCTCCGGCTGCGGCACGACGCGTGGATAGAGCTGGCGCATCGCCGCGAGGCGTTCCGCCGCGACCCACAGGCTGGCGTCCCCGGCCACCAGCGTCGTCGCGCGACCGCTCTTGGCGAGCATCGCCAACGCGGCGTCCCAGTGCTCGTTCGCGTGCGCCTCCGCCGCGGTGATCGCGCCCAGCGTCATCAAGGCCTCGTGCACCTCGTCGGCGCTGCGCGCGCGCGGCCAGGCCTCCTCGCGCACGCCGGCGATGGCGTCGGGGTCGAGCGCGCCCATCGCGTCGACGTCGTCGCTGCTTCCCAGATCATTGCCGAAGCGGCGGTTCTGCACGGCCTGCGTGCGGCGCTCCTCGATCGGCGCGTCGTCGAGATACGCATACGGCCGCGCGTTGAGCGCCTCGGCCGCGAGCGGCGACGGCGCCGGCAGGTCGCGCGCGATCACCTCGATCGCGCCCGACTCGATGCCGCGCAGCACCGCCAGCCAGCCCTCGGCGTCCATCGCCTCGTGCAGGCAGTCGTGCATCGTCTGCGACACCAGCGGATGGTCGGGCACGTCGCGGTCGCCGGCGATGTTCTCGGCGCAGGCCAGCTGGTCGGGGAACACCGACGCCAGCAGGTCTTCCGACTTCATGCGCTGCAGCTGCGGCGCCACCTTGCGGCCGCCGACGAAGCGCGGCAGCGCGAGCGCCGTGGTCGCATTCCAGCGCCAGCGCACGGCGAACAGCGGCGCGTCGAGCAGCGCCTGGATCAGCACGTCCAGCGCCGTGGCCGAGCGCAGGTAGCGCGCCACCTCGTCCAGCGGAAAGCTGTGGCTGGTGGACAGCGACAACACGATCGCGTCCTCGGTCGCCGCCGCCTGCAGCTCGAAGTTGAACTGGCGGCAGAAGCGCTTGCGCAGCGCCAGCCCCCAGGCGCGGTTGACGCGGCTGCCGAACGGCGAATGGATCACCAGCTGCATGCCGCCGGACTGGTCGAAGAAGCGCTCCATCACGATGCGCGTCTGCGTCGGCAGCGCGCCGAGCACGGCCTGCGCGCTGGCGAGGTGGTCGACGATCTGGCGCGCGGCCTCGGCGTCGATGCCGTGGCCGGTCTGCTCGACCAGCGCGGCGATCGCGGCCGCGGCGCCGTCGCGGCTGACGTTGTCGCCGACCTCCGCGCGCAGCCGCGACACCGCGAACGACAGCTCGTCGCTGCGCCCCGGCGCCTCGCCCAGCCAGAACGGGATGTTGGGCGGCGCGCCCTTGGCGTCCTCCACGCGCACGCGGCCCGGCTCGATCTTCAGGATACGGTAGCTGGTATTGCCCAGCTGGAAGATGTCGCCGGCCAGGCTCTCGACGGCGAAGTCCTCGTTGACGGTGCCGATGCGGTCGGACTGCGGCTCCAGCATCACGGTGTAGTCGCCGGTCTCGGGAATGGTGCCGCCCGAGGTGAGCGCGGTCATGCGAGCGCCGCGGCGCTCGCGCAGCTCGTGGTGCACGGCGTCGCGATGCAGGTACGCGCCGCGCGGGCCCTGGCGCGTGGCGTAGCCGTCGGCCAGCATGCGCAGCACGGCGTCGAAGCGCTCGCGCGGCAACGCGGCGTAGGGCCAGGCGCGGCGCATCAGGTCGAACAGCGCGTCCTCGTCCCAGTCGCGGCAGGCGGTCTCGGCGACGATCTGCTGCGCGAGCACGTCCAGCGGCATCGGCGGCACGTGCAGCGTGTCGAGCTCGCCGCGGTGGATGGCGTCGAGCAGCGCGGCGCATTCGACCAGCTCGTCGCGCGACTGCGGGAACAGCCGCGCCTTGGGCGTGCCGCCCACCGCGTGGCCGGCGCGGCCGGCACGCTGCAGGAACGCGGCGATCGACTTCGGCGAGCCGAGCTGGCAGACGAGGTCGACGTCGCCGATGTCCAGCCCCAGCTCCAGCGACGCCGTGGCCACCAGCACCTTCAGCGCGCCGCGCTTGAGGCGCTGCTCGGCGTCGAGCCGCAGCTCGCGCGCCAGGCTGCCGTGGTGCGCGGCGACGAATTCCTTGCCCAGCAGGTCGGCCAGGTGGCGCGCCGCGCGCTCGGCCATGCGGCGCGTGTTGACGAAGACCAGCGTGGTGCGATGCGTCGCGACGAGCTGCACGATGCGCTCGTAGACCTGCTCCCACTGGTCGTTGGACATCACCGCCGCCAGCGGCGTCGGCGGCACCTCGAGCGCAAGGTCGCGCTGCTTCCTGTAGCCGATATCGACGATCTCGCACTGCGCCACGGCGTCGACGACGCGACCGGCGCCGACCAGGAAGCGCGCGACCTCGTCGATGGGTTTCTGCGTCGCCGACAGCCCGATGCGCGTGACGCGGCGCGGCTGCGCGCGCGCCTGCACCGCCTTCGGATCGGGCATCACGCCGTCCTCGTCGGGCTCTTTGGGACACGGCGGCTGGTCGACCACGCATTGCAGCCGCTCCAGCGACAGCGCGAGATGGCTGCCGCGCTTGTTCGCGGCCAGCGCGTGGATCTCGTCGACGATCACGGTGCGCACCGTCGCCAGCATGCGCCGGCCCGACAGCGAACCGAGCAGCACATACAGCGACTCGGGCGTCGTCACCAGGATGTGCGGCGGCCGCCGCATCGCCTGCTGGCGCTCGCGCTGCGGCGTGTCGCCGGTGCGCACGGCGGTGCGGATGTCGACGTCGGGCAGGCCCATCCCGGCCAGCTCGGCGCGGATGCCCGCCAGCGGCTCGTCGAGGTTGGCCCGGATGTCGTTGGACAGCGCCTTCAACGGCGAGACGTAGACGACGGCGGTCTCGTCCGGCAGTTCGCCCGCCACGCCGCGGCGCACCAGGTCGTCCAGCGCGGCCAGGAAGGCCGTGAGCGTCTTGCCCGAGCCGGTGGGCGCGGCCACCAGCGTATCGCGGCCCGTGCGGATGTGCGGCCACGCCGCGGCCTGCGCGGCGGTGGGCGCGCCGAACCGGCGCTCGAACCAGCGCGCGACGGCGGGGTGGAAATCCTGCAGCGGCATGTGAGTGGGGCAGATGGTGCCCGGGACCGCATTCTCAAGGCATCCGGGCTCAGGTGGCGAGCCTGCGACCGCTCGACACGGCAGTGGGGGCTCCCGCGAGCAAGGCACGCGCCCTGCTCTGGCAACATCGCCCGCACCCATGACAACGACGAGACAAGCCATGAACCACAGACACCTGCCCATCGCCGCCACGCTCGCGCTGCTCGCCACGGCCGGCCTGCTCGGCTGCGCCGCCGACAAGCCGCCCGTGATGGTGCCGGTCACCACGACCAGTTCGTCGACCGCCACCTCGACGGTGACCACGCCGCCGCTCGCGGCGCTGTCGCGCGCCCGGATCCAGGCGATCGTCGACAGCCCCGACCGCAGCGCCGCCGACCGCACCAACGACCTCCGCCGCCACCCCGTCGAGCTGCTGACGTTCATCGGCATCGAGCCCGGCTGGACGGCGCTCGACGTGTTCACCGGCGGCGGCTACACGACCGAGTTGCTGGCCCGCGCGATCGGCCCGTCCGGCCTCGTCTACGGCCAGAGCCGCCCGCGCAATCCGAGCGCCACGCCACCCAGGCCGGCCGCGCCCGAAAGCGGCGCGATGACGCCGGCCGCGGCGCCCGCGCCCGCGCCCGCTTCGCGCACCGCCGCCGACATGCTCGCCGACCGCGGCGCCGCGATGAAGGCCGCCGGCATCGCCGCCGCGCCCATCGCCTTCGTCGCCCTGCCCTTCGACAACCCGGTGCCGCCCGAAGCAATCGGCAAGCTGGATCTCGTCACGCTGATGTTCAACTACCACGATCTCGGCTGGCTGGGCACCGACCGCGCGTCGACCAACCGCTCGATCTTCGAGGGCCTGAAGCACGGCGGCTACTACGTGATCGCCGACCATGCGGGCCGTCCCGGCACCGGGATCTCCGAGTCGGGCACGCTGCACCGCATCGAGGAGTCGTTCCTGCGCAAGGAGGTCGAAGCCGCCGGCTTCAGGCTGGTCGCCGAAGGCGATTTCCTGCGCAACCCGAACGACCCGCGCGACAAGAACGAGCCCAACCCGCCGCAGCCCAAGGACGAGTTCGTGTTGAAGTTCGTGAAGCCGTAGAGGGGCTCACAGGCGTTCGGCTCGGCGTCGGTGGTGGGTCGGTGCCGGGTCGATGCGGTGGATCGGAGGTCGAAGCACTGGGGGCACGGCTGCTGGTTTCGACCCATCTGCGACCTTGGCTGAGCTGAATTCGACGGCAAATAGCAGTCGCTCAATGGTCTGCTCTGGGAGACATGTCGCAGAGGCGCTGGCCCGGCAGATCGGGATCGCCTTGACTAGCTAATTTTTCTGAGTTGTTCA
>CAIMXF010000405.1 GCA_903845345.1 uncultured beta proteobacterium
CGGTCAGCATCGCGGCCTCGTCGGACAGGATGTCGCCGAACATGTTGCCGGTGACGACCACGTCGAGCTTCTTGGGCGCCTTGACCAGCTGCATCGCGGCGTTGTCGACGTACATGTGGTCGAGCTCGACGTCCGGATACTGCGCGTGCACCTCGGTGACGACGTCGCGCCAGAACTGGAAGGTCTCCAGCACGTTGGCCTTGTCGACGCTGGTCACGCGCTTGCCGCGCTTGCGCGCCGCCTGGAACGCGACGTGCGCGATGCGTTCGATCTCGGGGCGGCTGTAACGCATCGTGTCGAAGGCTTCGTCGGCGCCGGGGAAGTGGCCGTCGACCGCGACGCGGCGGCCGCGCGGCTGGCCGAAGTAGATGTCGCCGGTGAGCTCGCGGATGATCAGGATATCCAGCCCCGACACCAGCTCCGGCTTCAGGCTGGAGGCGTGCGTCAGCTGCGGATGGCAGATCGCCGGGCGCAGGTTGGCGAACAGCTGCAGGTTCTTGCGCAGGCCCAGGATCGCCTGCTCGGGGCGCAGGTGGCGCTCGAGCCTGTCGTACTTGAAGTCGCCGACCGCGCCGAACAGCACGGCGTCGGCCGCCTTGGCCAGCGCCAGCGTGGCCTCGGGCAGCGGGTGGCCGTGGTGGGCATACGCGGTGCCGCCGACGTCGGCGGACACCATCTCGAACGGCAGCTCGAGCGCGTGGAGCACCTTGACGGCCTCGTCGATGATCTCGGGGCCGATGCCGTCGCCGGGGAGGATTGCGATCTTCATGTCAGTGCGGGTGTTTGGAATCGGAGGGCGCACGCACATCATCGTCGACGGTGGACGGCGCGAAGGCAGAGGTGTCGGCGAGCCAGTGCGACAGCGCGTGCTCGCAGGTCTTCATGACGACGTAGGCCAGCATCGCGACATAGCCGTTGGCGATCAGCTCGGCCAGCTGGCGCGCACCGCCGTCGACGAGCGCCATGACGCCGTTGTCGATGATGAGCTCCGCGTTGGCGCGCACCAGGTGCAGCAGGTTCAGCGTCACCATGCCGAAGCAGAAGAACGCAAGGCCGAGGACGACGAAGGTCAGCCACGGCCGCGCCAGCACGACACGCTGGAAACGACGGCGCAGGTGCAGCGCGCGCGGCAGAGCCATCGCCGTCAGCCGACCAGTCGATTGGCAAGCCACGGCATCTTCGCGATCCGCTCGGCCTCGAAGCTGCGGATCTTGTCGGCGTGGCGCAGCGTCAGCCCGATGTCGTCGAAGCCATTGACCAGGCAGTACTTGCGGAACGGCTGCACGTCGAACGGGATCTCGGCGCCGTCCGGCTTGGCGACGACCTGGCGCGGCAGGTCGATCGTGAGGCGGTAGCCGGGGAATGCGGCGACCTCGTCGAACAGCTGCGACACCACCGACTCCGCCAGCACGATCGGCAGCAGGCCGCTCTTGAAGCAGTTGGTGAAGAAGATGTCGGCGTAGCTCGGCGCGATGATCGCGCGGAAGCCGTACTGGTCGAGCGCCCAAGGCGCGTGTTCGCGGCTGGAGCCGCAGCCGAAGTTGCGGCGCGCGAGCAGCACCGACGCCCCCGCGTAGCGCGGCTGGTTCAGCACGAAATCCGGATTGGGCTGGCGCGAGGCCGGATCCTGGCCGGGCTCGCCCGGGTCCAGGTAGCGCCACTCGTCGAACAGGTTCGGGCCGAAGCCGGTGCGCTGGATGGACTTCAGGAACTGCTTGGGAATGATCGCGTCGGTGTCGACGTTCTCGCGGTTCATCGGGGCGACGAGGCCCGTGTGCAACGTGAAGGCTTGCATGGCGTGATCTCGATTTTCAAACGGGCTTCAAATGAAACGTCGGGCGTCGACGAAGTGACCATGCAGCGCGGCGGCCGCGGCCATCGCCGGGCTGACCAGGTGCGTGCGGCCGCCAGCGCCCTGCCGGCCTTCGAAGTTGCGGTTGCTGGTGGACGCGCAGCGCTCGCCCGGTTCGAGCCGGTCGGCGTTCATCGCCAGGCACATCGAGCAGCCCGGCTCGCGCCATTCGAAGCCGGCCGCGCGGAAGACTTCGTCAAGCCCTTCGCGCTCGGCCTGCTCCTTCACGAGACCGGACCCCGGCACGACCAGCGCGAGCCGCACGTTGCTCGCGATGCGTCCGCCGACCTTGCGCACGACCGCCGCCGCATCGCGCAGGTCCTCGATTCGGCTGTTGGTGCACGAGCCGATGAAGACCTTGTCGATGCGGATGTCGGCGATGGCCTTGTTCGGTTCCAGAGCCATGTACGTCAGTGCTCGCTCCATCGCGCTGCGCTTGACGTCGTCCTTCTCGCACTCGGGGTCGGGCACGCGATCCTCGATCGACAGCACCATCTCGGGCGACGTGCCCCAGGTGACCTGCGGGCGTATCGTGGCGGCATCGATGGCGACGACGCGGTCGAAGTGCGCGCCGGCGTCCGAGTGCAACTGGCGCCACTGCGCGACGGCCTGGTCCCATTCGACGCCGTTCGGCGAGTATGGGCGGCCCTTGACGTAGGCGATCGTGGTGTCGTCCACCGCCACCAGGCCGGCGCGCGCGCCCGCCTCGATGGCCATGTTGCACACCGTCATGCGGCCTTCCATCGACAGCGCGCGGATGCCCGAGCCGCCGAACTCGATGGTGTAGCCCGTGCCGCCGGCCGTGCCGATCTTGCCGATGACGGCCAGCACGATGTCCTTGGCGCTGCAGCCGCGCGGCAACGTGCCTTCGACGCGCACCAGCAGGTTCTTCGCCTTCTTCGCGAGCAGCGTCTGCGTGGCGAGCACGTGCTCCACCTCGCTGGTGCCGATGCCGTGCGCCAGGGCGCCGAACGCGCCGTGCGTGGAGGTGTGGCTGTCGCCGCAGACCACCGTCATGCCAGGCAGCGTGGCGCCCTGTTCCGGCCCGATCACGTGCACGATGCCCTGGCGCTTGTCGTTCATCTTGAACTGCGTCACGCCCAGGCGGTCGCAGTTCGCGTCGAGGGTGTCGACCTGCAGCTTCGACGTCGGGTCGGCGATGCCGCCGCGGCGATCGGTGGTCGGCACGTTGTGGTCGCTCACCGCGAGGTTGGCCGACAGCCGCCACACCTTGCGTCCGGCGATGTCCAGCCCCTCGAACGCCTGCGGGCTCGTGACCTCGTGCAGCAGGTGGCGGTCGATGTACAGGACAGAGGTGCCGTCTTCCTCGGTGTGCAGGACGTGGTCGTCCCAGAGCTTGTCGTAGAGAGTGCGGGCTGTCATTGGAGCCCCTCCCGCGCCGAGTACGGCGCTCCGTCCCCCGAGGGGACTGCGGGCCTTCTTGGGGCGGCCCGGCGCGCGGCCCGCAAACGGGATGACACAGCATTCTTCATGACGAAGCCTTTCAGATGGCGGAGGCCTCGCGCGCGCGCAACGCGACGGGCGCGGGCACGGCGGGGGCAACGGGCGGCGGACACAGCGCGTCGACGAAACGCTGCACGGCGGCCGGCAGAGAGTCGCTCACGCGCGTGGCGAGCAGATAGTCGCGGCGGGCCCAGGGTTCCTCGAGGGTGAGCACCTTGATGTCGAACAGCTTGGCGAAGCGCGTGGCCGTGTCGGACGGCAGCACCGCCACGCCGAGTCCGGCGGCGACGAGTTGCGCGATGGCGTCGAAGCCGCGCACCTGCAGCCGCGCGTTGAGCGTGCGCCCGCGCTCGAGGGCCGACTTGAGCATCAGCTCGTGCGCCGACGCCCCCACGTGCAGGCCGACGATGTCGAAGTCGAGCAAGGCGTCGAACGGCACCGCGTCGCGGCGCGCCAGGATGTGTTCGGCCGGCACGATCGCGGCCAGCGTGCCGGTGCTGTAGTGGCGCGCGGCCAGACGCGCGTCGGTGCTGGGCCCGACGAAGATGCCGACGTCGGCGCGGCCCTCGGCCACGGCCTGCATCACGTCGGCGCTGGTCTGGTCCTCGAGGCTCACGCGGATGCCCGGATGGGCGCGCGCGAAGGCCGCGAGGTCGGCCGGCAGGCATTCGGAGATCGCGCCGGCGTTGGCGACGACGCGCAGGTGGCCCTTGATGCCGCGCGAGAACTCGACGACCTCGCTCTCGAGCGCGTGCAGCGACGCGTTGAGCGTGCGGATATGGCGTACCAGCGCACGGCCGGCCTCGGTGAGGTCGACCCCGCGCGCGCGGCGATCGAACAGGCCGACGCCCAGGCGCGCCTCGAGATCCGACAGCCGCTTGCTCGCGGCCGCGAGCGCCAGGTGCTCGCGCTCGGCGCCGCGCGTGATGCTGCGCGTCTCCGCGATGGCCAGGACGAGGTTCAAGGTGACGAGATCGAAGCGCATGGGAACCGGTCTTTGGCTGACTTGGAGAAACTGCGAGGAAGTCAGGGGATGACTGACGCGGCTCGACCCGACACGCGAGCCTCACACCGGTAAACGTGGACTCGCCATCGGTTCGGAAGCGCCGGGTAGGTGTTCCGTCGCCGAGCCGCTGTCGCAATGATGCGCGAAGGGTCGACGAAGCGCGCTCGGCTGTAATGAATTCAGCCTTCTTCGCAAACGAAGGTTGATGATACGTCGGCCCGTCGTCCACCGTCGAGGATTTCGAGCCGCCGAGCGCGCTTGTCGGGATTGGCGCCGACGCGCGCGGCCGCGCCGGACACAAAAAAGCCCCGCGAAATCGCGAGGCTGTGAAGGAGCGGTTCGGCGCTCAGGCAGCGCCGGCAGGCTCGGGACTGTTCAGGCGTTGGCGCGATGGCCGACGATCGTCACGTGCTGGATGGCGACGTGCGTCTGGCCGTAGGACGCCATGACCAGACCATCCGCCTTGGCGTATTGCCTGGCCGCGATGCCGTCCACGCCGGCGACGGTCGCCAGGCTCACGAGGACGGAAAGGACGACGGCGGCGGCTTGGGGGATGGTCTTGGTCATGGTGGGCTCCTGGTGTCTGGTGGTGGGATTCGGAGGCGTTTCGTGATCCGATGTGTGAACTATCGGAGCTTCGAGACGGGCCGCAAATCGCCTTGCGACGAGTGCCCCGCCAGGCGGCACCAACTGCGGATTTCGCCGACGAACCGTCAGCGCCAGAGCGAAGGACCCAGGAACGCAGGCGCCAGAAACGCAAAAGCCCGCCGAAGCGGGCCTTGCGAAGGAGCGCGAAAGCTCAGGAGGCCTTGGCCGCGCGCAGCTTGAGCGAGAACTCGCGCAGCGCCTCGATGCCGGATTCCTCGGCCTGCTTGCACCAGGCCTGCAGGTCGGCGACGGCCTGATCGGCCGACACGTTGGTGCGCGTCCAGAGCGAGCGCAATTCCTCGCGCATGGCCACCAGCTTGCCGAGCTTCTCGGACGACGCGGCGGCATCGGCGACCTGGGCTTGCAGGTGGCCGGGGATCTTCTCCACGTCGCGGTGCAGCCACCGGCGGGCGACGCGCAGGTTGGCGGCGTGTGGAGCGTGCTCGGCGCCCTTGTCCTTCAGCGCGGCCAGCTCGGCGGCGCAGGCACGGCGCAGTTCGCGGGCGTACTTGGCCATCACTTCGTAGCGGTTGGAGATGATGGCTTCCAGGGTCTCGTTGTCGGCCACGGCGCGCACGTCGCCGGTCTTCATCTGCGGCGCGACCTTGCGCACCTTGGCCCAGCCGACCATCTCCATCGCGCGGATGTAGCCCCAGGCAATGTCGAACTCGAACGGCTTGACCGACAGCTTGGCCGACGTCGGGTACGTGTGGTGGTTGTTGTGCAGTTCCTCGCCGCCGATGATGATGCCCCACGGCACGATGTTGCGCGACGCGTCGACGGCTTCGAAGTTGCGATAGCCCCAGTAGTGGCCGATGCCGTTGATGATGCCGGCGGCGGTGATCGGGATCCACAGCATCTGCACGGCCCAGATCGTGGCGCCGGCGGCGCCGAACAGCGCCAGGTCGATGATCATCATCAGCGCGACGCCCTGCCACTGGAAGCGGCTGTACAGGTGGCGCTCGATCCAGTCGTCCGGGGTGCCGTGGCCGAACTTGGCGATGGTTTCCTTGTTCTTCGACTCGGCGCGGTACATCTCGGCGCCGGTCAGCAGCACCGCCTTGATGCCGCGCGTGACCGGGCTGTGCGGATCGTCGACCGTCTCGCACTTGGCGTGGTGCTTGCGGTGGATGGCGGCCCATTCCTTGGTGACCATGCCGGTGGTCATCCACAGCCAGAAGCGGAAGAAGTGCGACGGGATCGGGCCCAGGTCCAGCGCGCGGTGCGCCTGGCAGCGGTGCAGGAAGATCGTGACGGCCGCGATCGTGATGTGGGTCACCACGAGCGTGTAGGCGAGCTCCTGCCACCACGTGGCGTGCAGCAGCCCGCTGGAGAAGAAGTCCACGAACACGTTCACAACAGTCTGAATCGCTTCCATTGCCTGCCTGTAGATGCCCGAAAAAATGGGCGAGTACCGAATTGTAGGGGGCCGAGGTCGATTTCCGCCACCAAAATGCGCCCGCCAAGTCGGTCAATCCGGCGTTTGGCGCCCCTTTTCGAGGGTTCCCTACGGCAAAAGTTCAGCTCGACGGCCCTCCGAAGGTGCAAATTCTTGAAATTGTCGACAAAAATACTGCGA
>CAIMXF010000406.1 GCA_903845345.1 uncultured beta proteobacterium
CCGTTCGCTAGGAACCATGGAGCTCTACAACTACTTCCGCTCGTCGGCCAGCTGGCGCGTGCGCATCGCGCTGGCGCTCAAGGGTCTCGACTACGACTACCTGCCGATCCACCTGGTGAAGAAGGAGCAGTGCGAGACCGGCTTCGTCGAGCTGTCGGGCACCGGCCTCGTGCCGCTGCTGGTGCTGGACGACGGCCACAGGCTGCACCAGTCGATGGCCATCATCGAATACCTCGACGAGACGATTCCGGAGCCGCCGCTGCTGCCGCGCGACGCGCTCGGCCGCGCCCGCGTGCGCGCGCTGGCGCAGGACATCGCCTGCGAGATCCATCCGCTGAACAACACCCGCGTGCTGGTCTGGCTCAAGGGCGAGCTGGGCCTGAGCGAGGAGGCGCGCAACGCGTGGATCCATCGCTGGATCGAGGGCGGCCTCGAGGTGGTCGAGCGCCAGCTCGCGGCGCAGCCGTCGACGTTCTGCCACGGCGAGACGCCCGGCCTGGCCGACTGCGCGCTGGTGCCGCAGGTGTTCAATGCGCAGCGCTTCAAGTGCGACCTGTCCCACGTGCCCCACGTGATGCGCGTGCACGCCGCATGCATGGAACACGTGGCCTTCTCCAGCACCCAGCCGTCGGCCTGTCCCGACGCCGAATGAGATCGCGATGCCCGTCGAGATCGTCGAACCGCTGCCGCTGGACGCCTTCTTCAAGCCGGCGGGCTGGCCCCGGGGCACCGGCGCGCTGATGACCACGCGCGTCGGCGGCGTCAGCGCGGCGCCGTTCGACTCGCTGAACCTGAAGGCGCAGACGGCCGACCCGCGCGACCAGATCGCCGTCGCCGAGAACCGCCGCCGCTTCGCGACGACGTTGGGCGCCACGCCGGTGTTCCTCGACCAGGTGCACGGCACGCGTGTGGTCCGCCTGACCGCGGCGCACACGAGTCCCGACGCGCCCATCGAACGCGCCGACGCGAGCATCACCACGGTGCCCGGCATCGCGTGCACGGTGCTGGTGGCCGACTGCCTGCCAGTGCTGCTGGCCACCCGCGACGGCCGCGCCGTCGGCGCCGCGCACGCCGGCTGGCGCGGGCTGGCCGGCGGGGTGCTCGAGGCGACGGTCGACGCCATCCGCGCCGCCGTGCCGTTGGCCGCGGGCGACATCGTCGCGTGGCTGGGCGCGTCGATCGGGCCGGCGAAGTTCGAGGTCGGCGCCGACGTGCCGGCCGCGTTCCACGACGCCGAGGCGCGCCACTTCGCGCCGGCGCCGGCGGTCGACGGCGTGCCGAAGTGGCTCGCCGACCTGCCCGCGCTGGCCGAAGGACGGCTGCGCCGGCTCGGATTGACGGACGTCACCGGCTGCGGCCTGTGCACCGTCAGCGATGCGTCACGGTTCTTCTCGTACCGGCGCGACCGCGTCACCGGCCGCCTGGCCGCCGCCGCCTGGATCGACGTCGCCTGAGGCCGCCCGGGGCTGCGCGGCTTCGGCCGCGCGCCGGTCGCGCGCCCGCGTGCGAGCCCCGCCGACGTACAGCACGATGGCGATCGGCAGCACGCCGTACAGCAGCAACGTCACGATGGCGCCGAGCACGGAGCCGTCCGGGCCGAGGGCCTCGACCAGCACCATCATCAGCACGACATAGGCCCAGCCGACGGCGACTATCCACACGGTCGTGCTTCTTTCAAGAGGGTCATCGTTCGCGGTTTGGCAAGCAATCTTGCGCAATGGTAGTTTGTCTTCATCGTGCGGTAAGCTAGTGCCGCTACAAAGCGATTGAAAGATCACGCCGGAACCGACGCGCCAGCCCATCCATCTCCGGATGGCGTCGCAGTCCCGGGCCCCGAGGCGTGGCGAAGGAGACGACAGCAGATGGCCCGCAACACCGCCGGCAAGACGGCCGCCAAGACGACCGCACGCCCCGCGCGCCAGCGGATTCCCCGCGCGACGACGCAGGCCGTCCCGCCCGACAGGGCTGTCGAGGCGGACACCGCGGGCGCCGCGGCGCGGGCGGTCACCGCGGCGCATCCGCACGGGCCCGACGCCTTCGGTGCGGCGATCGGCGGCTTCCTGAATTCGCTGAGCGGGCTGCAGGTGCCCCCGGCGAAGCTGTCCGAGCTGCAGGAGCAGTATGTGAACCAGGCGGCGACGCTGTGGAACGGCGCGGTCGACCAGATCCCGGTCGGCGGCGATGTCGCGCCCGCCGCGCCCAAGCCCATCGGCGATCGCCGCTTCGCGGGCGAGGACTGGCTCAGGAACCCGGCCTCGGCCTTCACCGCGCAGCTGTACCTGCTCAACGCCCGCACGCTCACGCAGCTGGCCGAGAGCCTTCAGGGCGACGAGAAGACGAAGTTGCGCGTGAAATTCGCGGTGCAGCAGTTCGTCGACGCGGCCAGTCCGTCGAACTACCTCGCGCTCAATCCCGAGGCGCAGCGCAAGGCGATGGAGTCGCACGGCGAGAGCCTCACGCAAGGCCTGCAGCACCTGTGGAGCGACGTGCAGCAGGGCCACCTGTCGCAGACCGACGAGTCGGTGTTCGAGGTGGGCCGCAACGTGGCCACCACCGAGGGCGCGGTCGTCTTCGAGAACGAGTACCTGCAGCTGATCGAGTACAAGCCGCTGACGCCCCGGGTGCATGCGCGGCCGATGCTGTTCGTGCCGCCGTGCATCAACAAGTACTACATCCTGGACCTGCAGCCGGAGAACTCGCTGATCCGCCACACGGTGTCCGAAGGGCATCGAACGTTCGTGATCAGCTGGCGCAACCCCGACGAATCGATGCAGGATCGCACCTGGGACGACTACATCGAGAACGCGGTCATCCGCGCGATCGAGGTCGTGCAGCAGATCACCGGCGCGAAGACGATCAACACGCTGGGCTTCTGCGTCGGCGGCACGCTGCTGGCCACCGGGCTGGGCGTGCTCGCGGCGCGCGGCAGGCATCCGGCCGAGAGCGTCACGCTGCTGACGACCTTCCTCGATTTCTCCAACACCGGCGTGCTCGACATCTTCGTCGACGAGGCCTCGGTGCAACTGCGCGAGATGACCATCGGCGCCGACGCGCCCAACGGCCCGAAGCTGCTCAAGGGCGGCGAACTCGCCAGCACCTTCAGCTTCCTGCGGCCCAACGACCTGGTGTGGAACTACGTCGTCGGCAACTACCTGAAGGGCGAGAAGCCTCCGGCGTTCGACCTGCTGTACTGGAACAGCGATGCCACCAACATGCCGGGGCCGATGTACTGCTGGTACCTGCGCAACACCTACCTCGACAACGCGCTGCGCAAGCCCGGTGCGCTGACGGTGTGCGGCGAAAGGCTCGATCTGTCGCAGATCAAGGCGCCGGCATTCATCTATGGCTCGCGGGAAGATCACATCGTGCCGTGGAAGGGCGCCTGGGAGTCCACCAGGATCCTCGGCGGCGACAACCGGTTCGTGCTGGGCGCGTCCGGCCACATCGCCGGCGTCATCAATCCGCCCAGGTCCGGCAAGCGCAGCCACTGGACCAACGACAAGCCCGCCGTGTCGGCCGACGCGTGGCTGGCCGGCGCCACCGAGCATCCGGGCAGCTGGTGGAGCGGCTGGTCGCGCTGGCTGGCCGGATTCGGCGGCGGCGAGGTCGCCGCCCCCAAGGGCGCCGGCGGCCGCGGCTTCGCGCCGATCGAGCCCGCGCCCGGCCGCTACGTCCGGCAGAAGGCCTGACCGATCGCTCGATCGGACACGGGCCCCGACATACCTCACACCGTATCATTCGACCAGGAGAACATTCATGACCACCGACATCGTCATCGTCGCCGCTGCCCGCACCGCCGTCGGCAAGTTCGGCGGCACGCTCTCCAACATCCCCGCGTCCGAGCTGGGCGCGACGGTGCTGAAGGCGCTGCTGGACCGCTCCAGGCTCGCCGGCGAGCAGATCAGCGAAGTCATCCTGGGCCAGGTGCTGCAGGCCGGTACCGGGCAGAACCCGGCGCGCCAGGCGGTCATCAAGGGCGGCCTCGGCCACGGCGTGCCGGCGATGACCATCAACAAGGTCTGCGGCTCGGGCCTGAAGGCCGTGAAGCTGGCGGCGCAGGCGATCCGCGACGGCGACGCCGAGATCGTGATCGCCGGCGGCCAGGAAAGCATGAGCATGTCGCCGCACGTGCTGCCCAACTCGCG
>CAIMXF010000407.1 GCA_903845345.1 uncultured beta proteobacterium
AGCGCCATCGTGCCCGCGCGCGCCGGACGAGCAGCAGAACCACGGGAAACAGGACGTAGAACTGCTCTTCGATCGACAGCGACCACGTGTGGAGTACCGGACTCCAGGCCTGCAGGTCTCCGAAATAGCTCGACGTGCGATAGAAATGCACGTTCGACACGAACAACAACGACGCGACCACGCCCTCGCCGGTTGCGCGGATCTCGGACGGGAAGCCGAGGAACCACGACAGGATCAACGTCGCCAGCAGGACAACGAACAGCGCCGGGAAAATCCGCCTCGCCCGACGCTGGTAGAACTCGAGCACGCTGTATTGGCGCGCATCCATATCGCGCGCGATCATGCCGGCAATCAGGTAGCCGGAGATGACGAAGAAGACGTCGACGCCAACGTAGCCTCCACCGAACATCGTGCCGACGCGATAGTGGAACGCAACGATTGCCAACACGGCAATCGCACGAAGACCGTCAATGTCCGCCCGATACCCCATGTCGTCCGAAGCTGAAAAAAGCCCGGCGCGCTAGCGCACCGGGCTCTTCGAGGGGACGCAAGCTTGTCGCAAAAGCTCTACGTCAGACCTTCGTCCCGCCGCCAAGCAGGATGGCCACCTTGCGCTTCGACCGGATGCTGGCCGAGAGCGCGGCGCGACCCACCGGCGCGGACGGCGCCTTTTCCCAGTCGCGCTTGGTGTCGGCGGCATTGCCGCTGGCCTCGTACGGGCGGTCGAAGAACGGGTCGCGGTTCTTCTGCGGCGCCGGCGCGCGCGGCGGCAGGGCCGGGCGCAGCGCGATGGGCGGATCGCGGCGTGGCTCGTCGTCGAACTCGCGGCGCGGCGGACGGCGCGGCTCGTCGTCGAGCTCGCGGCGCGGGGCGCGCGGCGGACGTTCGTTGGCCACCTCGAACGGCTCCAGCTCGATCTTCTTATGGATCAGCTTCTCGATGTCCGAGATGTTGCGGGCATCGTCGCGCGTGACCAGCGTGACGGCCAGGCCCGACGCCCCGGCGCGGCCGGTGCGGCCGATGCGGTGGACGTAGTCCTCGGCGTTGAACGGCACGTCGAAGTTGAAGACGGCCGGCAGGTCGGCGATGTCGAGGCCGCGCGCGGCGACGTCGGTGCACACCAGCACGTCGACCTCGCCCTTCTTGAACGAGGCCAGCGCCTTCAGCCGCTCGTCCTGCGACTTGTCGCCGTGCAGCGCCGACGTGCGCATGCCGTCGCGCTCGAACGTGCGCGCCAGGCGCGCCGCGCCCAGCTTGGAATTGACGAACACCAGCGCCTGCGTGATGCCGCGATCCTTCAGGATCTGGCGCACGACGTTGCGCTTGTCGTCGTCGGTGACGCTGTAGAAGCGCTGTTCGACGTTGGTGGCGGTCGCGTTCGCGCGCGCCACCTCCACGGTGACCGGATCCTGCAGGTAGCTGTTGGCCAGGCGCTTGATCTCGGGCGAGAACGTGGCCGAGAACAGCAGCGTCTGGCGCTGCTTGGGCAGGTAGCTGAGGATGCGCTGCAGATCGGGCAGGAAGCCGATGTCGAGCATGCGGTCGGCCTCGTCGAGCACGACGTACTCGACCTGGTTCAGCACGCAGTTTTTGGCCTCGATGTGGTCGAGCAGGCGGCCCGGCGTGGCGATCAGCACCTCGACGCCGCCCTTGAGCTCGAGCGTCTGCGGCTTCATGTCGATGCCGCCGAAGACGACGGCCACGCGCAGGTTGGAATGCTTGGCGTAGGCCTTGATGTTCTGGGCGACCTGGTC
>CAIMXF010000408.1 GCA_903845345.1 uncultured beta proteobacterium
CCTTCATGCCCAGCGGCGTGATGGCGCAGCTCGCGGCCGTGCGCATCTGGACGGAGTCGGCGCGCCTGCCGCGCTTCGGCCTGCATCCCACGTCGCATCTCGCGCATCACGAGGAGCAGGCCTTCGCCGCGCTGATGCAACTGCGCGCGGTACCCGTCGGCGACCGGCTGCGTCCGATGACGGCCGCCGATCTCGAGGCGATCGCCCAGCCGCTGGCCTGCGCGATCGTCGAGCTGCCGATCCGCGAGGCCGGCGGACAATTGCCGACCTGGGACGAGCTCGAGGCGCTGAAGGCCGCCGCCCGCGCGCGCGGCGTCGCGCTGCACATGGACGGCGCCCGGCTGTGGGAGAGCGCGGCGTTCTACGCGAAGCCGTACGCCGAGATCGCGGCGGGCTTCGACTCGGTCTACGTGTCGCTGTACAAGGGCATCGGCGCGTTCGCGGGCGCGCTGCTCGCCGGCGACGCGGCCTTCGTCGAGCAAGCGCGGCTGTGGCGCAAGCGCATGGGCGGCACGCTGTACCACGCGAGCCCGATGGTGGCCGCCGCCGCGATGCGCTTCGACGCGCGCATCGCCCTGATGCCCGCGCTCTACCGGCGCACGCTGTCCTTCGCCTGCGAACTGGGACGCGTCGCGCGCCTGCGCGTCAACCCGAAGGTGCCGCAGACCAACATGCTGCATGTCCACGTCGATGCGCCCGCCGAGGCCGTGCTGCAGGCGCGCGATGCGGTGGCCGAGGCGGGCGGCTGCTGGCTGTTCGACAACGTGCGGCCCACCGACGTGCCGGGATGGAGCGTGACGGAGATCTACGTCGGCGATCGCCTGCTGAAGGTCGAGGACTCGCGCGTCGGCGCGTTGTTCGAGCGCCTCGCTGCCTCGCTGGACGGCCAGTGATCGCGAGCCGAAGGCGCGCCCGGACGCGCCGCGGCGGATGCGACAGTCACCTCTTCGCCAAGGAACCCTGGATGGCACCGCACATCAAGCTCGGCCGGCTCGGCCGGATTTCCCGCACGCTGCGCGACTTCGCCGCCGCGCGCGCCTGGTACGGCCGGAAGCCGCACGTCCGAGGCCGTCTTCCCGGTCGCGTCCGGGCGGCGGTGGCCGCGGCGCTCGCGCTCTCGACGCCGCTGGTCGCGCGAGCCGAGAGATGCCGACTCGAGGTCGTGCCGATGCCCGTGCACATGGTGCACATGCGGCCCATCGTGACGCTGGGCATCAACGGCATCCAGGTGCCGCTGCTGCTCGACACCGGCGCCTTCTTCAGCGTCCTGACGGAGGCGGCGGCGAAACAGTTGCAGCTCAAGACGCGCCGCATGCCGCACGGGATGGTCGTGTCCGGCTACACGGGCGACCTGGAGGCTCGCCTCGGAACCGCGGACAAGGTCGAGGTGCTCGGCGTCGACGTGCCGAACGTCGAATTCATCGTCGGCCTGAACGAACCGGGCGACGGCGTGATGGGCGTGCTGGGCCGAAATTTCCTGAGGATCGCGGACAACGAGTTCGACCTTGCCCATGGCGTGGTGAGGCTGGCCTTCCCGAAGGGGGACTGCAGCGACGCGGATTTCCCCTACTGGGCTGGCCGGACGCCGGTCAACGTGATCCCGCTGCTGCGGCAGTCGTCGAGCAACGACACCAGCCTGCGCGTCGATGTCGGCATCGACGGCCGGGAAGTCCGTGCGGAGCTGGACACCGGTGCGATCACCAGCCTGTCGCTCAACGCGGCGCATCGCGCGGGCATCGCGGACGCCGCGATGAAGCCTGCAAGCCGCATCGGCGGCGGCGGCGCGGGACACGCCGCGTCATGGACGACCGGGATCGCGACGGTCTCCATCGGCGGCGAGACCGTCAGGAACAACGTGATGCAGGTCAACGACGCCGATGTCGGCGATTTCGACATGCTGCTCGGCGTCGACTACTTCCTGTCGCACCGGATGTATGTGTCGCGGGCCGAGCGCAAGATCTACGCGACCTGGAACGGCGGCGTGGTCTTTGCGCGCAACGGCATTCAAGCCGACGATTCGTCCGACGAGGCGCGTTACGGGGCGGCGCCCGCTGCCCCCTCGGCCGACGATGTCGACGCGCTCGTCCGTACCGGGGAGGCGGAGCTGGCGCGTGGCCAGGCCGACAAGGCGATGGTCGACCTCGACCGCGCCGTGACGCTGGCGCCCGACAACCCGGCCATCCACCTGGCGCGTGCCCGCCTGCGCGTGTCGAGGAGGGACTTCGCGGGCGCGCTGGCGGACGTCGAGGAATCTCTCCGAAGCGACCCCGCGAACGCCCTCGCGCTTCTGCTGCGTGCCCAGCTCCGCGCGAACGGGAGCGTCGATCGCCCCGGCGCGCTCGACGACCTGCGCACGCTGGATGCGACGCTGTCGCCCGATTCGAACCTGCGGGCGCCGATGGACGGCCTTCAGGACTCGCTCGACGAGCCCGACGCAGCGTTGCGCCAATGGCGCCTCTGGCTGTCGACGCATCCTCACGATGCCGGCCGCGGCGCCGTTCTCAATTCGGAGTGCTGGCTGCGCGTGCGACGGCGGCTCGATCTCGATCGCGCGCTGGAGGCCTGCAAGGCCGCCGTGGATGAAGACGGCGACAACGTGAACTATCGCGACAGCCTGGGCTGGACTTACCTGCGGCTTGGCAAGCCCAGGCAGGCGGTCGATTCGTTCGACCGGGCGATCGCGCTTCGGTCTCGATCGCCCTGGTCGCTGTTCGGGCGGGCGCAGGCGAAGGCCCTGTCGGGCGATGCGGCCGGCGCCCGAGCCGACCTGGCCGGCGCGCGCGACATGGACGCGCACATCGACGCCGAGGCGGCGAAGGCCGGTTTCGACCCCGCGCCCGACGTCGTGCCGGCGGCGCTGGCAGCCTCGGCTGCGAGATGAAACCTTCGCGTTGCCCGGATGCCGCGTTCGCGTGTCGCCAGCGTCCGGTCCTGGTTGCCTGGCCGCCGACGTGCGCGGGAACGCCCGTCAGCCCGCCGCGCGTCCGAACGCCTTCCACGTGAACGGCATCGCCGCCACGGCGCACGCCCCCAGCGCCAGTCCGCAGCCGAGCCCGCCCAGTTGCGTCAGCGCCGTGCCCGCCAGCGCGGTGCCGATGAACGCCGCCACGAACGTGACGACGATGCTGCGCGAGAGCAGAGAGCCGTCCGCGTCGAGGCTGGAGATGCGCGACGTGAGGAAGGGCGTGACCGCGTAGTACGCGAACGAGACGAACAGCTGCGCGGCGAAGAAGCCGGCGCCGCCGTGCACGAGGAAGAACCACAGCGCTGCGACACTCATCAGCAGTTGCGCGGCCCACAGGATGGGCAGGCGCAGCTCATGGCTGCGCCGATGCGACGCGGCGAGCGCGCCGATCGTGCCCAGCAGCGACACGAGCGCGAGCAGCGGCCCGATGCGCTCGGGCGGCAGGCCGATCCGGTGGCCGACGACGTCGGCGAGCGCCCATTGCGCCGACAGCACGCTGTAGACGAGCATCATCACGGCCCAGATCGGCAGCAGCACGTTCCAGCGGATCTTCGGCCTGGGCGGCGCGCTCGCGGACGTGGCGAGCGTCTGCACCGCATCGCCGCCCGCCGCGGCCGACGGCCAGCCGATCAGCGCGAACGCGACGGCGAAGAGGACGAACAGCCATTGGCTGACGAAGTCCGGCGGCAACGCGTAGGCCGCGACCAGCAGCGCGCAGTCGAGCACCCCCGAGACCAGGATGATCACGCCCCACGCGCGTTCGGCCGCGGCGCGGTTGGACAGGCTCGCCGCGACCACGACGAACAGCACGCCCTCGAACAGCCCGGTGACCAGGCGTGCCGCGCCCACGGCGGCGAGGTTGGGCATCCAGGCGCCGGAGGCCTGCGCAAGCAGCGTGCCGATCACCGCGATCCACGCCAGGCGCCGCGGCATGCGCGCGATCCAGCGCGGAAAGATCGCGCAGCTGACGGCGATGCCGGCGATCTCGAGGGCGGCGAAGCCGGTGGCCGCGTCCTCGCCCACGCCGAAGCGGCGCATCAGCGCGCCCACGATCAGCGGCATCAGGATGGTGCCGTTGGTGGCCACCGCGTAGGCGCAGGCCAGACGCAGCAGCGCGCGCAGCGACAGGTCGGGGCGGCTGGCGGGCGTCGGGGTGTCCGTCATGTCGAAAGGCTTGAATGTGAGCGTTGATCACAATATAATGTGATCATTGATCATGTGTCAATCATGAACACCCCGACCGAAACCCCCTCCACGCCATCGCGAGAGAGCACGGCCGAGACCGGCCGCCAGCCGCGCCAGGAGCGCAGCCGCCACCGCGTCGAGACGAGTCTCGAGGTGGCGCTCGAACTCGTCGTCGAACAGGGCGCGGAGGCGCTCGCGATGCGCGAGGTCGCGCGCCGCGCGGAGGTGCAGATCAGCTCGATCTACCAGTACTTCCCGTCGAAGGCGCACATCATTCGCGAGCTCGCCAAGCGCAACCTCGCGCGCGTGCGACTGCTGCTGCAGGACGAGGTGGAGCGCCTGCTCGGCGAGTTCGACGGCGCGCCGCCGGTGGCCGAATCGGTCAACCGCCTCGTCGACGCCTACTTCGCGCACTACCGCGACCAGCCCGACGCGCTCGCCGTGTGGGCCGGCGCGCAGAGCGACCACGGCCTGCGCGAACTCGACCTGGACGACACGCGCAGCACCGCCGAATTCCTGGTGATGCCGCTGCAGCGCATCCTGGGCCGCGACGAGCGCGAGATCGTCTATCCGCTCGCGCTGCTCGTTTCCGAAGTCACGGCCGCCGCCGCGCGCCTGGCGCTGGCGCTCGAGTCGCCGCTGCGCGAACAGCTGATCGCCCGCCACAAGGCCATGCTGGTGGCCACGCTCGAGGCCCACAAGACATGACGACGCCCGGCTACGATTTCTACCGGAACGCGCTGGCCGGCCAGCGGCTGCCCGCCGCGTTCGTCGACCTCGACGCGCTCGCCGCGAACCTGGCCGACCTGCGCGCGCGCGCCGGCACGCTGCCGATCCGGCTCGTGACGAAGTCGGTCCGCTCGGTGGCGATCCTGCGCCGCGTGCTGGCCAGCGGCGCGCCGTTCCGCGGCCTGATGTGCTACTCGCCGGCCGAGGCCGCGTGGCTGGCCTCGCAGGGTTTCGACGACCTGCTGGTGGCGTATCCGTCGGTCGAGCCCGACGACCTGCGCGCCGTGGCCGCGCAACTGCGCGCGGGTCGCACGATCGCGCTGATGGTCGACTCCGCCGCGCAGGTGCAGCGCATCGCGGCCATCGCGCGGCTCGAAGGCGTGGTGCAGCCGCTGGCCATCGACCTCGACATGTCGTCCGACTTCCCCGGCCTGCACTTCGGCGTGTTCCGCTCGCCGATCAACGGCCCCGGCGCGGCGCTCGCCCTCGCCGCGGAGATCGCGCGCCATCCGTCGCTGCGGCTCGACGGCCTGATGGGCTACGAGAGCCAGATCGCCGGGCTGATGGACGACGTGCCCGGGCAGGGCGCGAAGAACGCACTGATCCGGTTGCTGAAGCGCCGCTCGATCCCCGCGGTCAACGAACGCCGCCGTGCGACGGTCGCCGCGCTCGCCGCGGCCGGACACGCGCTGCGCCTGGTCAACGGCGGCGGCACCGGCAGCTTCGAGAGCACCCGCAACGACGCGAGCGTCACCGAGCTGGCGGCCGGCTCGGGCTTGTACGTGCCGACGCTGTTCGACCACTACCGCGCGTTCCGCGGCCGTCCGGCTGCGGGCTTCGCGGTGGCGGTCACGCGCGCGCCCGCGCCGGGCATCGTCACCTGCGCCGGCGGCGGGTATCCGGCGTCGGGCCCGGGCGGCGTCGACCGCATGCCCAGGCCGTGGTTGCCGGAGGGCTGCGCGCTGATCGGCACCGAAGGCGCGGGCGAGGTGCAGACGCCCGTGCGCGTGCCCGCGGGTGTGGCGCTCGAGCCGGGCGACCCGCTGCTGTTCCGCCATGCGAAGGCGGGCGAGCTGTGCGAGCGCTTCAACGAGTTGCTGCTGATCGAGGGCGGTGCGGTGGTCGACAAGGTCGCCACGTATCGCGGCGACGGCAAGTGCTTCCTCTGAACCGAACACGAGGCTGAAACGACGATGTGGAAGAACTGGTCGGGGTATGTCGAATGTCCGCGCACGCCGGTGCTCACGCCGGGCAGCGGCGAGCAACTGGCGCAGGTGCTGGCCGACGCGGCGCGCGACGGCAAGGCGGTGCGCATGGCGGGCGCCGGCCACTCGTTCAGTCCGCTGGTGGCCAGCGACGGGGTGATCGTTTCTCTCGACAAGCTGCAAGGCGTCATCGACGTCGACGCCGCGACCAACGTCGCGCGCGTGCACGCCGGCACGCGGCTCCACGCGCTCGGCGCCGCGCTCGCGCAGCGCGGGCTCGCGATGGAGAACCTCGGCGACATCAACGTGCAATCCATCGCCGGCGCCACCAGCACCGGCACGCACGGCACGGGCCTGGGCTTCGGCAACCTGGCCACGCAGATCGCGGCGCTGAAGTTCCTCACGGCCGACGGCCGCGAGGTGATCGCGTCGCCCGAAGAGAATCCAGAGCTGTTCGCCGGCGGCCGCATCGGCCTGGGCAGCCTGGGCGTGCTGACCGAGGTCAGCCTGCGGCTGGTGCCGGCGTTCCGGCTGCGGCTGGAGCGCGACAGGATGGACCTGGAGGAATGCCTCGCACAGGCCGACGCGCTCGTCGCGGCCAACCGCTCGTTCGAGTTCTACTGGCTGCCGCATACCGAGTCGGTGCTGACGAAGAAGTGGAACACCACCGACGCACCGGTCGACCCGATGGGCTTCGGGCGCTGGGTGAGCGACGTGCTGCTGGAGAACAAGGCGTTCGGTCTGCTGTGCGACATCGGCAAGGCGGTGCCGTCGTGGTGTCCGTCGTTGAGCCGGCTGTGCGCGTCGCTGATCTCGCACGGCGAGCAGGTGGATGCGAGCTGGTCGATGCTGTCGACGGTGCGGCAGGTGCGCTTCAACGAGATGGAGTGGTCGGTGCCGGCTTCGCGGGGCGCCGACGCGTTGCGCGAGATCAAGGCGCTGATCGCGCGGCGCGAGTTTCCGCTGATGTTCCCGCTGGAATATCGATGGGTGAAGGGCGACGACATCTGGCTGAGTCCCGATTTCGCGCGGGACAGCGTGCACATCTCGGTGCATCAGTACCGGGGCATGCCGTTCGAGCGGTACTTCGAGGCGGTGCAGGCGATCTGCCTGAACCACGGCGGCCGGCCGCATTGGGGGAAGGTGCATTCGCTGCGGTCTTCGCAGCTTTCGTCGCTCTATCCGCGGTGGGATGAATTTCTTGCTTTGCGTGAGCGGATGGATCCGTCCGGGCGGTTCCTCACGCCTTATCTGCGAGGCCTGTTCGGCGTTTGAGCGGGTGGGCGTTTGCCTGCGGCGCCGTGGCCCGCCGCGCAGCGGCGGCCAAAAAAGCGCTACCAGCAAACGCCGCAACAGCCAGTACGCGTCAAGAACACAAACCCCCCCCCCGCGTGATCCAGAAGATGCGGCCATCCCGCTTCGTTTCAACAACATCCCACACAAACCAAGGCCAAAAAAAGATGCCAGGCGTTGCCCGCCCACACCTCTAGAATCTTCCGCCTACCCTCCAAAGGACGCACATGAGCGGGCTCATCCGCATCCGCGGCGCGCGGCAGCACAACCTGAAGAATCTCGACCTCGACATCCGCACCGGCGAGCTCACCGTGGTGACGGGGCCGAGCGGGTCGGGCAAGTCGAGCCTCGTGTTCGACACGCTGTATGCGGAGGGCCAGCGGCGCTACGTCGAGACGTTCTCGGCCTATGCGCGGCAGTTCCTCGACCGCATGGACCGGCCGGCGGTCGACCAGGTGGAGGGCGTGCCGCCCGCGATCGCCATCGACCAGACCAACCCGGTGCGCAGCTCGCGCTCCACGGTCGGCACGATGACGGAGCTCAACGACCACCTGAAGCTGCTGTTCGGACGCGCCGCGGCGCTGTTCGACAAGGTCACCGCGCTGCCGGTGCGCCACGACACGGCCGACACCATCTATGCGGACCTCGTGCGCCGCGCCGCGGCGCAGGGCGACCCGCGCGTGGCCGTCACCTTCCCGGTGGAGCTGC
>CAIMXF010000409.1 GCA_903845345.1 uncultured beta proteobacterium
AGGCGTAGCCACTGCAAAGCATGAACCCTGCGACCCGCTCGTCGGGTTCAGCGACTTTGCCGCCGACTGCGCCGAACCCAGTCAGGCTGCGGCTCGTTCCCGCAGGTCGGTCGCCGTTCCGCCGAGCACGTGTCGCTCAGCGAGGGTCAGTGGCCCGCACGCCACTGTGAAGAAGTCGTACGAGTCGGCATTGCCTCGTCCCCTCGGGGGCCGCAGGTACTGCAGGTGCATTTCACGCCTTTCACGGCGCATCGCCGCAAATTGCAGGGCGCCCGACGCGGCCTTGAAGGGCGGTGAGGCCTGGTGGCCCTTAAGCAGCGCCGGCTGCGGCCAGGGCGGCGTCCGCCAGAAGGCGGCGCGGTCGGAGGCGGCCGAGTAGTCGTGCCAGGTGAGTGACGAACTCTCCGCCAGCATCTCGAGCTCGGTGCGGAAGCGTCGCGCGTCCGGCCATTCGGCGGCGATCGGGATGCACTGGCCCAGCGTGACCAGAGCCAGCGTCGTGCCCTTGTTCGTGCGCCGGCTGTCGACGATGTCGGCGAGCTTCGGCATCGCGCGCGCGAGAACGCTCGCTGCCATGATGCTGCCCGAGCTGTAGCCGACCACCATGATCTCTTTCAACGGCGCAGCACCGGGTTGGCGCATGCGGGCTTCGACAACCTCGACCAGCCGCGCCGCCATCTCGTCGAGCCGTGCGTCGACCGCCGGCAGTTGCCCGAGCGCCTGCTGGCGGGCGAACGCCACGAGGCGCAACATCCATTCGCAGTCGACCCAATGGGCGGCCACGCGCCACAGCAGCGTTCCGGCAACGACGCCTAACGCCATCGCCGCAGCGCCGGACAACCACAGCGACAGCAGCCCGCCGACGAACAGCAGCGCTGCCGAGAAAGACATCGCGCAGACGAGCAGCGGGAACATCGCGAGCCAGAATGCCGCGGGGGCGGCGCGCCACACGCGATGCAGCGCACCCGACGCGAGTCCCTTGGCGTAGACATTCCAGTAATCCCGCGCCAACGTCGCCGGGGTGCGCCGCCAGTGGCGCCGCACCAGGTCGTCCCAACGCATGAAGTGGACGCGCGTGCGCATGGTCACGGGTCGTCCGCCAAGCGCCGACGAGGGCCCGCGCCACAGCGCCGTCCACACCGACGCCCAGCGGCCGATGCGGTGTCGCTTGCCGAGCGCCAGTGTCTCGTCGTGAGCCGCGTTGCGCTGGGCAATGCCTGCGCGGAACAGTCGGTGGTAGAAGGTGGCGCTCTTGGGATCGAAGCCGCTGAAGAAGAACAGCAGGCGATCGGGCGCGTCGGCGTGCGGGCGCAAGTCCAGCGACGGCGCGATCGGCGGTGCGGGCGCGAGCGTGTCGATGAAATCCTCGCCCGGAACGGTGGTGTCGTCGAAGTTTGCCATGTCGCGCACGCTATTGCGCCTGTGGCTGAACGGACACCTGGTCGCCGTGCTGCACGAGCACGCCGTCGTCGACCAGCCGTCTCACGTGGCCGCCGGCCCAAACGCGCGCCCCCGTCTCGTCCAGGCCCGCGCGCTGCACGACGATGCGGTAGATCGGTGCCAGCCGCATCCAGTCCACCAACTCGTCGAAGCCCGCCTGACGCACCTCCAGCAGGTGAAACACGAGCAGCGCCCGCGCGGCGTGCTGCGCGTGTCGTTCGGGGTGGCGCTCGAAGGCGGCGACGCGTTCGCGGCTGGAGGCGAGCGCCTGCGCGACGTCGCCGAATGGCCGCCCATGGCCGGGCAACACCGCGCGCGGCTGCAGGCGCTCGACCAGCGACAGCGTCGCGCGCGCCGGCCCGAAGCCGTATTCGCCCACGAGCTCCGGGAAGATGATCGCCAGACGCTGCTCCCACAAGGCGTCGCCGGCGATCAGCGTGCGTGTCTGAGGCTCGAACAGCATCACGGCGTCCATGTCGTGGCCTGGCGCCGCGTGGATCTGCCAGCTCGCCTCGCCGAGCACGATGCACTCGCCCGGCACCAGCGCATGTTCGGCGACGAAGCGCGGGCACGGTTGGTCGGTGAGGCGATAGGTCAGCGCCGCCTCGTCCCAACGCTTGACGGCCAGCATGCTGGACGCGGGAATCCAGGTCTCGATGTCTCCACGGCGTTGCAAGGCCTCGTTGCCGCCGCAATGGTCGGAATGAAGGTGGGTGTTGACGATGCGCCCGACCGGCTCGCCGCCAAGAGCCTGGTCGATCAACGCCAGCGTCTGCTCGGCATGGCGGCAGAAGCCGGTGTCGACCACGGTCGCCGGCGTCGCGCCGTGCGCGCGGAAGACGGCCTGGTTGGCCGACAGCCAGCCGCGCTCGAGCACCGTCAGTCCCAGGGTGTCGAGCATCGCGGACGCGACCTGTCCCGAAGCGCCGGACTCGCGTCCAGGCATCGCGGCAGTGGTGGAAGCTGGCGGCGCGACGGCTGGCACGGTGCTGACGGAACCCTTCAGGAAGATGGTGAGCGCAACTCTCGCCGCAGGATCTTGCCGACGTTGGATTTCGGCAGTTCGTCACGGAACTCGATCACCTTCGGACGCTTGTATGCCGTGAAATTCTCGCGGCAATACGCCGCAATATCCTCTTCGGCAAGTGCCGGATCGCGACGAATGACGAACAACTTCACGGCTTCGCCGGATCGTTCGTCCGGAACGCCGATCGCCGCGCACTCCAGCACTCCCGGATGCAGGTTGACGACCTGCTCGATCTCGTTCGGATAGACGTTGAAGCCCGACACCAGGATCATGTCCTTCTTGCGATCGACGATCCGCACATAACCCTGCTCGTCCATGATGCCGATGTCCCCGGAGCGGAAGAATCCGTCGTCCGTCATCACCTTGGCCGTCTCGTCCGGGCGCTTCCAGTAGCCGGCCATCACCTGCGGCCCGCGGATGCAGATCTCGCCGGCGGTGCCGAACGGCACGTCGGCGCCGTCGTCGTCGCGGATCGCGATGTCGGTGGACGGGATCGGCAGGCCGATCGTGCCGGTGAACTCGCGCTTGTCGAGGCGGTTGCTCGTGGCCACCGGCGACGTCTCCGACAGTCCGTAGCCTTCGACCACCGGGCAGCCCGTGATCCGGAGCCAGCGCTCCGCCGTCGCCTGCTGCACGGCCATGCCGCCGCCGTTCGAGATGACGAGCTCGGAGAAGTCGAGCTTGGCGAACTCCGGCTCGTTGGCCAGGGCGTTGAACAGCGTGTTGACCGCCGGGAACATGTTGACCTTGTAGGCCTTGAGCGTCTTGATGAAGCCGGGGATGTCGCGCGGGTTGGGCACCAGCAGGTTCATCGCGCCCAGGCGCGCGCCGAACATGTAGCAGATGGTCAGCGCGTAGATGTGATAGAGCGGCAGCGCGCAGACGATGGACAGCGGCTTGTCGCCGAGCTGGTCGAACATCGGCTTGAACCAGGCCTCGCTCTGCAGGATGTTGGCGACGACGTTGCGATGCAGCAGCGTCGCACCCTTGGACACGCCCGTCGTGCCGCCCGTGTACTGCAGGAACGCGATGTCGTCGCCGGACAGCGCCACCGGCCTCAGCGCGCCGCGGGCGCCCTGCGCGATGGCCGCGTTGAAGCGCGTGACGCTGCGGCCGCCGTCCTGCGGCAGGCGGAACTCGGGCACCATCTTCTTGACGTGGCGCAGCACGAAGTTGACCAGCGCCCCCTTGCCGAAGCCCAGCATGTCGCCCATCGCCGCCAGCACCACGTGCTTGAGGTCGGTCCTGGCGATGACGGTTTCCAGCGTGTGCGCGAAGTTCTCGAGCACGACGATGACGGTCGCGCCGGAATCGGCCAGCTGGTGCTGCAGCTCGCGCGCCGTGTAGAGCGGGTTGACGTTGACGACCACGCCGCCCACGCGCAGCACGGCGCCGATCGCGACCAGGTACTGGGGCACGTTCGGCATCATCACCGCGACGCGGTCGCCGCGCTGGATGCCCTGCGACTGCAGCCACACGCCGAGCGCCTTCGAGCGTTCGTCGATCTCCGCGTAGGTGAAGCGCACGCCCATGCATGCGGCGGCGTCGCGCTTCGCGTGGGTGCTCCACGACTCCTCGAGCAGCGGAACCAGCGACGAATAGGTGTCCACCGCCACATCGCCCGGCACGCCGGGCGGATAGTGCGTCAGCCAGGGACGCGCGGTGGACGTGGCGGGAGCGGAGGTGGCAAGAGCATCGGTCATGGTCTGCCATTGTGATCCAGCGGGCGAAGACCGCGCCACGGGGAAACCGGCTATGGCAGCTGGTTCAGGACGTCCTCCGGCGCGAGTGCACCTGTCGCGGCCGCGACAGCGGCAGGGTCGAACAGCCGCGTCGCGAGCGCGTTCTCGCGTGCCTGGATGCTCGCGAGGAAGTCCCGCGCGCCGCCCATCGCACCGAACGCGTCGAAGCCGGCCTCGAGGAACGCCTGCAGCGCGCCCATGCCCGCGGCGCGCGCCGGACCGCGCATCGCCTTCAGGCTGGCGCGCAGCACGAAGCTGCGGGTGTGCCGATCCAGCGCCGCGCCGACGCGCATCACCAGCTCGATCTGGCGCGTGCGCGCGGCGGGCTCGCCGGTGGCCTGCCACGCGGCGACGTAGCTCGCCCGCGTCGGCGGCGCGTCGTCGTGGTGGGTGGCCATCGCGGTGTCGAGGCGTTCGGACAACGCATGCACCGCGGCCAGGGACTCGACCGTGGCGACGGTGTCGGCCGGAAACAGCCGCACCAGCGCCGGCACGATGCGGCTGAACTGGGCGTCGCGCTGCGTGAAGTCCTGCGGACCGTACAGTTCGTTGAGGAAGAAGTTGGCCGCGCGTCCGTAGCGCGGATGCGCGAGCAGGCTCGCGTGCGTGCACGCGAAGCGCTTCTGCTGGTAGGCCTTCAAGGCGTCGACCCGGGCGGCCAGCGCCGGCATGGCCGCGCGCCTGCGGCGCTCGACGTCGACGGCGGCCAGCGACTGCAGGATGCGGGTGGCGATGTCGCTCATCCGCACAAGCGTATCAGCCCGCGGCAGCGCGCCGGCCTGTCATGGCGGGGCCGACGGTGCTGCGTGATACTCGCGGCATGGTCGCCCGCGTCGCCCGCCTGCTCTTCGTCGCCTGGTTCGTCTTGCTGGCCGGCGTCCTGGCGGTGGCGCGCGTCGACGGCTGGACGGCGGGATGCTGGATCGCGCTCCATGTGCTGGTGCTCGGGCATCCGACGTTGCTGGCCGTGGAGATGCTGCTGGCCCGGCGAGTCGCTGCGCGCAACGCGGCCACCAAGGCGCGCTGGCGGGACATGCTGCGCGCCGTGATTCGCGAATGGTTCGAATCGACGGCGATCTTCGGCTGGCGCATGCCCTGGCGCTCGAACGCGGTCGAGGATCACCTGCCCAGGACCTCCCGCGGCCTGCGCGGCGTGGTCTTCGTCCACGGCTACCTCTGCAACCGTGGCCTCTGGAATCCGTGGATGAAGCGGCTGCTCAAGCTCGATCGCGCGTACGTGGCGGTGAGCCTGGAGCCGGTGTTCGCGAACCTGGACGAGTACGTGCCGCAGATCGAGCGCGCCGTGCGGCGCATCGAGGCCGCGACGGGGCTCGCGCCGGTCATCGTGGCCCACAGCATGGGCGGACTCGTCGCGCGCGCCTGGCTGCGCTCGCGAGCGACCCACAAGCGCAGCGACGGCACCGGCGAGGCCGCGCGACTGATCACCATCGGCACGCCGCACCGCGGCACCTGGCTGGCCGGACTCGGCCGCACTCCCAACGCGCGCGACATGCGCATCGACAGCCCGTGGATGACCGCGCTCGTCGCGCAGGAGCCGCCCACCCTGGCTGGCCTCATCACCAGCTGGTGGAGCGAGTGCGACCAGATCGTCTACCCGCCGCCCACCGGCGTCTATCCGGGCAGCGAGGCCAAGCAGCTGCGCGGCACCGGCCACATCGCGATGACGGCGCGCGAGGAAGTCTGGAACGAGATCCGGCGCCGCATCGATTACTGACTCATCCCTCGTCGATGTCCAGCAGCAGCTGGCGCGTCGGCTCGATGGACAGGTGCAGCAGCCCGGCGATGTCCCGGATGTCGTCGGGCAGGGCCGCGTTGTCCCAGCCGTTCATCGTGTGGCGCGCCAGGCGGATCGCGAGCAGCACGTTGCGCACCTGCGAGTTCTCGGCCTGGCTGTCGTCGGTGATGCGCACCAGGATCTCGGGCAGCCGCCACAGCTGCATCAGCACGTGCTGGATGTCGTTCAGCTCGGCGTTGAGCACCTCGCGCTGCACCGCGCACGAGCGCAGCGTGGAGTCGGCGCGCTGGCGGCGCTGCAGCTCGAGCGCGAGCTCTGGCGCGTGCAGCCACAGCAGCATCTCGGTGAAGTCGTGCAGCTGTGCGGCCTCGTGCAGCACGACGGCGTCGTGGTCGGCGCGGTGGATCGCGAAGCTGGCGGCGAAGCGCGCGGCGCGGTCGGCGCGCAGCAGCACGTGCTGCAGGCCGGCCAGCGCGTCGGGGTGACCGGCGAGGTGATCCTCGACCGTGGGCTGCGGCCCGAACGTGCGGAAGAACGGCGTGATGCCCATCAGCACCAGCGCCTCGACCACCGTCTCGGCGTCGGTGAGGCGGCGATTCGAACCTTGCGTCGATGCGTACACCAGCATCTTGAGCGTCATCAGCGGATCGCGTCCGATGACCTCGGAGATGATGCGCGCGTCGACGTCGTCCTCGACCCGCCGCATCTCCTCGATCGCCGCCGCGGTGCTGGCCAGCACTGGAATCTCGAGCTGCTGGAAGTAGCGCACCCAGCCGTCCACGTCGCGGGGCGTGCGGAAGGCGGTGTCGGTGGGCAAGGCACTCATGGCGGTGATCCGGGAACTCGTGGAACGCCGCCCCGCAGCTTGCAGGCACGGCCAGTCACTCGGTTTATCGGACGACCGCGCGACGACTTGAGTTTCCATGCCCGAGCGGCGATCACGCGATCGCCGCTCGGGCGCAGGACATCACAGCCGGCGCACCTCGACGTAGCCGACCAGCTCGCCGTCGACGTACAGCGCGCCCTCGGGGGCGCCGGCCTCGGCGTGGAACTCGACGCTGACGTCGTGCTGGCTGCGCCGGCGCCGGCGCGCGTGCAGCGGGCGCGCGACGTCACGCGCGTGGCGGGCGAGCGCGGCGCTCGCGCTGCGCAGCAGGTGCGCCACGAAGCGGCGCCAGGTATCGCTGAAGGAGGGCCGTTGCGCGGGGCGGTGGCCGGTCAGGACGGGGATCATGTCGTTCTCCAGGGCGACACGAGGGTCGCTTCGGTGAGGTCAGAGGCTGGGCGGCTTGCTGCGCACGGCGTGCGGCAGGTCGAGCCTGGCGAGTTCGCGCTTCAGGGCCTGGCGGCCTTCGCGGCGAGCGGCGCGTTCGTCTGAGCCGTGCGGGCCGGCCTGGCGAAAACGCGCATGCGCCACGAGCGGATTGCGCGGCTTGGAGGTCGGGACGATGAGCTTGGACATGGGGGTCTCCAACGATTTGCAGGGGCCGAAATGCAGAAGGCCCGGGGGTTTCACAACCGCCCGGGCCTTCGCGAAGAGGTGCTTCTCGCGGACTCAGAGCGGAATCGGGAACGGCTTGGCCGCGTTGCGGTTGGCCAGGAAACGGGCGACGCGCGCGCCGCGCAGGGCCGTGGGGACGGCTGCGTTGGCGGGGCAGGTTCGCTTCGAATTCGAGGCTTGGCGCATGGAGGCTCGTGAAGGGTGGCGAGGCGGGGTGTCGCGTCGTAGGTTGGACTTTTCTCGACGCTTGGAGCAATGATAAACAAGTCTTGATCTTGCGCAAGTGCTTTATCAATCAATTGATCAGAAAGCGTCGCACGCGCGCATCGCGGGCCCAAATGCAGACGCGCGCCTCGAGGGCGCGCGTTCGGCAGACGGAACCGGCGACGGTTCAGGCCGTGAAGTCTTCTTCGTCGCGTCCGACGGGGATGCCCGCGAGCGAGAAGCGGCGCAGCACCTCGTCGACCTCGCGGTCGACGGCCACCGTGTGTTCGCGCGCGCCGCCCACGGGCTTCACGTACAGGCAGCGCATGCCGCTCTCGTCCGGCGCCGACACCCAGGCCCGTTCGACCGACCGCGGGCTGAGCAGCGCGGCCGCCAGCACGCGGCGGCCGCGGCGCCGCTCGACCTCGAATGCGATCAGCATGAGCGCGACGGTCGCGAACGCGGCGGAAGTCAGGAGCATGAGCGTGTCGGTGTCAGGCATGATGGCTCGCGGAAGTGGCTGGCCTCATTGAAACGCCGCCGGCGGCCTTTGTGACAGGCGGTCCGAGGCGCAATGTGCATTGCGCCACGAATTGGTCGTCGGGGTTGGCTGCGAGCCACGGGCGCGCATCAAGCGGTCTATCGGCTGTCAGCGCTTTTTCTTGAGCGGCGCGATGCCGGACTGCGCGGAATGCCACAGCGCCATCGGATCGTCGGGCGGTGGCGGCGGCGCCGGCGGCCGGGCGGTGACGCCGGGCGCGAGCTTGCGCGGCGCCGGTGCGGGGGGCGCCGGCGCAGGCGCCTCGGCGTCGGGCATCAGCACCTCGCCCAGCAGGTCGAGCAGGCGCGTGCGGGCGCGCTGCGGATGCCGTCGGTAGTAGGTGAGCACCAGGCCCGTGATGAAGCGCTCGTCGTCGTCCTGCGGCAGCGGGCTGTCG
>CAIMXF010000410.1 GCA_903845345.1 uncultured beta proteobacterium
GCCGTCGCCGAGGTCGAGGTCGACCGGCGCCGTTGCGTGCGCCGCCGGCGGCTCGGCCACCGTGTTGACGAACGCCGGCGTCGCGGGCGCTGCGGGCACGGGTTCGAGCGGCATGCCCTTGGACTTGCGCTTGAAGAACTTCGTCACGCTGCCGCCCATGACCGCCAGGCCGATGACGATGACCTTGGCGAACTTCGCGAGGAAGGCCAGCGCAAGCGCGATGAAGCCGAGCTTGTGCGCGGCGACGCCCACCACCAGCGCCGCGATGCCGTATTCGGCGACGTGGTCGCCGCTCTTGGCGTCGAAGTCGGCGTAGTGCTTTCCGGCGTCGAAGTCGAGCGCGGCGAGCTGCTGTTCGGCCACCGGCTTCAGTGCCGGCAGCTCGGGCACCGACGTCACCATGTTCATGCTGAAGTAGCCGTCGCGCCCGAGCGCGTAGGTGTTGTAGTTGACGTCCAGCGGCTCGTCCGGCTTGGCGCCGGCCGCGCGCGAGGTGAGCGCCCAGACGAGGCGCTGCCTGGCGCTGTCGTAGCGCGGCGCCTCCGACCAGCCGACGATCTCCATGGCCGGCATGCCCGCCTTCTCGCGTTCCTTGTTCGCCTCCTCGGTGCCGTCCTTGAGGTTCTTCAGCATCTCGTCGACGTCCCAGCTCTTGGCGTCGTCGTCCTTGATGTAGCCGGCCTTGTGGAAGCTCACCGGCATGAACCAGTTCGCCTTGGGATCGGTGGGGTACAGCATGCCCGGCATCTCGGGATTGCTGCCCGGGTTGCCCATCAGGTTGAGCAAGCGGTCGGCCTGCGGCTGCGGAATGAAGACCTCGCCGGCGGGCACGTGCAGCACGGCCTCGTCGAGCAAGGGCACGTCGACCGGGCCCTTCTTCGCGGCCTGCGACACATCGTCCCAGACCTTGCGCGCCTCTTCCTGAGTCGGCACCGCGATCGCGGCCGACGCCAATCCGAGCAACACCGTGGCCGCGCTCGCGGCCGCCATCGTTCCGTGCACCTTGCGCATCGCGCCCTCCCACTGAGGTTGGAAATCATGCGCCCGTTCCGGCGCCCGGGTGCGCATTGTTCGCGTCTACCCGTGACAAACCCCTCGCTTGGATCGCCAAGGTCAGCCGACCGCAGGGCCAGCCAGGAAGAGGAAGCGAGGGTCGCACGCGAGCCGATCCGCGCTCCCGCTCGGGGGAATGGAGGCGGCAAAGGACTCGCGCTGCCAGGCCCCGCCGGAACGGCATCCGGCCTGCAAGCCGGATGCTTCCCGACCAGCGGGAGCGTGGGGCCCGTCAATCAATCGGCCTGCTTGCGCAAAAAGGCCGGAATCTCGATTTCGTCCATGCCGTGCGAGCTCAGCGCCTCGACCTTGGCCGCGGCGTGCTGGCGATGGCGCCAGACGCTGGGCGTGCCCAGGTGGCCGTAATCGGGGCTGGTCGGCATCGCCGGCGCGCCCTGGGCGGCCTGCGCGTGCGCGGTGCCCATCATCGGCGCGTTGGCCATCGTCTGCGGCATCTGCGCGCTCATGATGGGCAGGTTGTCGGTGCCGGTGCGCAGCGCCTGCGTGGTCTGGATCACCGTCAACGGCGCCTGGGCACGGCGCGACTGCGACAGGCCCGTGGCGATCACGGTGACGCGCAGCTGGTCGCCCAGGCTCTCGTCGTAGGCGGTGCCGAAGATCACATGCGCCTCTTCCGCGGCGTAGCGGCGGATGGTGTTCATCGCCAGCTTGCTTTCCGACAGCTTGAACGTGGAACGCGAGGCGGCGATCAGCACCAGCACGCCCTTGGCGCCGGACAGGTCGATGCCTTCGAGCAGCGGGCAGGCGACGGCCGCGTCGGCAGCCTTGGTCGCGCGATCCGGGCCGGTGGCGATGGCCGTGCCCATCATGGCCTTGCCCGGCTCGCTCATCACGGTCTTGACGTCCTCGAAGTCGACGTTGACCAGCCCAGGGATGTGGATGATGTCCGAGATGCCGCCGACCGCGTTCTTCAGCACGTCGTTGGCGTACGCGAAGGCCTGGTCCTGCGTGACGTCGTCGCCCAGCACCTCCAGCAGCTTCTCGTTGAGCACGACGATCAGCGAGTCGACGTTGGCCTCGAGCTCGGCCACGCCGGCGTCGGCCGACTTCATGCGGCGGTTGCCTTCGAACTCGAACGGCTTGGTGACGACGCCCACGGTCAGGATGCCCATCTCCTTGGCCACGCGCGCGATCACCGGCGCGGCGCCGGTGCCCGTGCCGCCGCCCATGCCGGCCGTGATGAACAGCATGTTGGCGCCGGAGATGGCCGTCTTGATCTCCTCGACCGCTTCCTCGGCCGCAGCGCGACCCACTTCGGGCTTGCCGCCCGCGCCCAGGCCCTTGCCGCCCAGCTGGATGATCTGGGTCGCGCCCGAGCGGTTCAGCGCCTGGGCGTCGGTGTTCGCGCAGACGAACTCGACGCCTTGAACGCCCTCGTTGAGCATGTGTTCGACGGCATTGCCGCCGCCCCCGCCCACGCCGATGACCTTGATCTGCGTGCCTTGATCAAACGGTTCAATCATCTCGATCGCCATGATGTTTCCTTCCTAGATGCTGTTGCAGTTGCCTGTGCCATAAACCCCGTATCCCAAAGAACGTGCGACTCGATCGCGTCGTGCGCGTCGCGTCTTATAGGGATGACGCCTCTTTCGTCCGTCATCAGAAATTCCCCATGAACCAGTCCCGCGCCTTGCCGAAGAAGGTCTGCATCGAGCCGGCCTGCGCCGCGGCCTTGTGGCCCCGGCTGTGCGCGACGCGGGCTTCTTCGAGCAGCCCCATGACGGTCGCCGAACGCGGGTTGGCGACCATGTCGAACAGCGCGCCCGAATAGGTCGGCAGACCCTTGCGGACGGGCTTGAGGAAGATGTCCTCGCCGAGTTCCACCATGCCCGGCATCACCGCGGTGCCGCCGGTGAGCACGATGCCCGAGGACAGCAGTTCCTCGCAGCCCGACTCGCGGATGACCTGGTGCACCAGCGAGAAGATCTCCTCGACGCGCGGCTCGATCACGCCGGCCAGCGCCTGGCGCGAGAGCATGCGGGGCGCGCGGTCGCCGAGGCCCGGCACCTCGACCTGCTCGGTCGCATCGGCGAGCAGCTGCTTGGCGACGCCGTACTCGACCTTGATCTCCTCGGCGTCCTTCGTGGGCGTGCGCAGCGCCATCGCGATGTCGCTGGTGATCAGGTCGCCGGCGATGGGGATCACCGCGGTGTGGCGCACCGATCCGCCGGTGAAGATGGCGACGTCGGTGGTGCCCGCGCCGATGTCCACCAGCGCGACGCCGAGGTCCATCTCGTCCTGCGTCAGCACGGCCTGGCTCGACGCGCTCGGATTGAGCACCAGCTGGTCGACCTCGAGCCCGCAGCGGCGCACGCACTTGACGATGTTCTCGGCCGCGCTCTGGGCGCCGGTGACGATGTGCAC
>CAIMXF010000411.1 GCA_903845345.1 uncultured beta proteobacterium
CGCCGGCGCCGGCTTCGACATGCGCTTCGCCGACCGCCTGTTCGGCGTGTTCCAGCGGCTGCACAGCGCGAAGGACTTCCAGGGCACGGGCGTCGGGCTGGCGTCGGTGCGACGCATCATCCGCCGGCATGGCGGCGACATCTGGGCCGAATCGGAAGTGGGCAAGGGCGCGAGGTTCTACTTCACGTTGCCTTGAGGGCGGGGGCGGGTCGCGTCGACGCGCTGCGGACATCGCCGGCCGCAATCGGCTAGCCGCAAAGCGGAGCCCGCCTTCGAAGTCGGCGCCAGCGGCACGGCGTCTCGCCAAGCACGAGTTGCCCGGTCAGACAGCAACGATTCCTGTTCGTGGGGCAAATTTCCCGCTCGGACGGGCAACGTCGGGTCGCCGCGGGGCATCGATGCCCCTCTGAAGGGGAAATTTGCTGTCCAGCCCGGCGAATTTCCGTCGCGCAGACGCAAGCTTGCCGCTGCACGGGGGATGAATGTCGCTCCGGGAGGCAAATTTCCTACTCGAAAGGGGAAACTTGCAGCCGGCGACGGCAATTGCCTTCGAGGCAATTGCGGTATTCGGCTGCCGGGCGAGAGCCGGCATTCATGAAGGGCTGATCATGGCCGGCCGCGGCCGAACTGCAAGCGGCTGCGCGCACCCGCCGTCCCAGCCTATCGATCCGCCACGGGCAGCTCGACGAAGCTCTCGGCGCCCGGCGCGTGGAACACCTTGATGGTCGCGGCCACATAGTCCGAAGGCTTGGCGTAGGCGATGTTGGGGACATACGTCTGCGGGTTGCGGTCGTAGAGCGGAAACCAGCTCGACTGGATCTGCACCATCACGCTGTGGCCCGGCAGGAACACATGGTTGGCGTTGGGCAGCGGCACGTCGACCCGGGTGGTCTGGCCAGGCGTGAAGGGCTTCGGATCGCTCGGATCGTCGCGATATCGGCCGCGAAGAATGTCCATGGCGACCGCGAGCTGGTAGCCGCCCATTTCGGGCTGCGCCGGATCGCTCTCGGGGTACACGTCGATCAGCTTGACGACGAAGTCGGCATCGCCGCCGGTGGTCGAGGCGAACAGGTGCGCGACGGGGGCGCCCGCGATCTTCAGCGGCGCCTTGAGGGGCTCGGTCTGATAGACGAGGACGTCGGTGCGGTCGGAGAAGGGCCGCTGGTCGTCCACCAGCCACTGGTGCCATGTGGAGTGCTCCGCGTAGGTCGGGCGGATCGGGCGCAGCCGATAGGGCACGGGCTTGCGGGGGTCCGACACGTAGGCGTCGAAGGCCGCCGCGGCCGGCTGGGGCTTGTCGAACGCCAGGCCGCTGCCGCCCTGCAGATAGAGCCGCCTCGACACGCTGGCGCAGCCCGATGCGCAGGACAGTGGCCAGCGGTCATAGCGCTTCCACACGTCGGTGCCGGTCTCGTAAGCGGTGACGACCGGCAGGTTGGCCGGTGCCGCACCGTCCTTCAGATGGGCGTCCAGGAAGGGCAGCAGCACGGTGCGGCGAAAGTGGCGGCCGGTGTCGCCGTCGAACCTGATGGCACCGAGAGACGAGGCTTCGTGGCCCTCCTGTCCGTGATGCCAGGGGCCGATGGCCAGGAAGACCTTGGTGTCGTCCGGATCCTTGGGCTTGAGGGCCGCGAAGACGGCCAGGGCGCCGTAGATGTCTTCCTGGTCCCACAGGCTGTGGACGAGAAGCATCGGCACCGTCACGGGCCGCGCCGCCAGGATCTTGTCCATGGCCTGGCCGCGCCAGTAGGCGTCGTAGGCGGGATGGTCGAGCACGTGCTGCCATGCCGGCAGGTCCTGGCCGCCGAACATCTTGCCGATGTCGTAGGCCGAACCCGCCTTCAACATGGTCGTGTAGTCGTCGTAGCCGTCGCGCCAGATGTCCTCGCTCGAGTTGCGCGTCGAGGTCTGGCCGTAGTAGTAGTCGAGGCCGACCTGGCGCAGGGCCCCGTTGTGGTAGTCGTCGTCGCCGCGCCAGGAATCCACCATCGGGTTCATGGGCACGGCGGCCTTGAGGGCCGGGTGCGGGTTGACCAGGCTCATCAAGGTGGTGAAGCCGTCGTAGCTGGTGCCCAGCGTGCCGACCCGCCCGTTCGACTCGGGCGTGTTCTTCACCAGCCAGTCGATGGTGTCGTACGCATCGGTGGAGTGATCGACGCGGGTCGGATTGAGCGGGCCCGACAGCGGACGCGTGGAGACGTAGTCCCCCTCGGAGCCGTCCTTGCCGCGCACGTCCTGCGCGACGATGATGTAGCCGGCGTCGAACAATTCGCCGTAGGCGAGCGGCAGCACGGCGTCGCCGTGCGGGCTCTCGCTGCGGCTCAGGATCTTGTCCGCGTTGTATGGCGTGCGATCGAGCAGCATGGGCGCCCGCACCGCGCCCTTGGGGATCATCAGCACGGTATGGAGCTTGACTCCGTCGCGCATCGGAATCATCGCCTCGCGACGAACGAAGTCGAAACTCGAGGTGTCCGGCGTGAACGTGGCGGGGATGTCGCTGAAGGTCGACGACGCGAGCGGCGCGGACGCTGGTTCGCTCTGGACGGCAGCCGTCCGTGCCAGGCAGGGGAGCGCGAGGAACGCGACCACGGTCGCGGCCGTGCACTTCCGGCGCATCGAGCGCTTCTGATCGTTCTTCAAGGAATTTCTCCGCGCGCGCCAGGCGCGTCAGTGGTGGGTAGACAAGGTTCTCGATCGGGCGGGCACCTCGAGGGCCGGGCCGCCTGTTCGCGCTGGCGTCGACCCGGGTCGCATCGACTGGCGCGAAGTGTCGCAGAGAGCGGCAGTCGCATCGAGAGCCCGCCCGTACCCCGGTTCGCCGACCCGGCGCGGCGGGCACGCTGCTGCGGCAGCCGTCTCGAATCGGATCGTCTCCAGGCGATCGGTCGCGAGCGGCATTTCCCGGCTTTCATCGCTGCGCGGGGCCTGCGGCACGAGACATGGCACCATTGACGTCGGCCCGGTGATTGCGAGGGACGCCCGGCAGGTGAACTTCGCAGGACCGGCGCCGCTGGCACGTCGCCGTCGGGCATCGTTCCGGCGATGGCCAAGGCTCGAGTGTGCGATTTTCATGGGCCGTTCAACGGTGGTGGAGTGAGATTGAAGTGCCTACGCTTTCTGGGCGTGTTGAGTTTCCGATTCCTGAAGGTACGCAAACCGGGAAAACTTTCCGTTTGCGCAATAAGGGAATTAAGGGTCTGCGTTCATCTATCGTTGGCGACCTCTTTGTTCACGTA
>CAIMXF010000412.1 GCA_903845345.1 uncultured beta proteobacterium
CCACTTCGTCTCCACCGTCGACGACATCGCCTGGATCACCAACCTGCGCGGCGCCGACGTCGACTACAACCCGGTCTTCCTCGCCCACCTGCTGATCGCCAACGACAAGGCCACGCTGTTCGTCGGCGCCGGCAAGGTCGACGCCGCGCTGCAGGCCGCGCTGGCCGCCGACGGCATCGCGCTGGCCGACTACGGCGCCGCCGGCGCGGCGCTGGCCGCGCTGCCGCACGACGCACGGCTGCTGGTCGACCCGCGCCGCATCACGCTGGGCTTTCGCGAACAGGTGGCCGACGGGGTGCCCGTCATCGAATCGATGAACCCGAGCACGCTGGCCAAGAGCCGCAAGTCCGACGCCGAACTGGCGTTCGTGCGCGAGGCGATGGCCCAGGACGGCGCCGCGATGTGCGCGTTCTACGCCTGGTTCGACAAGGCGACCGCGCCCGGGCGCCCGTTCGGGCCGGTCACCGAAGTCACGATCGACGAGAAGCTGTCGGGCGAGCGCCGCAAGCGGCCGGGCTTCGTCGGCCTGAGCTTCCCGGTCATCGCCGGCTGGAACGCCAACGGCGCGATGCCGCACTACCGGGCATCGCCCGAGTCGCACGCCACGATCGAAGGCGACGGCCTGCTGCTGATCGACTCCGGCGGCCAGTACCTGGGCGGCACCACCGACATCACGCGCGTCTGGCCCGTCGGCAACATCACTCAGCAGCAGCGCCAGGACTACACCCGCGTGCTGCAGGGCACGCTGGCGCTGAGCCAGGCGCGCTTCCCGCGCGGCACGCTGTCGCCGATGCTCGACGCGCTCGCGCGCGCGCCGCTGTGGGCCGCCAGGCTCGACTACGGCCATGGCACGGGCCATGGCGTGGGCTACTTCCTGAACGTGCACGAAGGCCCGCAAAGCATCAGCAAGGCAATGACCGAGGCCGCGCACGCGATGGAGCCCGGCATGATCACGTCGATCGAGCCGGGGCTCTATCGCCCGGGCCAGTGGGGCATCCGCATCGAGAACCTCGTCGCCAACGTCGGCATCGGCGCGAGCGAGTTCGGCGACTTCCTGGAATTCGAGACGCTCACGCTGTGCCCGATCGACACCCGCTGCATCGAGCCGGGCATGCTGAGCGCCACCGACGTCGCGTGGCTCAACGCGTACCACGCCACCGTGCGCGAGCGCCTGCTGCCGCTGGTCGACGGGGACGCCAGGGAGTGGCTGATCAGGCGCACCGAGCCCTTCGCGGGCTGACGCGCCACGTTCGCCGCCCCGCGCGCGTCACGCGCGCGGGCGCACGGCGCGCGATGCGACACTAGCGCATCGGCGCCGGGCGCCACGCACGAATGGCCGCGGCAAGCGGCAAGAACCAACTCACGGAGATCGCCATGGGCGCGCAATGGAAGGAAAAGGGCAAGGCGCTGGCCGCCGATGCCAAGGGCAAGCTGTTCGGCAAGCTCGTCAAGGACATCATGATCGCCGCGCGCGCCGGCGCCGACCCGAAGGACAACGCGAAGCTGCGCATGGTCATCGAGCAGGCCCGCAAGGTGTCGATGCCCAAGGAGACGCTGGAGCGCGCCATCAAGAAGGGCGCGGGCCTCACGGGCGAGACCATCCACTACACCAGCGTGGTCTACGAAGGCTTTGCGCCGCACCGCGTGCCGGTGGTCGTCGAGTGCCTCACCGACAACGTCAACCGCACCGCCTCCGAAGTGCGCGGCCTGTTCCGCAAGGGCCAGCTGGGCACGCCCGGCTCGGTCACCTGGGACTACGACCACCTGGGCATGATCGAGGCCGAGCCGGCGACGCCCGGCGCCGACCCCGAGAACGCCGCCATCGAAGCCGGCGCGCAGGATCTCGAAGCCGGCGACGAGGAAGGCACCACGCTGTTCTACACCGACGCCGCCGATCTCGACGTCGTCAGCAAGGCCCTGCCCGACCACGGCTTCACCGTGCTGTCGGCCAAGCTCGGCTACAAGGCCAAGAACCCCGTCGACCCGTCCACGCTGAGCGCCGAGGCGCTCGACGAGGTGCACAGCTTCCTGGCGGCGATCGACCAGAACGACGACGTCCAGAACGTGTACGCCGGCCTCGCGGGCTGAGCATCGTCCCGAAGCGCAATGGCGTCGATGCAGGCCTCACGGTGCCTGCGGCAGATCGGCCTTGCACGTCTCGGGACCCCGGTGTCCGATGGCGTACGGGACGGCGGTTCGACACCGCAGCCGGCCTCCTGCCGCCGTCGGTCACCGGCGACTTCAGGGCCGGCTGGCGCCGTCTCCCCATCGAATCATCGAATCTCGTCGCAGCGCAGACGCTGCCCGGAGACGGCGCATCGTCGCAACATGTCGCCTGTGGGCGACCATTCACGCAATTCCCAGCCGTCCTCGACAAGATCGATCGTCGCGAACCCGAAGCCGGGCTGCGTCTCGAAGTGGGACAACACGGCGCCCGGCGCCACCGTCGTCTTGAAGGCCGACGCCGGGTCGACGTGCCCCTCCATGGCCGATCCGCCATTTCCGGTCAGCAAGACCGGGGGCTGGCCGCTCGAAAAGTCGAGCATCTGGAACATGTGGACATGTCCGTTGACCACCAGGTCGATGCCCGGCGGGTAGAGGCGCGACGGGTCGTGGGCTGCCAGCACTGAAATCAGGCCCTGCGTGCCCGGCTTGGCGACGCCGCTTGCCGAGCCCCCGAACGCGAGGGCCGGATGATGATTGACAAAGATGCTGTGAGGCTTTGCACGTGCAAGCGTCGCCACCTCATCTATCAGCTTCTGGTACCGCCGAAATGCGGGCGAGTCGCCTCGATAAGGCTTGCCCGACACTGCCGCGGAATCAAAGACGATCAGCTGTGTCGTCGCGTCCAGCGCGACTGCAAACGGATGGGTGTAATCCGCATCGGTGTCGTCCGACGCCGAGTCGCAGGACAGCCGCGGCGAGAAGTCTGTTGCTGCCAGGAACCTGAACCATCCTTGTCCCGCTCGATTGCAGGCCTCGTGGTTGCCGCGCGCGATCACCCACGGAGCAACGGCACGAAGAGAGGCCGTCGGGCGAAAGAAATCCGCCATCCAGACATCGTCGCCGTAACCCCAGGGACTGCCTGCACAACCTGCGAAATTCTCCGGGCACGGACTTTCGCGGTAGTGCAGGTCGCCCACATGCACGACCAGGTCGGGGTGCATGTTCGCTGCCGTGTCGTTGATGCGCGCGAATGGCCACGCTTGCGGATCGAGACAGTCCTGGAAGGCGTCGTCCGCGGCTTTCATCCTGCAGCCGGAGTCTCCCATCACCACGATGTGATGCATCCGGGCATGAGGCACGGGCAAGTCGAACGAGCCCACGCGCAGGCGCGTCGCGCCTTCGGGTATCGGCAACTCGCACGAACTCAGATTGAAGACGGCTCGCGGCGCGTCCGCCTGCCCGTCGACGCTTCGCGAAGGCACCGTGCCAGCCGCCGCGCGAAGCTCCAAAGGCAAGGATGCGCCGTCCCAGTCCAGCGAGGGACAGACGACCGCGGTGGTCAACGCGCGTACTTCCCAGCCGTGAAGCATCCCGTACTGGACCCAGGCCGCCTGCACGGGCTCGCCGAAGTGCGTCGCTCGACCAGAGCCCGCGCCTGAGGCGGAAACGTCACGTGGAGTCTCGGCGCAGCCGGCCGCGAGCAGGCTCGACAGCGCCACAACGAGTCCCGGGAAAAGGCAGTTCAAGTAATGGCTCAGTCGCACGAACGCACCGCGGGGCAAAAGTGCGCACGCTAACAAGCCACTGCGTCATCATTGTGACAAACGTCATGGGACGAATCGACAACAGGTACGAGACAGTTCCATGTCGCCTGCGGCCCACGACGTCCGGGGGTGACGATTGACTTGCCCGAGGATGCACCGTGCCTTGCTCGCCGGGGACAGCAAGGACTCCGCGGCTCGCTCCTGGGCAAGCCCGCCGCCCTTCGGATCAACGAACTTCGGTCACGAACTCATCAAGCGGACGACGAACCTTCTTCAGGTTGACCAGCCAGTCGCCGTCAGCTTGACGGTAGCCAATCGGCAGGATGACCGCACTGCGGAGCCCGCGCGCGCGCAGGCCCAGGATGTCGTCAAGCTTGTCCGGGTCGAAGCCCTCCATCGGCGTTGCGTCGACCTTTTCAGCGGCGGCAGCGATCACCGCGGCGCCGAAGGCGATGTAGGCTTGGCGAGCGGCATGCTGAAAGTTGACTTCCGCCGGACGCTGGGGATAGGTGTTGAGCAACTGCTGGCGATAGTTCTCCCACCCTTCGTTGCGGAGGCCGCGCACCTCGTTCGTGTAGTCGAACATCCGGTTGATTCGCTCCGCCGTGTAGTTGTCCCAGGCTGCGAACACCAGCAAGTGCGAGCAATCGGTGATCTGTGCCTGATTCCAGGCGATCTCTCGGATCCGCGCACGAACCTGCGGATTCGTCACCGAGATGATCTCGAAGGGCTGCAATCCACTGGACGTCGGCGCCAGTCGCGCGGCCTCGATGATTCGATCGACCGTGTCCTGAGGCACGGCGCGCGACGGGTCCATCTTCTTGGTGGCGTAGCGCCAGGAGAGGAGTTCGATGAGATTCATGATTCAAACGATGAGAGAGGAGACGTCTTGAATTCTCCGTCCTCCAGCGAAAGGGCCATGAGCAGCGGGAATCTCTGGGCTATGCTAGCTGCGCTGCGGCCACGCGCGGCGGTGGGATGGGATCTCGGGTATCGGCCAGACGCAGGCGTTCACCGATGGCAGCGTTCGAGAAGCGAGAATCTTGGTATGCCAAGCACCTTCGAGCGAATAATCGGCTTCCTGTTCTTCGCGGCAATTGTCGCGGCCGATTTGCTGATCAGTCATGTCGCGGCGGTCAGGGTTGCGGGTATTGCCTGTGCCGTCTGCGGCACCAACTGGATATGGACGCGCTCTGTGGGTGTAGGGATCGAGGGCCGTGCGCCATCGTTTCACCTGACAGGCATCGCGGCCCAACTCGCCGGATTTCTGATGCTGGCGCTTGGCGCGGCGATGCTGTTTCTATCGGCTCGTGTGGCCTGTGTTCTTGGATGGTCGGCTGATCCGCTGTGTCGGTAGTCGGCCAATACCTGCCGGTCGCGAGCGACAGCTTCAGGGAAGCTCGCCGGTAGCCGTGAATTGCCTTGGCCGCTAGGATCGACGCAAAGCCCGACGCTCAACTCCACAATATGCCCGCG
>CAIMXF010000413.1 GCA_903845345.1 uncultured beta proteobacterium
CTGCGCGTATTCTGGCCCGAGAAGACGCCGACGTGCAGCCCGACAGCAAAAGACGCCCTGCCGCCGTTCGCAGCGTGTAAACCCTCAACAATGCGAGCTTGACCCTCAAAGCGTCGGCCCAGATAATGCAAACAAATTGACTTAACAGGGATCGCCTTGCAGATGTCTCCGCCGTTCGCCTTCGCTCGCCCGCCCGCGCCCCGCGGGCGTGGCGCGCGCGCGTGGGCGGCCGCACTGCTGCTTTCCGCCTTCGCGGGCCGCGTCGCCGCCGTGGAACTGACGATGTGGGTGATGCCGGTCACCACCAACGCGCAGCACGACGTGCCCGCCCTGATCGCTCCCTGGCTGGCGCAGCATCCGGACGTGACGCTGCGGCTGACGGTGCTGGACTGGGAGTCTGGCTGGAACAAGATCACCGCGGCCGCCGCGTCGCGCCGCGGGCCCGACGTGCTGGAGCTCGGCACCACCTGGATGCCCGCGATCGCCGCCATGGGCGGGCTCGAGCCCCTTTCCGCGGTGCAGCTGGCCGAGGTCGGCAACGGCGCGCCGTACTACCCCGAGCTGTGGAAGACCACGCAGGTGCTGGGCCAGTCCGGCGTCTACGGCCTGCCCTGGTACGCCGACGTGCGCGCCGCGTTCTACCGCACCGACGTCTTTCGACAGGCCGGGGTCGACCCGAAGCTGGCCTTCGCCGACTGGGATTCTTTCCACGCCGCACTGAAGAAGATCAACGGCACGACCGTGGCCGGCAAGCACGTGGCGGCGCTCGCGTACGCCGGCAAGAACGACTGGAACGTCGTCCACAACCTGGCACCGTGGATCTGGAACGCCGGCGGCGACGTGCTGAGTGCCGACGCGAAGCATTCGGCGCTGGGCTCGCCGCAGGCGCTGCGCGCGATCGACTTCTATTCGAAGCTCGCGGTCGAAGGCCTGGTGCCGTCCAACGCGCTCGAGAAGGACTCGGACATCCTCGAGGGCGCCTGGGTCGGCGGCGCATACGGCGTGATCTTCTCGGGGCCGTGGCTGATGCGCCGCATCCTCGAATCGCCGCCGGGCTCGGTCGCTCGCACCAACTTCGACGTCGCGCCCTATCCGGCCGGACCGCACGGCCACGCGACATTCTTCGGCGGCTCCAACCTCGCGATCTTCAAGGGCTCGCGCCACAAGGCCGAGGCCTGGGAACTGGTGAAGTATCTCGGCGGCAAGGCGCCGCAGGTGCAGCTGGCGCTGGTGTCGTCGATGATGCCGGCGCGCATCGACGCGGCCAACGACCCGGCCTGGACATCGCGCCACCCGGCCTACGCCAAGCTCACCGCCATCGCCGCCGACGGCCGCGCCTATCCGCCGATTCCCGCGTGGGGGCCGCTCGAGGCCGTCTACACCAAGCACCTCGGACAGTTGGCGGAGCTGTCGTCGGGCATCGGCGATCCGTACAGCGTGCCGGCGATGAAGGCCTTGATCGCCGACACCGTCGTCGAGGCCGACAAGGTACTCGAGGAAGCGAATTGACCGCCGCGCCGGGGTCGCCGCCGGGAACGATCGCGGGCGTCGCGAGCCGCGAAGGCGGGCGCCGCCGCCGCAGGGTCGATGCGTTCCCGTACCTGCTGCTCGCGCCGGCCGCGCTGATGATGGTCGTCGTCAACCTCGTGCCGATCGTGCAGGGCTTTCGCATGTCCCTGCTCAAGCTCAACCAGTACACGCTGAGCCGGTACATGGACGCGCCCTTCATCGGGCTGCGCAACTACCGCAGCGTGCTGTTCGACCCGGCCGACCCGGTGCACGCGGGCATGCTGGGCGCGCTGCGCAACACGGCGCTGTACTCGCTGCTGGTGACGATCTGCGCGGTGTCGATCGGACTGGGCGTGGCGCTGCTGCTCAATCGCGACTTCCCCGGCAAGGCCGTCGCGCGCACGCTGCTGATGCTGCCGTGGGTGGTGCCGACCTACGTGGTCGGTACCCTGTGGGGTTTCATGTGGCAGCGCGACGAAGGCATCGTCAACCACGTGCTGGTCGACGTGCTGCACCTGATGGACCACAAGCCGTTCTGGCTGATCGGCAGCAACACGTTCTTCGCGATCGTCATTCCCACCGTGTGGCGCGCGTGGCCGGTGCTGATGCTGATCTTCCTGGCGGCGCTGCAGGCGGTGCCCGAGGAACTCTACGAGGCCGCGCGCCTGGACGGCGCCAACGCCTGGCAGCGCTTCGTCAGCATCACGCTGCCCATGTTGAAGCCGGTGATCGTGATCCAGGTGATGTTCCAGCTCATCGACAACATCTACTCCTACAACATCGTGGCGATGATGTTCGGCAAGGGAGCGGGCTATCCCGGCGAGTGGGGCGACCTGCTGATGCCGCTGCTCACGCGCCAGAGCTTCAGCTACTGGCGATTCGGCGAGGGCGCGGCGGTGTCGTTCGTGATGATGGCGGCGATGCTGGTCTTCGTGGCCGCGTGGATGCGCACGTTCCGGCGGAGCATGACCGATGAAGCGTAGATCCACCGAACGCCTGCTGAACCTGCTGGTGTGGGCGATCGTCGCGCTGACGCTGTCGCCGGTCGCGTTCATGGTCTACGCGTCGCTGTCGGACTACAACGACGTCGTCACCGGCAACCTGGTCCACGCGCGCTTCACGCCGCACTGGTCGAACTACCGCGAGATGTGGGTCGACGTCGACTTCCTCGCGTTCCTGCGCAACAGCCTGGTCATCTGCGGCTTCACGACGCTGTTCGCCACGACGCTCGCGGCGCTGGCCGCGTACTCGCTGGCGCGCTTCAGGTTCCGCGGCAACCACTCGTTCAGCGTCGCGGTGAGCACCACGCAGGTCATTCCCGGCATGCTGTTCTTCCTGCCGCTGTACATGCTGTACATCCAGATCGACGACGCGGGCATCCCGATGATGAACACATACCACGGCCTGATCCTGCTGTACACGGCGATGTTCACGCCGGCCAGCATCTGGATCATGCGCGGCTTCTTCGTGACCATCCCGCGCGAGCTCGAAGAAGCCGCGATCATCGACGGCTGCTCGCGCCTGGGGGCGTTCGTGCGCATCGTGCTGCCGATCAGCGCCCCCGGCATCATCGCCACGGCCTCGTTCGTGTTCCTGCTCGCGTGGGACGAGGTGTTCTTCGCCTGGGTGCTGACGTCGTCGCCCGACGTGCAGACCGTTCCCGTCGGCCTGCGCCTGTACATGGGCCAGCACGCCACCCGCTACGACCTGATGATGGCCGCGGCCGTGGTCAGCGTGATCCCGGTGCTCGTGACGTTCTTCGCGTCGCAGCGCTGGTTCATCAAGGGACTCGCCGCCGGCGCCGTCAAGGGATGAACCCGACCTTCTTCGATTCCGACAATGACTCCTGAGCCCATCCCCGCCGCCACCCGCGGCCTCGCCGCGTCCACCGGCCTGCGCGTGCTCGCGTTCGACGTGGGCGGCACCTGGGTGAAGTACGGCATCGTCGACGCGCACGGCCGGCTGCTTTTCTCGGGCCAGCTCGCCACGCAGAGCGAGCCCGACGGCAAGGCCCTGCTGGCGCGGCTGCTGGCCGTGGCCGAACCGCTGGTGACGCGCTACTCGCCGGCCGGCGTCGCGTTCTCCACGCTGGGCATCATCGATCCGGCCGAGGGCCGGCTGGTCGGCGCGGTCGAGGCCATTGCCGGCTACTTCGGGCAGTCGCCGAAGGCCCGCTTCGAGCACGCGTTCGACGTGCCGGTGGTGGTGGAGAACGACGGCAACTGCGTCGCGCTCGCCGAAGGCTGGACGGGCTCGGCCGCCGGCGTGCGCAACTACCTCGCGCTGACGCTGGGCACCGGCATCGGCGGCGGCATCGTGATCGACGGCAAGCTCTATCGCGGCGCGAACGGCGCGGCCGGCGAATGGGGCTACATGCTGGTCGACGGCAAGGTGTGGGAGGACCACGCATCGCCGCGCGGCCTCGCGGCCGCCGCCGAAGCCGCGCGACCGGGCTGCGGCCTCGACGCCGAGGCCGTGTTCGCCGCGCGCGACCTCGGCGACGCCGAGATGGCCGTCATCGTGCGCGCCTGGTTCGGCCTGCTGGCCACGGGCCTGACCAACCTGCTGTTCGCGTTCAACCCGTCGCGGGTCGTCATCGGCGGCGGCATCACGGCGCGCGGCCCCGCCTTCCTGGAGGAACTGCGCGCCCAGATGCGGCTGCGGCTGCGGCCCGACTTCCACCGCATGTGCGACATCGCGCTCGCCTCCGCCGGCAGCCAGGCCGGGCTGCTCGGCGCGGCGCGCCTGTGGCTGACGCAACACGGCGGCGCGGCGACGCCCGCCTCCAACGACTGAACGCCATGCAGGTGCTGCTCAATCACGTCGGCTTCGCGCCCGCAGCGTCCAAGCAGGCGATCGTGCAGCACACGCAGCCGCTGGACGCGCAGGCGTTCTCGGTCGTCGACCTGCGCACGCGCGCGATCGTGCACGCCGGCTCGACGCGGCCGACGGCGCCGGTCGACGGCTGGCGCGATCGCCACTTCGCGCAGGCCGAGTTCAGCGCCGTCACCGCGCCCGGCCGCTACGCCGTGATGCTGGACGGCACCTGGCCGCCGGTGCAGTCGCAGCCGTTCGAGATCGGCGACGGACTCTTCGGCAGCCAGATGCTCTCGGACATCGTGCACTACTTCAAGTCGCAGCGCTGCACCGGACTGTTCGACGCCGCCGACCGCCGCGCGCCGCTGCTCGACACCCGCGAGCCGCGCGACGTGCACGGCGGCTGGTACGACGCGTCGGGCGACTGCTCGAAATACCTGTCGCACCTGTCGTACGCCAACTTCATGAATCCCCAGCAGACGCCGCTGGTGACCTGGACGCTGCTGGCCGGCCGCGACCGCCTGCCGCCCCAGTCGAAGTGGCTGGACGAGCGCATCGTCGACGAGGCGCTGCACGGCGCCGACTTCCTCGTGCGCATGCAGGCACCCGCAGGGTTCTTCTACACGACGGTGTTCGACAAGTGGAGCAAGGACGAGCACCAGCGCGAGATCTGCTCGTATGCGACGCAGAAGGGCATCAAGTCGGCCGACTACCAGGCCGGCTTCCGGCAGGGCGGCGGCATGGCGATCGCGGCGCTCGCGCGCGCGGCGGGCGCGCATCGCGATGGCGAGTTCGCGCGAACGCAGTACCTGGACGCGGCGATCCGTGGCTTCGAGCTGCTGCAGGCGCGCAACGCCGAGTTCCTCGACGATCACGCCGAGAACCTGATCGACGACTACTGCGCGCTGCTGGCCGCCGGCGAGCTGTTCCTTCGAACCGGCGACGCGCGCTGGCGCGACGCGGGCGCCGCGCGCGCGCGGGCGCTCATCGAGCAGCAGGACGGCGGCGGCTTCTGGTGGTGCGACCGCCCACGCACCCGCAGCTTCTTCCACGCGAGCGACGCCGGACTGCCATCGCTCGCGCTGATGCGCTTCCTCGCCTGCGAGCCGCCGGCCGAACTGGTCGTGCAGATCCGTGCGGCGCTGCTGCGCGGCCTGCGCTTCGAGCTGTCGGTCACGCAGTCGGTGTCGAACCCCCTGGGGTATCCACGCCAATACGTCGCGATGCCGGGCCGCGCGGGTGCCGCGCAGTTCTTCGCGCCGCACGCCAACGAAAGCGGCTACTGGTGGCAGGGCGAGAACGCCCGCCTCGGGTCGCTGGCCGCGGCCGCCCGTGCCGCGCAATGCCTGCAGCTCGCCGACGACGCGTTCGACGCCGAACTCGCCACCTACGCCCAGCGCGCGCTCGACTGGCTGTTCGGCGCGAACCCGTTCGACACCTGCATGCTGCAGGGCTGGGGCCATAACCCGCCGCGCTACGAGCCCGGGTTCTGGAACGCGCCCGGCGGCGTGTGCAACGGCATCACGTCGGGCCTGGTCGACGAGCGCGACATCGATTTCCGTTCGCCGCACGAGACGGATCCGTCGCAATCGTGGCGCTGGACCGAGCAGTGGATCCCGCACGCGGCGTGGCTGTTCTGCGCGCTGGCGCATGGCCACGTCATGGCACAGCCTCCCGACGCGCGATTGGCCGCTGACAAACGCTGACCCGCACAGCGTCTCGCATCGCGCTTTACTTGCCGATTCCCGGGCGTCTCTGCATGCGGCCCCGACAACAACGACGCCAGGCGACGGCATGTTCAAGCGGCGGCGATCGCCGCCGTCCGTCGCGCTGCCCGCGGCCCGGTCCGGCCCTGACTTCCCGGGCGCGATCCGCGGCATCGCCGCGCTGGCCGACCGACGTGCTGCTCCCGCCGGTCCAGGAAGAGCTGCTGGGGCTCGACCCCAAGGTCGTGTTCTGCGCGGCGGTCGATCGCAACGGCGACCTGCCCACGCACAACGGCAAGTTCTCGCGACCCCAGGGCGCCGACCCGGTCTGGAACGCCGCGCACGCGCGCAACCGCCGCCTCTTCAACGACCGCACCGGCCTCGCGGCCGGCCGCAACGAGCGGCGGTTCCTGCTGCAGACGTATCGACGCGACATGGGCGGCGGACGGCGCGTGCTGATGAAGGACCTGTCGGCGCCCCTCACGGTGCAGGGTCGGCACTGGCGTGGACTGCGGCTGGCCTATTCGTTCTGAGCGAGCGCCGCCGGCCGGGCGACGACGGCGCGCGCCCGGCTCCAAACTGACAAAACGGTCATTTTTCGGTCAGCGTCCGGTCCGGCGCAGCGACTAGAGTGCAGCCTGTCACGCTCACTCCGAAGTTCGCCCTTCCACGCCGGCCATGCCTCCACGTTCCCCTCTTGCCGTCTTCGCGGCCGCCGCGCTGCTGGCGGCCTGCGCCGCCGGGCCCGATGACGTGCGCCCGAAGATGGACGTGCCTGCCACGTACAAGGAGACGGTCGACTGGAAGCCGGCCGACCCGCGCGCGGCCGCCAGCGGCCTCGCCTGGTGGCAGGCCTACGGCGACCCGGTGCTGAACGGCCTGGAGTCCGACGCGCAGGCCGCCAACCAGAACATCCGCCAGGCCGAGGCCACCTATCGGCAGGCCAAGGCCATCGTCGACGAAGACCGCGCCGGACTGTTTCCGACCCTTGGCGCGACGTTCGGCGGCGAGCGGGCGCGCACCAACACCAACGGCAAGGTCCGCACCGGCAACAGCCTCGGCCTGGGCCTGGCCGGCAGCTGGGAGCCCGACCTGTGGGGCAGCGTGCGCCGCCAGATCGAATCCGGCGTGGCGAGCGCGCAGGCGAGCGCCGACGACCTGGCCGCCGCGCGCCTGAGCATCCAGACGACGCTGGCGCAGGACTACGTGCAGCTGCGCATCGCCGACCAGCAGCGCGACCTGTACGCCACCACCGTCCAGGCCTACACGAAGGCGCTCAGTCTCACGCGGGCGCAGCACGACGCGGGCGTGGCGTTGCAGTCCGACGTCTCGCTGGCCGAGGCGCAGCTCGCCCAGGCGCAGGCCGCCGCCGTCGACCTCGACGCCACGCGCGCCCAGCTCGAGCACGCCATCGCCGTGCTGACCGGCCGCGCGCCGGCGCAGTTCACGCTGGCCGCCGCCCCCGCCAGCCAGCCGCTGGCGCTGCAGATGCCCGCCACCCCGGCCGGCCTGCCGTCGGAGCTGCTGGAGCATCGCCCCGACATCGCCGGCGCCGAGCGCCGCGCCGCGGCCGCCAACGCCCTCATCGGCGTCGCCAAGGCCGCCTATTTCCCGCAGCTGACGCTGAGCGCCAACGGCAGCTTCAACGGCGCCTCGCTCGCCAACCTGTTCGACACGCCCGGCCGCGTGTGGTCGCTCGGCGCGTCGCTCGCGCAGACCCTCTTCGACGGCGGCTTGCGTACCGCGCGGGTCAAGCAGGCCGAGGCCGCCTACGACGTCACCGTCGCGCAGTACAAGGAAACGGTGCTCGGCGGCTTCCAGCAGGTCGAGGACGAACTCGCCCTGCTGCGACTGCTGTCCCAGGAAACGACGTTCCAGGACCAGGCCGTGCGGTCCTCGCTGCAGGCCGAGGAGTCGGCGCTCGCGCAGTACCGTGCCGGCACCCTCAGCTACATCAACGTGGTGACCACGCATGCGACGTTGCTCGCCAACCAGCGCGCCCAGGTGCAGCTGCGCGGCCGCCTGATCGCCGCCAGCATCACGCTCGTCTCCGCCACCGGCGGCGGCTGGAGCGCGTCCGATCCGCTTGCCGCAGCGCCGGCCGCTTCCGCCGCCTCCGCTGCCCAGCCGCAATGAACCGAACCGACGCCATGAACACGACCTTCACCAACAACCGCACCACCTGGGCTCTCGTCGCCGCCGCCGCCGCCGTGCTGGGCTTGGGCCTCTGGTCCGTCGAACGCCCGGCAAACGCCGCCGAGGACAAGAAGAAGCAAGGCCCCGCGCCGGTGACCATCACGGTCGCCCCGGTCAAGGTGCAGGACATGCCGATCTTTCGCACCGGCATCGGCACGGTGACGCCCACGTTCTCGGTGACGGTGCATTCGCGCGTCGACGGCCAGCTCGAGTCGGTCGGCTTCAACGAGGGCGACGACGTCAAGAAGGGCCAGGTCATCGCGCGCATCGACCCGCGCACCTACCAGGCCCAGCTGCTGCAGGCGCAGGCCACGCAGTCCAAGGACGAGGCCACGCTGGCCAACGCGCGCATCGACCTGCAGCGCTACGAGACGCTGATCAAGCAGGACGCCGCCACGCAGCAGCAGGTCGACACGCAGAAGGCGCTGGTCAACCAGCTCGCCGCCACGGTGAAGGCCGACGAGGCGGCGGTCAAGTATGCGCAGGTGCAGCTCGACTACACGACGATCGTGGCGCCGATCAGCGGGCGCGTCGGCACGCGCCTGGTCGACCCGGGCAACATCGTGCACGCGGCCGACACCAACGGCCTGGTCGTCATCAACCAGATCGACCCGATCTCCGTGCTGTTCACGCTGCCGGACGACGCCGTGCAGGACACGAACCGGGCGATCGCGAAGACGCACCAGCCGCTGTTCGTGAAGGCCCTCTCGCGCGACGGCAGCGAGCTGCTCGGCGCCGGCACGCTGACGGTCGTCAACAACCAGATCGACACCAGCAGCGGAACGGTTCAGATGAAGGCCAGTTTCCCGAATCCGCAGCACAACCTGTGGCCGGGCCAGTTCGTCAACGTCCGC
>CAIMXF010000414.1 GCA_903845345.1 uncultured beta proteobacterium
AAGCACGACGGGCGGCAACGAAGCAGTTGGTCGCCGGTGAGGGACCGTAGCCGGCCATCAGCCGACCTTCGTGGAGGTCAGCTTTCGGGTAACGTAGAGACATGACATTGTCCTCCCCGAAGTGCAGCCCAAGAGCAATGCACCGCCCAAGCCAGAACCGTGCTGCGCTCCTGAAGGTGCTGGTCTGAAGCCGCGTTGCGAGCCGGCCTCGCCCGCGCCAGTCGCCGATCGAATCGATGCCGTCGACGTCGTGCGGGGCGTGGCGCTTTTCGGCGTGCTGACCGTAAACCTGTTGATGGAGTTCCGCGTTTCCATCTTCGCGCAGTTCATCCCGGGCCAATTGCCGCATGCCCTCGACGCGTGGGTCGAAAGCGCTGTTGAGTCGGCACTGGAGTTGAAGGCGTTCGCACTATTTTCCCTGCTGTTCGGCGTGGGGTTGGCGATGCAGTTTGAACGCCTGCAACCCTCCGGACGCCCGTTCTATTTCTTGTTGCGGCGCATCCTCGCATTGCTCGGCTTCGGGCTCCTGCACTTGGTGTTCATCTGGAATGGCGACATCCTGACCGAATACGCGATCGCAGCCTTGTGCGTGTTGCCCTGGCTGCACGCGCCCCGCTGGTTGCTCGCGGTCTCGAGCTCGGTGTTTCTACTGCTCTACGCCGAGGCACCGCTGATGCCGCAGGTGTTCGTCTGGCCAGACAATTCGCAACTGGCGGCCGCAGTCGACTTGGCACAGCGTGTCTATCCAACTTGCACGTTGGCGGCATGCTGGCATCAGAACGTGGGGGAACTGTCGTTGATACTGCCGCTGCACGTCTTCATCTTCCCACGCACGCTCGGACTGATCCTCCTGGGTGCCTGGCTGTGGCGTTCAGGCGCCATCCGGCGGATGGGTGAGCGGCGCGGTCGACTTCTGTTCGTCGCCACAGCGTGCCTGGCCGCTGGAGCATGGCTCACACATCTGGCCGATGCGCGCACGTTCGTCGACACCACCTGGTTGGCCGACCTGGTCGCAGGGATGGGGCCGGTTGCGCTGGCCGTCGGCTACGGAGCCGCTTTCGCCTGGATGGCGCTGCGTTACGCTGGCGCCGCCTGGCTCGTGCCGCTGGCTAGCGTCGGCCGCATGGCGTTCAGCAACTACATCGCTCAGTCGCTAATATTCACTGCGATCTTCTTCGGATTCGGCTTGGGGCTGTTCGGGCGAGTCGGCGCCGCGCCGGCGTTCGCGCTGGGAATCACAGTCTACGTGTTGCAGGCCGCCTCGAGTACGCTGTGGCTGCGGCACTTCCAGTACGGGCCGCTCGAATGGTTTTGGCGGGTGCTCATGTACGGACGCTCGCAGCCGTTCCGGCGCGGCGGGTGACCGGCTCATCGCGGCCAGCAGCAGACATCGACCAGAGCCGACTATCGAGCAGCGTGCAGCGGCAGGAATCTTAGGGAGCGTTCATGACACCTTGGCGGCATCTTGCACTGGTAGGCGCCGTCGTCAGCGGCCTCGCGACTGCAGGAACCTTACCTCCTGATGGCCGGTCAGCATCGAGACTGGATGCGTTGCCAGGAACTACGTTGGCCGAACACTCGGCAGACCTGGGGGCAGGGTTCCGGGAGGTTGCCCGCTCAGAGGTCAACGGGCCGGGTTCGTTCGAGGGTGTTGGGCACTTCGTCTTTGTCTATTTTCACGACGAGAAGATTTGCCAGTGCAGTCGCACGGAGATGGTCATTTCGCCCGACGGTCGACTCGCGCTCTATACCGATGTGATGACGGGCAAGCTGATGCTGTTTCGCGCCGGATCGGCCAAACGCGCCCAACTGACGCAGGAGTTCGTGGGCTACCCGACGAGCGCCGTATGGGACGTCCCCGGCCAGAAGGCTGACGTCACCCTCGTGCTGGGAGCCAAACAGTCAATGAGCGTTCGGCTTGTATCGCCCGACGGTCTATGACGCCCAGTGAGCGGCGCGATCGGACGATGCGAACGGGCCATCAGCTGCCGCTGGCCGACGTCGGCTTTCAGGCCGGTCACAAGCGCTACCATTGGGCCCAAAGTTATCACTTGATCATCCAAGAAATGGCCGACAAGCTTGAGATTCAACCGATGGCTTCGGGCAATCTGAGCCTGTTCATCACCGATCAGGTTTCATGGGAATCGTTTCCGAGCGCGGCCCGAGAATTCGTACAGCGTGTTGGTGGCAGAGTGGTGAGGCGCATTGATACGCCGGTCGAGCGAATGTGGATCGTTCTGATTCGCTGGCGACCGTTCTTCCTTACCTTTGACGATTTCCCTCTGGGAATAACCTTGGATTCAATGTCTCGCTGGTGCAATCCGGTCATCCAAGATCTCTTTATCGAGCTCGGTGGCAGCGAACAATGATCTTCGGTACCGGTACGATTTGACCGTCTCAGGTCGGCCACAAGCGGCTGTTCGGGCTTGACCGCTTTCAGGCTACCGATCAAGACGAAGCGGTGTTGCTTCGCCGGTCTCAGCATCGACGGCGTATGTACCACCGTCCCAGCGGTAAGCCTCAATCGCAGTACCTTCGACTGCGACGCCGGTGAAGGGATCACCTGAGCCATCGAATTCTGAGCTGACTGTCCAGACGACAGTGCCTTCGTCGTCGAGCATGACGAGGTTGCGAGCACGGTCGGTGGCGGGGATGTCGTTCCGCCCAAGCGTGTCCAAAACGATCAGCCGTCCTCCACTCGGAAGAGCCACGCTCATCAGCGAGTCATACGGCAACTGATCGTGCGGGTCTGTGCGGACGTTGGCCATGTTGACGTAGCCCATTGCCCGGTTTCGGGCGTTGAATCGAGCGAGCGCGATTTCCGCTCGGGTCGGCCACCGCCGGGCCGCCCAAGCCGGCCAAGGGCGGCTATGCTGCGCATAGCGGTCGGACGCCCGTCAACGCAGCACCTTGCGACCTGGCCGCCCGCGCCGAGGACGCATGTCGGCCACGAGCGGTACCTCGTCGACGGCAGCTTTGGGGTAGGCTGATGCCCACAACAGCTCATTCGAACCGAGCCTCCAAGAAATTCGACCGAATCAATACCATCATGACCCTCGGAAGACTAGCCGCCGCGGTGTGCGCTATCGCCGTCGCCGCTTGCGCGGCGGCACCTTCCCCAGCCCCGACTCCGATAAAGATTGGTTCCGGGGTGCCGTGGGATGTCGCGCACTTGGCCCCTCCATTCGCGCCGGAGCCCACCAGCCATGAGACTTTCAAAGGAGTACGCCTGTTCGCTGCTGGTGCGCGCTTGCGTTTCGTATCGTTCACGCTGAGCTCCCAGGAGCAACTACGTCTTGAGCGCTGCGGCAGCCAGTGCGCTACGGCTAAGCTGATCGCCTCGTGGAACAAGTCCGACTTTGAAAGGTCGCCGGCGAAAGAGATCGTGCTCGCTGAGCCGGGAGACTACTACCTATGGCTGAGAAACGAGCTTCCGAACGGGGAAATTGGCGCCGTCCAGGCCGCAGCGAGTACGTTCAATCGAGAGAACGGTGTACTTCGATTCGCGTCCGGCACCGTGGTGTTTGTGGCCATTGACGGTGTCGGGATGCCGATTGATTGGCCGGATGAGCCCAGGCGGATCGCAAACGCTGATGACCGCGACGGCAGTTCCAAACTCCGGAAGCTTGAGTCATTGGATATCCTCGAAAAGTCGAAGCATGGCGTGAAGCAGGATCTACTTGTGCAATTCGACCCGGGCGAGGCCGTGCAGGCGCTTTTCCAGCAATCCGTTCCCGTAGCGGGGGAGAGCTTGCCGGTGTCGCCCGAGACGGTGGCTCGACGGGCCGAGGCGTGGTCAAAGTACAAGGCCGCTCTGCACGAGATTAAGCTGGAGGTGATGGCCGAACTGCCGCGCGCAGATGTCGAGCTGATGCCGGATCTCGATGTCAGTCCGACTTTCACAGTCTCCCTTTCCTCCGAGGCAGCTCTTCTGGCATTGCTGGCGGCCCCACAGGTGACGTTCATCAACGGAAATCACCGTGTGGTGCTGAACTGACCAGCCTGCCTAACCTGTGTGACGCGCAGGACGGGGTTCGGCCACTTCCGGACTGTTACAAAGGTCGGCTATCGGAAAGGCTGATGGCGGCATGTCGCGGAGCCTGCTTCAGGCGAGAGACGTGACCGCCGCGGCGAGGTTCGTCTTCGCCGCCACCTCGAAGCGCGCGGCGAACTCCGGCGTCTCGAACATCGGCTCGCGTGCCTGGAACCCACGCAGGATCTCGGCCCGCTTGGCTCGAAAACGGGCTCTGGCACGTGCGCGTACTCGTCGCGGATCGGGCGTTCGTACTCGGCGAAGCGGGCCTGCGCGGCGCCCAGGATCGCAAGATCAATGTCGACGACCAGGCGTGCTTCTGTGGTTGCCCGCCACATCGCAGTCGGGAATGTGGTGGTACAGCATGTGGCCGGGCGAGCCCGGGTTCGTGCTGGCGCGTTCAAGCGTGACGTCTTCTCCGGACACCGCGCGTGCGCGCACCTGGTCGCGAATTCCTTAGATCGGAACGATACGGATGTGCGCTACCGAACAGACATACCTCGTTCGGAATTCCATGCTGGGCCTCCGACTCCGGGAGTTAGCTCGGCCATGTGAGCTGCAGCTCCCGGTCGTCCGGTTTCGCCGCGTCTGTTGAGAGCTGATCGTGCCCCTTGAAAAAGCAACTGCCCGTATGCCGCGCTTTGAGGCACGTCAACTCGCCTTCGTGCGAGCTTGCTACTGTGTCCCCGTGTTTGTCGTCGCGCCGCTCTGGCGCTTCGTGCGCATCGACGCTGGTTCTGTCCACAGTCCCGATCTCAAGTCCGTGAAGTCAGTTTCATTCTGAAAGAACCAACTCTCGCTTGGCCCCGTCCGAGCAACGACGTTGGAGTCAAAAAAAGCTAGCCAGGAGATTGTCATGCATCAAGGCAAGTCGCGCATATTGCTCGGCACACTCGCGTTGATTGGCGCCACGCTGTTGCTCGCTTCGAGTAGCGCATTGGCTGTGCCCAGCTTTGCGCGTCAAACGGGGATGGCTTGCGAGGCCTGCCACACAGTTTTCCCGGAACTCACGCCGTTCGGCCGCAACTTCAAGCTGCACGCCTACACGATCGACAACCTGCCCCAGGTCAGCGGGATGAACGCCAACAAGGACCAGACCCTGGCGCTGAACCAGCTGCCACCGCTGTCGTTCATGTTCCAGGCCTCCTACACCTCGACCAAGAAGAGCGTTCCCGACACGCAGGCCGGTACCGGCTCGGTGTCCTCGGACGCTCTGGCAAAGAACGGCCAGGTCCTGTTCCCCCAGCAGGCCAGCTTGTTCTATGCCGGACGCATCGCGCCCAACTTCGGCGCCTTTGTGCAGATGACCTACGACGGCACGGCCGGCACCTTCGGCTGGGACAACACCGACATTCGATACGCCAGGCCAGCGAACGACGACTTCCTGTGGGGCATCAGTGCCAACAATAACCCGACCGTCCAGGACCTGTGGAACACGACCCCGGCGTGGCAATCGCCGTTCGACCAGCGAAGCGCCACCGCGCCATCGCCCGGCGTGTCGACGATGATCGACGGTGGGCTGGTCGATGCCGGCGTGGCGGGCATCAGCGTCTACGGCTCCTGGCTCAACTCGGTGTTCGCGGAATTCGGTGCCTACCACTCCGCACCCGCTGCGGCGGTCATCGACAGCACCAGTACCAACGTCGTGCGGGGCATGGCGCCCTACTGGCGGCTGGCGTACGAGCGCCAGTGGGATCGCAGCTCATGGGAGGTCGGCGCGTATGGCGTCGACGCGGCCTTGTACCCGGGGGGCGGAACGGCTCTCGCAGGGTCCACCAATCGCTATCGCGACTGGGCCCTCGACACCCAGTACCAGTACATCGGCGACGAACACATCGTTTCTGCGACGGCCACGTATATCCGGGAACGGCAGAGCCTCGATGCGACCTATGGCGCGGGCATGTCGTCGAATCCGTCGGATCACCTCACGACCATTCGAATTGGCAGCAGCTACTACTTCCAGCGCAGGTATGGCGGCGCGCTGGGCTACTTCTCGACGACCGGATCAGCGGATGCAGCGCTGTACCCGGGCGGCACACCGCTAACGGGATACGCCAACAACGTGCCTGACAGCAAGGGCTGGAGTTCCGAGCTGGACTGGGTGCCATACGAGAACACCAAGTTCGCGCTGCAGTACACCTTGTACAACAAGTTCAACGGCGGCAGCTCCAACTATGACGGTGAGGGCCGCAGCGCACGCGACAACAACACTTTGTATCTCCTCAGCTGGATCAACTTCTAGGCGAATCAGTATGCGAAACATCATTGCACTCGCATTGGGAATCCTGGCCACCGCAGGCGCGTCGGCTGTACCGGCGCAGCAAGAGGGAAAGGCGCTCGCGACGGGCATCTGTTCGGCCTGCCACGGTCCCGAGGGCCATAGCGTGTCGCCCGTGTTCCCGCGCCTGGCCGGGCAGCAGTCGGCGTACATCGTGCTGCAGCTCGACGCGTTCCGTGGCCATCAACGCAGCGACCCCAACGCCCAGGCCTACATGTGGGGAATGGCGTCCCAGCTCAACGACGACACGATCAAGGAGTTGGCTGACTACTACGCGGCCCAGAAGCCGGTGCCGGGACAAGCCGGTGACGCTGCACTGGTCGCCGCGGGCGAGAAGATCTTTGTTGGCGGGATTCCCGCGCAGGGCGTGCCGGCCTGTGCGAGCTGCCACGGTGCGCTTGCCGAGGGAGTCGCGGCATTCCCGCGCCTCGGTGGTCAGCATGTCGACTACCTCATCGCGCAACTACAGGGCTTTCAGTCGGGCTTACGTTCGAACGCGCCGATCATGCTGGCGGTTGTTCGCACGTTGACTGCGGAACAGATTAAAGCGGTCGCGGTCTACGCAGCCTCGAGGTAGTGCAGCGATGGTGCCTGCATACAGAATCTGCCACCGCGGCCAGGTACCGGTGTCCAACGCCAGGATGTCGCGCGCTGCTCGGCCAGGTTGGTCGCGGATAACACTGGCGTTGCTCGTTCTGCTAGGCGTGGCGATCCTGCCAGCTGCGAGGGCTGCAGATCCCGACGTCGCGAGTTTGCAGCGCCAAATCGTTGAGCTGCGGGAAATCGTGCAGGGCCTGCAGGCACGGGTGGATAGGCTCGAGAGCCATCCAATCGCGGCCAAACAACCCGCGTCCGGCGTGCCTCTTGCTGCGTCGCCGACTGCGTCTCAAATCACCGCTCAAGCTGCTTCACAGGACGCCTCCAACGCCGCGCTCCCGGCTGCGCCAATCGCGGCGCTTCAGCTCGGTGTGAACCCGCTTGCCGCCAGCCCGCAGGACCAACTACGGGCCAACTGGTCAAAGATTGAGCAGGGGATCGACGCGGATCAGGTTTCGCGCTTGCTCGGTGAGCCCACCAAGAAGATCCGGCTCGATGGCCGGAACGCCTGGTATTACAGCTATCCATCGCTGGGCAACGGCTCGGTCTTCTTCACCGACGCAGGTCGCGTCTCGAGCCGCCAATCACCCTTTGGCTGGGGCGGGTAGTGGATCGCCTGCGGAGGCAAGGCGGACGGATCGAAGCAGTGGCTCCGCGTCGACGAACTTTCCCTGCCGACGTCTTACCCGTCGGCTGGCGCACATCAAGACGCGAACGCCTGGCTGCGCTAAGTTGGTTTTTCCCATAACGACAATTGAGCGCATGCAAATGCTTCGCGGTTCGGCATGCGCCTCGGCAGTTCAGATCACCTCGACAAATTGGATCACCAACATGACATCACGTCGCTCGTTTATTCAGATCATCCCACTGGCCGGTGCTCTGGCCCTGTGCGCGCGTTCCGCGCTCGCCGCGGACACCCCGGCCGTCGATCCGAAGGATCCCCAGGCCGCTGCGCTCGGTTACGTCACCGAAGCGAACAAGGCAGATACTGCGAAGTTCCCCAAGTATGCCGCCGGCCAAGTCTGCAGCGGTTGCCAGCTGTACTCGGGCAAGCTAGGCGATGCAACTGGCCCTTGCGCCATCTTTGCGGGCAAGCATGTTGCTGCCAAGGGCTGGTGCAGCGCTTACACCAAGAAGGCCTGACTCGGGCGAGGCGATCGAAAGCGGGCTGGGCTCCGATCAGCGATGTCGAACTGCTTCCGGTCCGCCGTCGGCGACGACTGGATCTCAGGTGTCGGCCACAAGCGGAAATTCGCGAACGTCTGCTCCCGGGAAGTCCACCTGACCGGCCGGCCAGTCACCGGATACAGTTGCTTCATGAAGCCAAGATGCGCATCGGGGTATTGGGCCGAGTTGTTCAGACGAGGCAGCTATGACGATCTCGTCCAGATCACGTCCTTACTGTGCGGTGCGAGCGCCTTCGACATGTCGAAGGATGACTACGGTCTCGGGTTGAAGCCGTTCTTGCTGGTCGAGAGCCTCAATTGGTTCTCCAAATCGATCAGGTCGGGCGGCATCACCTACTTCGAGTCCACCCCGGGCAGCAGGCAAGCACTGATGGCTCGGGCGTTGACCGCGCACGCGCCGGCGGGGTTCGCCGAAAAATACGAGACAGGTGTCAGGGCTTTTCAAGCAGGAACCTCGCTGTCCTCAGTTGACGCGTGGGTCGACGAAAATGACTCGGCCAACAATGCCTGGCTACAGATTCTTGCGGCGGATCTGCAGACGCAGCTACTCGTGATGCTCTCGTAGGCCCGCAGTCGGCCACTTGTTGTCATTGCCGAATGACCGTTCTCAGGCCGCCGAGGCGTGCGTTGGCGCGCTACAACGCAGCGAGCCCAGCCCTCTTGCGCATTCGCGTCGCCGCCTGCATCATCCGCTCCCTATTGCTGGAGGCGCCCACGCCAGCGCCCGCATAACGGAGATTCCCTCTATGTCCTCTTTGTTCATCTCGACGATCGACTGAACACGGTTCCCGAGCCCCGGCTGAACCGTGTCTGTTCACAGATACGGCCTCAGACCGCGCGGCGAGCAAAGCCCCGCAGCCATCGAGCCGGGGCCTTTGCTTTTCGGAACCGAAATGAGTGCACAACTCCGTTCCCGCGCCCTCGATGAGGGGCGGGTCAAGGCCCTGCGCCGCATGAAACAGCCGATGACGCTGGTGCTCGAGACGAGCCCCGGCGCGCGCGACCCCGTGGCGCGCGCGCTCGGCCAGCGTGGCTTGCGTGGCGCAGGCCAACCCATCCAAAGCCGCGGCGCTCAGCGCCGTGCCGACCGCATGGCGCTGCAAGCGCTGCTGCGACGAGAAGACCATGACCACTGATTCCCTCGAACTGCGTGAACAGCTGGCGCAGAAGAACCGACAGCTGCAGGAGATCGCCGCCCGGCTCAAGACCGAGCTGTTCGGCATCGACCCCATCATCGACCGCGTCATCGATTCCGTGCGCGCCTGGTACGTGCTGCCCGAGCTCGTCGCACGGCCCGTCATCGTCTGCCTCTGGGGCCTGACCGGCACTGGCAAGACCCAGCTCGTGCGCCGCCTGGCGCAGTTGCTGTGCTTCTACGACCGCTTCGTCGAAGTGCAGATGGACGGCTTCTCGAACGGCGCGGGTTGGCGCGGCGCGCAGAGCATCTCGGGCATGCTGGCGCAGTCGGGCGTGCGCGAGGGCGAGCCGGGCATCCTCGTGCTCGACGAGTTCCAGCGCTTTCGCACCATCGACAACAAGCGCGGCGAACTGCGCGTCGAGCGCTACCAGGACGTCTGGGCGCTGCTGTCCGACGGCCGCCTGCCGCCCGCGCTCTCGCTCCTGGGCGACATCGAATCGTCCATCGCCGAAGCAGCCTTCGACGCCGAACGTGCCGAAACGACCGACGCCAAGCTGCGCTTCAAGCTGCGCAGCTGGGAGGCGCAGGAGCTACAGCGCAACCTCAAGCTCGACGAGCCGCTGATGGAGATCATGGCCTGGACGCCCGAGGAGATCCAGGAGCGCCTGCGCGCCTTCCGCGAGAACGGCCAGCAGCGATGGGAGACCGACTACAGCCGCCTGCTCGTCTTCGTCTGCGGCAACCTCGACGAGGCCTACGAGGACCTCGCCACCAGCGTGGACGACTGCGACAGCGACGCCGACATCTTCCACGAGTTGACCGGGAAGTTGAGCGTCATCGACGTCAAGCAGGCGCTCAACAAGCGATTCAAGCCGGAGCAAGTGGCGCGTCTCGGCAACGAGCATGTGATCTACCCCTCCCTTTCGCGCCACGCCTACGAGCAGCTGATCGAGCAGGGCTGCGAGCGCTACGCCCGCGAAACCGGGAGCCGTTGCGGCCTTCGCTTCGAACTGGATGCCAGCGTGCGCGAGCAGATCTACGCCAACGGCGTCTTCCCCGCCCAGGGCACCCGGCCGCTGTTCTCCTCGCTGCATGCGATCCTCGGCGCCGGGCTGGCCAAGGCGGCGCTGTGGGCACTCGAACGCGGGGCGGCCTCCGGCGAGACCGTGGGCCTCACCGCCGATGGCCGCAGCCTGGTCGCGCATTGGCACGGCCAGTCGCAGGCCATCGCCGCGCCCTTCGAGATCAACCGGCTGCGCCAGCGCAACAACGCGGACTTCCGCGCACTGCTGTCCGTGCACGAGGCCGGCCACGGCCTGGTCCACGCGCTCCTCTTCGGCCGCGCGCCGCAGGAGATCAAGATCCACGTGGCCAGCTTCGAAGGCGGCTACAACGCCTACACCTCGCGCAAGGTCTGGTCGAGGCGCAACCTGCTGGACTCCATCTGCACCAGCCTTGGCGGCAGAGCTGCGGAGTTGCTCGTCTTCGGAACCGAGCTGAGCTCGGGCGGCGCCGAGAGCGACCTGCGCAAGGCCACCGAAACAGCCGCCCGCATGATCCGCCACCTCGGTCACGGCGCGCGTATTGGCCGCAGCGACGTGTCCACCAACAGCGAGGACAACCTCTGCACCGACGTGGAGGTCAGCAACGCGGCAATCGAGGCGATGCTGCAGGGCGAGCACGCGCGCGCCACGGGGCTGATCGAGACGCATCGCGATGCGCTGCTGGCCCTGGTGGACGAACTCATGGAACACGGGCAGGTCACGCCGGCCAGGTTCGCGGTGGTCGTGGGACTTCCTCTTGGAAAGCCGGAGGATGTGTTGGATCCGTATGCGCAGAGTCTGGCGCAGTTTCGAGTGGAGCGCCCGGAGCGGCTGAGAGCGTAGTCCATAGCAGACTGTTCGCGTGGTAGGTAGCGCTGCAGGACTCGCAAGCGCTTTTGACCCTGTGGTATGGCCTGGGCGACCGCCAGCGCCGGTGGGTCGATGGCGTTGCGGGTAGCTCGGAAATTTCAAGATCGTGAGCGGGAGCGCGCCGCCGCTCGCGACCTGCGGCAAATGGACATCCAAGACAACGGCCTGCGCAGCGAATGGCCGGTTCGCCCCTCAGACGCGGGGCCTGCGAACGTAGAGTTCTTCGAACGTCGAAGGAATCGCCGCCAACTCAGCTTCCAGATACGGAACGGTCGAGATGCAGTCGAGCCACTCCAAGAGCCTGTCTTCGTTGAAGTAGGAACGGATCGCACTCAGCGCAGCCTTGCGCGAGCCATCAGGAATGAAAGCTGCTGCGGGCGGCGCTCCGCTCACGTCCGAAACAGCCATCTCGTGGCGCAGGCAATGCGACCATTCCCAACCGATGTACGGGTGAGCGTCAAGGGAGAACTCCGATGGCCACCGAGCCACATCGTTCAGGATGCCATCTGCGCCGACCAGCCAGACCATCACCTGAGCGCGCCAGTGCGGGGACTGGATGTCGAGAACAGAACGCAACCAGGGTTCGATCGCGGACTCCGGCAAGTACTTCAGGCAGAAAAACATGGATGCGCTGAGGTCTCCACTCGCGTCCCACCAAACCCACACTTGGTTCGGGTTGTTGTTCGAGCGACGCAAGACCTTCCCGATCGCGATATCCGCGCTATCCCAGCACTCGCCGTCCATGATGGCGCGGCCGAGTGTCGAGAGTGCGTCATCTCGGAACCCCTTGTAGGGCTCCCGGTACACGCCATTCGGGTAGAGGGCCATGAATGCGGTGAGCAGCGACTCCAGGAGGTATGAGACGTGGGCCTCATGGCTCCGCGGCAGAACTTTCCCCAGGAGGTAGTGGTACCAAGTGCTCCATTCGTCCATGGGGCCGAATGAACTGGTGCCGCTTGCAATCTCGCCTAGCGGCCCTTGCAGGTCACACGTGGAGACTTCTCCAAGATCGCTCATCAGTTCGGGGTACATCTTTCGGTCGTCGCCCATGAACCACGCTTCTCCCATTGGCTTGGTCGGTCTGGGAAAGTGCGAACAAAGCCGGTCGAGTGCCGCTGGGTCAACCCCGTCTCCCGGCTTCCACAGATACTGTTTCATGTCATGCCCAAGGGTAGGACGTTCTCACGGCGGCTAAGCTATCCGACGTACGGTAACGGACCAGCCGCCCCCGAGGGCCAATGTGACGAACTGCACCGGAAGAAACCGCTCGATCACCGAGAAGTTGGTCGTTGCGTGATCCGTGAGCTCCGTGCACGTGTACGTGCCCTCGCCTCCGCGACGCCAGACCGCCAGGGCCAACGGCAGCGCCCATTGATCCGCCAGATGCGGCCCGAGAGCCGCGGTGGACGCCTCATAGGCGCGAACCTCCTTCACGAGTGCATTGGCCACGTTGTCGGAGCTGACGCCCCTCTCGCCGAACTGCGTGAAGAGCTCGCTGACGTTCTCGTAGGCCAGCGTCGCCATCAGCGCATTTCCAGGGCCTTCGTTCTGGCGGACGGGTGGCGTCCGAAGCTGCTCAGCCTCCCACCCAAGAGCACGTCCGAGATGATCGAGCTCGCGGCGCGCCACGGCGCCGGGCAGAGCCGGCGCCAGACACTCTGCGTAGGACTCGATCGGACGACCGCGCTCGATCAGATCGAACGGCTGGAGCGTTTCCGCTGCGGAATGAACGCTCACGTTGATCTCTCCCCCGCCCGCGGGATAGAACCCCAGGCGGCGAAGGTCGAGGTCGGATCCCGCCCCCAGTCGACGCAGCAACGGCGCGTAGCACCGCTCAAGGAAGTGGAACGGCGGAGCCATCGGGTTGTGGGTGCCGCCGCCCAGCTTCAGGCGGCTCTGCGACTCCGCCAGCATCAGCGCCGGCCAGAGCGTCTGCAGCACCAGCGTGCAGCTGCCCGCCGTCCCTACGCTGAACTCGTAGTCGCCCGCCTTCACGGGGCCGGGCTCGAAGACGAGCGTGGTCGAGCCCGGCTCCGCGCCGCTCACAGTCGCCCCACTCACCTTCGCCGCAGCTTGGACGCAGGTCAGGTGTTGCCGCATCAGGCCCGGCTTCGAGCGGCGCGCGCGAATGCGGTCGAGCGTGAAGGCCTGGCCGGTACACATGGACAGGGACAGGGACGTACGCAGGATCTGTCCGCCGCCCTCGCCGACGGAACCATCAAGTTCGATCATGGGAATTCTCGTTCTAGTCTTGGGGCCCTGCCTCGAAATGAAGCACGGCTTGATGCAGGTAGGCATCGAGCTCGCTGGCGTCGGCCTTCGGGTGGCTTGCGAAAGCATGCGCCTGGGCAACCGCCAGCTCGCGCTCGATGAAGTCATGGATGCCCGTCCAGCGTGCGCTGGTCGCTGCTTCGCCTTGTCGCATCTTGACCTCCAGGAGCGCGTTGATCTCCTCGATCAACGCCGTCTCGGAGACCGTCGCCTCGACCAGTTCGGCGAAGCGCATGGGCGGCACGCCTCGACCACTGCGGATCCAGCGCGCCGCCAGGAGCGGTCGCAGGACGTAGAGGTACTTCTTGTAGCGGACGACGTCGCCGTACAGGTGTTCGCGCAGGTTCTTCTTCGCCATCGAGACGTAGTGGTGGTAGCCGCGCACGGGCGAGAAGCTGTGCTCGGCCAGCAGCCGCAGACGATCTACCCACGGTTCCTCCTGCCTGTAGAGGATGGGTGAACGCAGCCATTCGAGGAGCGTCGGATTGGAGTCGCGCATCAGCTGCAAGGTCTTGCGCAGATCCCAGCCGCTGACGTCCAACTCGTCGTTGATCGGCTGCTCGATGACGTCTCGACCTTCTTCAACCGTCAGATACCAGGAGAGCCGGTTGACGTACACGAAGCGCACGTCGTAGTCGCTGTCGGGCGAGGCGAAGCCCCAGCCGCGACTGCCGGATTCGCATGCGAACAGCACCGCGACGTCGTGACGCCGCTCCAGTTCCGCCAATGTCGCGAGGACGGAGGCACGCATCGCATCGGATACGGGATGCGCGCTGAGGATGGTCTTCTCGTTCATTCCCTCTCTCCTTGTTCTTCCAATTGAAGGGAGAGGGCAAGCACCCTCATCCCTTCACGCAAACTACCTGCTTCAACGTGTGGACCACTTCGACCAGGTCGCGCTGGGCGGCCATCACGGCGTCGATGTCCTTGTAGGCCATCGGGATCTCGTCGATCACGTCCTTGTCCTTGCGGCACTCGACGCCTTCGGTCGCCTTGATCTGGTCATCCACCGTAAACATCTTCTTCGCCTTGGTGCGGCTCATCACGCGACCTGCCCCGTGACTGCAGCTGTCGAAGCTCTCCGGGTTGCCGAGGCCACGCACGATGAAGCTGCGCGCGCCCATGCTGCCCGGGATGATGCCCAACTGCCCCTTCTTCGCACTCACCGCGCCCTTGCGAGTGACGAACACGTCCTCGCCGAAGTGACGCTCCTGCTGCACGTAGTTGTGGTGGCAGTTGACGGCCTCGACGTGCGACTCGAACCGCTTGGTGATCACCTTGCGAATGGTCGCGATCAGGTTGGTCATCATCACTTCGCGGTTGCGTTGTGCGAACTTCTGCGCCCAGCTCACAGCGCGCACGTAGTCGCCGAAGTACTGGGCACCTTCTTCGAAGTACGCCAGATCCTGATCGGGCAGGTTGCGCTCGTGACGTTCGGCATCCTTCTTCGCGAGCTCGATGAAGTGCGTCCCGATGGCGTTGCCGACCCCACGCGAACCCGAGTGCAGCATGAACCACACGGCACCGTCCTCATCGAGGCAGACCTCGATGAAGTGGTTACCCGTGCCCAGCGTCCCCAGATGCTTGCGGTTGTTCGTGTTCTTCAGGCGCGGATGCAGCTCGCACAGCGCGTCGAACTCGTCGGCGAGCGTGGCCCAGATCTGGTCGACGGTCTCCGGCGGGTTCTCCCAGCTGCCCTGGTCGCGGCCGCGACTGCGCGGGTTCGAACCGTGCGGCACGGCACGCTCGATCGCCGAGCGCAGTGGGCCCAGGTTGTCCGGCAGGTCTTCCGCCCGCAGCGTCGTCTTGGCGGCCATCATGCCGCAGCCGATGTCGACGCCGACTGCGGCCGGAATAATCGCCTTCAGCGTCGGGATCACCGACCCCACGGTCGCGCCGATGCCCAAGTGGACGTCGGGCATCGCAGCGATGTGCTTGAACACGATGGGCAGGCGCGCGGCGTTCGCGAGCTGCTTGCGCGCTTCGTCCTCGACGGGGACGCCACGCGTCCACATCTTGATCGGCACGCCGCCGGCGACGTCTTCAATGTTGTAGTTCTGTTCCATGATTCATTCTCTTCAACAAAGATGCGGTGACAAGGGTCGATGAAGTGTTTTTCTGCGCCACCCGTTTCCGGACCGGGATTTGAACCCGGGCCTCGCAGCCGAAGCCGCGCGCGCTACCAGTAACTCCACCTGCATTCACCGCCAAAAGAAAATGGCTCGCTGCGACAAGGTTTTGGTGAAACATCGCGCTCTACCACTGAGCTACGGCTCCTCCCGAGGGAGGGAGCCGACAGGATTCGAACCTGCGACCACGAGATTAAGTGTCTGTAGTTCCACCAGCATTCGCCGCGAGACATCGGAAAAGGGCGCGACAAGGGGCGGCAAGACGTAGCCATACCGGTTTCCCGGCCGGGGAATCGAACCCCAGGCATCCCAATGTAGTCCTGCCAGCATTCGCGCTGAAATCTTCAATTGCTCACTAGCCCCCGTGTGGCGACAAACGATCGGTGAGATGGATACAGTTCGATGTAATCCCACCAGCATTCGCCACGCGACAGCATTCATTCAAAGGGGCGCCGCACACGACCAGATTCGCAAGAGCGGCCTGCCGCTTGCGCGGCTGCGGGCTTGCGGGCCCGCACGGCCAGGTGTGCTGTACTCCTGCGCGCATTCGCATGCGGCGCCTTCATCTTTCCTTCTACTGCGGGGTCAGCGAGATCTTGTCGATCTCGCCCACCCAGTGATCAGCGCCGGCCTTGCCGTCGGCAAAGCTCGACACCATCGTGAACACCGCGTCGGAGAAGCCGCCGACATTCAGGATGTCGGCACGCTCCGCCGCCTGCGTCGTCGCGCCCGGCTGGATGTCGATGCAGACCAGCCGCGCTTGCGGGTTGCGTGCCTTCAGCAGCTCCCACTCACGCACCGTCTGCGTCGCACCGCGCCGGTTCGCATCGACCCACGACTCGTTGTCCGAGACGAGGATCACCAGATCCACGGAAGCACGCTCCTTGTTCAGCAACGCCAGCGGTGCGCTGCAGTTCGTGCCACCGCCTCCGATCTTGGCCAGCGCCTGCGCGTTGGTCATCACGGAGTCCCGCGCGTTCAGCGACAACTGCACCACGGCCTGCTCGAACGGCAACACACGCGCCGCCGTGTTCTTTCGCAGGATCGAGGCAGCGACCAGGGCCGCCACATCGATGCAACGCACGCTCGACGTCGCCGAGCCGCGATGGCCCGTCACGGCCGAGCTCATCGAGCCCGACACATCGGGGCACACCACGACGCGACCCTCGAAGCGCGGCACGTTGCCGATTGCCAGTTCCATGGCGTCCTGCAGGGCATCGCGAACGGCGACCGGTACGGCGTCGCCCGTCGCCTTGAAGGCCGACATCAGCTGATACGGCATCACCCGAGCCTTCGCCACAGACAGCGGGTCACGCAGCTTCGCCGCGATCGCCTCGGTCATGCCCGGCAGCTCGAAGACGCCGTGGCGCGCGAACGTGTTCAGGTTCTGGCGCACCATCTGCCACGAACCCGTGCGAGCGATCTGTGCCCACTGGGTCGCCGTCAGTTCGAGGGCGGTCAGCATCTGGAACGGAACGTCAGGCACCTCGGCCGCCGCGCCCTGGGCGCTCTCGCGCTTGAAGCGTTCGAAGGCCTGGGTGATGGGCGGCAGCGCCGCTTCGTCGACCGGCTTGCCGATCAGCCAGGCGAACCAGGCGGCACGCCAAGCCTCGTCAGGCTTCGGGTGAACCATCTTGACCACGTCGGCCAGCGACGGCGTGTTGCCCACCGAGGCGTTCAGCAGCTGCTTTTCGCTCGCAGTCAGCAGCCACTGCTGCACCAGCTTCTTGGGGCGCGAACCGAGGGACTTGCGGCCCACGGCACCGCTGCGCACGATCTGCACGAAGTTGCGCAGCATCTTGCCGTTGTCGATCACGCGGCCGAACACCTGGCCCAGCAGGGCCACGTCGCGCGCTGCCAGCGTTGCCGCCAGCAAGGCAGGCATGTCCTTCATGAAGCCCGCTTCGCGGGCGTACAGCGCGGTCTTGGCGACGAAGGCAGCGTCGACCTCCTTGGCCAGCGCCAGCACGGCATCCAGTTGCGCTTCGGCATCGGCATAGAACGTCTGGCCCAGGCAGCCGGTCGCGGCCAGTTGCGCGAGCCGGTGGCGCGGCGTGAACGCGTAGGCCGGTGCCTGTTCGGCGTTGACCGTGTTCGCGTTGGGCAGCAGCGCGCCCTTGAGCGTTTGAAAGAGTTGGGTGTTGACCATGAGCGTTCTCCTCGTTGCATTCAACTTGTTCTTGTCTTATCTGTTGCAACGGCTGTGCCAGAGTCCGTCGCAGATGGTCTGTGATGACGTAAGCCTCTGATCCATATGAGAAAAACCGAAGAGTTGAACTGCAGTCAGATCCAACAGGATCTGGCGATATCTGGAAACGATAGAATCTAGGCTAGTTAGATATAAACAGGGCTATGGCTAAGAAAACCGTCGTCGTCGGCTTCCTCGGCGCGCAGCTGGATTCGGGCCAAGGCGCGGGGCGCTGGGAGAAGTGGCGCCCGACGCTGTCGCTGGTTCAACACGAAGACACGGTGATCGACCGGCTGGAGCTGATCTACACGCCCCGGCACGTGGGCCTGGCGCTGCAACTGCAGAAGGACATCGCGACCGTGTCTCCCGAGACTGTCGTCAACCTGGTGGCGATGGATATCAACGATCCGTGGGACTTCGGCGAGATGTACGCCGCTCTCTACGATTGGGCGCGCAGCTACCGGTTCGACCCGGCGCACGAACAGTACTGGGCGCACATCACCACCGGAACGCACGTGGCGCAGATCTGCATGTTCCTGATGGTGGAGTCGCGCTTCATTCCCGGCGTGCTGCTGCAGACGGCGCCGCCGAAGAAGCAGACACGGGGCGATGCGGGCAACTTCACGCTCATCGACCTGGATCTATCGCGCTATGACGTCCTCGCGCAGCGCTTCGAACAGGCCCAGACCGAGGCTCTCGATTTCCTCAAGAGCGGGATCGCGACGCGCAACAAGCAGTTCAACGCCATGATCGAAGAGATCGAACGGGTGGCCGTGCGCTCGCGTGCGCCGATCCTGCTGACCGGGCCGACCGGCGCCGGCAAATCGCATCTGGCGCGCCGCATGTTCGAGCTGAAGAAGTCGCGGCACCAGGTCAAGGGCGACTTTGTCGAAGTCAACTGCGCCACGCTGCACGGCGACGGCGCGGCTTCGACGCTGTTCGGCCACAAGAAGGGCGCATTCACCGGCGCGGTGACAGAACGGGCCGGGCTGCTGCGCACCGCGCACGAGGGCGTGCTGTTCCTGGACGAGATCGGCGAACTCGGTCTGGACGAGCAGGCCATGCTGCTCAAGGCGGTGGAGGAAAGGCGCTTTCTTCCGGTCGGCAGCGATCGCGAGACGAGCAGCGATTTTCAGTTGATCGCCGGGACAAACCGCGACCTGCGCGTCGATGTCGCCGAAGGCAGGTTTCGGGATGACCTGTTCGCGCGAATCAATCTCTGGTCGTACACGCTGCCTGGGTTGGCGCAACGGCCCGAAGACCTCGAGCCCAATGTCGACTTTCTCCTGGCTCGCGCAATCGCCGAGTCGGGGCGAGCAGTACGGTTCAACGTCGAGGCGAAGACGCAGTACCTTAAGTTCGCTCAGTCGGGCGACGCTCTGTGGAGCGGCAACTTTCGCGACCTGTCGGCGAGCATCACCCGGCTCGCCACCCTCGCTGACGGCGGCCGCATCTCGACGTCGCTCGTCGACGCCGAGATCCAGCGCTTGAAATGGCTCTGGCAGCGCCGACCCTCGAGGGAGGAGGCGGAGGGCGTCGATCTGGCCCTATTGCTGGGGGCGGAGGCGCTCGAGGAGATCGATCTGTTTGATCGTCTGCAACTCGAGTCGGTGGTTCGCACCTGCCGGGCTTCGCGCACGCTGTCGGACGCTGGGCGACGCTTGTTCGACCGCTCGCGGGAGCAAAGGACAGTCGTGAACGACGCCGATCGCTTGCGCAAATACCTGCTCAAGTTCGGTTTGAGCTGGGAGGTCATCCGGGGCTGACGTGCCAGGCACCGCGCGAAGCAGGCGCGCGCCATGAAAAATGGGCGGCCCGCAGGCCGCCCATCGAGGCGAGTCAACCACTAGTTCAGCCGCGACGCCTTCGGCAGTCGCGCCGCGAGCCAGTCATGCACGTCCGCGCGGATGTTGCGGCCGGCAAGCAAGAAGTCCTCGAACCGACTCGGCACGTAGGGCAGGTACATCAGCGGCATGCGGGCTTCCTCGGGCGTGCGATCGGCCTTGCGACCATTGCACCAGGCGCATGCGGTGACCAGGTTCATCCAGCTCCAGGCGCCGCCCCGGCTCTCCGGCAGGATGTGCTCGCACTGCAGGTCGCGCTCACGAAATTCCTGGCCGCAATAGGCGCAGGTCATGCGGTCACGACGCAGCAGCTTGATCTTGCTGATCGAAGGCGTGAGGTCGAACAGGTTCACACGCGATGCGCCGCTCAACGCGATGATCGGGTGGATGTCCATCACCGATTGGCGGCCGATGACGGCGTTCCAGCCGCCGCGCAAGGTGCGCAGCGGACCCTCGCCTTCTTGCCACGCCACCGAGCCGGCGGCGTAGTGAGAGGCCGCCTGCTCGATCGAGATCCACGCCTGGGGCGTGCCCTGGATATCGAGCTGAAGCACATGATGGTGATGTTCTGCCTGCATGGATGCCCTCCTTTCGCGGGCCTGTGAGTTGCACGATTTGTGGTGCGTCCGGGTGGACTCGAACCACCGGCCCCGACCTTCGGAGAGTCGTGCTCTTGCCACTGAGCTACGGACGCGGAATTTGGATCAATGGCAGGGGCGGCAGGATTCGAACCTGCGTGCGCCGGGTCAAAGCCGGCTGTCTGAGGCCACTCGAATACGCCCCGATCGATTCTGGTGATGAATTGGTCCCCTCGGTCCGAGTCGAACGGACATGCCGTGTGGCCCCGGCTTCTGAGACCGGTGCGTCTGCCTATTCCGCCACGAGGGGGATGATCTGGATGGATGCGCTTGGGGGTGACCGGCCGGAGTCGAACCGGCACCTGCGGAGTCACATTCCGCAGCTCTGCCATTGAGCTACGGCCACACCCAAGCGCACGCATGTCTTGCTGGTCTCGGTGGCAGGTCTCGAACCTGCGACCTGATGCTCCCGAAGCATCCGCGCTGGCAACTGCGCTACACCGAGATGAAGACTGGCTCCCCGACGTGGCTTCGAACCACGGACCTCCTGGTTAACAGCCAGGCGCTCTGCCATCTGCGCTATCGGGGAAGAACTGGACTCGACGGTCAGATTCGAACTGACGCGGGCTTGCGCCCTCTGGGTTGCAACCAGACGCCTTCGGCCGCTTGGCTACGTCGAGATAAAAATGGCGTCTCGTGCACGACTCGAACGTGCGACCTCCGGCTTCGTAGGCCGGCGCTCTGATCCAACTGAGCTAACGAGACTGGTGTCTGGCGCCTCGTGCGGGATTCGAACCCGCGACTTCCGACTAGACAGGCCGGCACTCTGACCACTGAGTTAACGAGGCAAATGAAAGGCGCAACAAGGTTCCGGTGACGGGTTCCGGTGCCGCCCAATCGTTGCGGCCGGTTTGCAGTCCTCGCGGTGCGTCAGCGCGCGGGGACTTCTGTTGATGGCGTCGTGTGCGGGATTCGAACCCGCGTTGCCGAGATGAAAGCCCGGCGTCCTTGGCCTGCTAGACGAACACGACGTTGTTGCTGAGATCTCCACTTCGGCTGTGTCCATACGCGAGTCATCCCGTCGGATGCGGTGTCTCGCTGCACGTGAGCCGGGTCCGGAACGCGCACATCCCGACACCGCGCACACCTTGAGGTTTGCGGCGACGGAGTGCATGGGCACACCCGAAGTGGAGAGGCAAGGCGAGACGTTCCGGCCAGCGCCGGAGCGCGCCTTGCAGCTAGTTTTGAAAGAGCGATGGCCGCCGTTGCAAGCGGGGCACGCCAGGGGCGAGCCTCATCACGGCCAGCAGCCGTGAGCCAGAAAACGTTGATGGAAAAAGCGAAAGGGCCCGGATCCTTGCGGAATCCGGGCCCCTGAAATCAGAGCTTGGAGGGTGCGCGCTTACGCGCTTCCCTCTCCCGGATGCATCTGGTCCTCCTCATGGCGATCCCCCTGGGGTCGCTTCGAGGCAAGCAGATGCTGGGCATGCGGATCACGGCAATCGACCCCAACCAGGGACATTGCGGTAACGCGCACGAACGCACACAGACCCGAGGCGGGTAGTGCGTTGTAGGTGGCTTGCCGGTTGTTCACGATGTGTCCTTGAGGTCTTGTGGGGTGTGAAAGGTGAAGCTCTTCCGAGCGACAGGGCGAATAGTAAAGAGTCTTTACTGCGCGGTCAAGCCCCTGCGACAATCGATCATCGAAAGTTGCAGTCAGAACACAACACGTGATCAACATCACCGTCAATCGGCGACGCAGCGTCCTGGCGTTGTTCCAAGCCTATGCTGAGGATGCCATCGCAAAAGGGGCGCCTCCCAAGGGGCTGGAACAGAGTTTTGCCTCGCGCCTCGAAAGCTCACCGAGCATGTGGAGCCAGATCAAATCGTCCAGGCCGATCGGCGACAAGCTGGCTCGCCAGATCGAGCAACACGGCCACAAGCCGGCGCGCTGGCTCGATGAAGAGCGCGAGGCGAAAGGGCCGAGTTTGGCGGAGCAACAATTCCTGGCGCTCGCGCTGAAGGCGTGGCGGGCAACGAACAGCGAAGGGCGGAAGGCGTTGAAGAGTCAGATGAAGCTGCTTGCGTGCACCGAATCCCAGGGCTGTTAAGAGAGACCTGGATTCGTTCCGCCTGTCTTCCGCATGGCATACCAGCGAGCGCATAGTTGTCGGCCAAAGAGAGGCTTCCAACGTCCGCCTTTCGGCGGTTGGTCTCGTTAGGTGCACGTCACCTTCACCGTTGAAGCCCGTCGGCCAAGACGAATGTCGGCTTCAAGGCGTCCAACCTGCCCAGTCAAGGTCGCCCAAGGTATCAAACCGGGGTCCGCTGCTCGACAGTGCGAGCGTCAGCTTCCGGGCGCTCAAACCGCCTCTGCCGATGTCGGGTTTGGGTCGTGAACAGCCGGTCGCGCCGTCGGACAGCAGTCGTTCGTCGGGTGCGCAGCGCTCGATCGCATCGGAACGCACAGGACAGCACGTCCGAAGACCTGTATGCCTCGATTTTCGTCGGCTCGTGACAGCAGTGCGCCGAGAGCAGACGTTGAGATGCGCGGCTTGGCGACCTCGTGCAGCGGTTGGCTATCACTAC
>CAIMXF010000415.1 GCA_903845345.1 uncultured beta proteobacterium
ACGACGCTGCCCGGCGCCACGTCGACGCCGTCGACCCAGCCCGCCACCAGCGGCACGTCGCGGCCCAGCAGCTCGGACAGGCGCCTGGCGACCGGCGCGAGCGAAACCTCGGGCTTGAATACGCCTTCGGTCGGACGGCCGAGGAGGCTCGTCACCATCACCGCGGCGCCGGCGTCCAGCGCCATGCGGATGCACGGCACCGAGGCGCGCACGCGGGTGTCTTCGGTGATGTTGCCGGCGTCGTCCTGCGGCACGTTGAGGTCGGCGCGGATGAACACCCGCTGGCCCCTGGCCTGGCCCGAGGCGGCGAGGTCGGAAAAACGAATCACTTTCATGGCGTTGACGCAGTCAGAAAAAGGGAAATGAGGAATCGGGTCGGGCCAGTCACCAGCCCAGGCCGAGCCGCAGCGCCAGCAGCACCGCCGACCCCGCGAGTATCGTTCCGAGCAGCTTGCGGGTTGTGACGAAGACGAGGATGCCGGTCGCGGTCGCGTAAAGCCGCGCGTCCTTCCAGGTGGCTATGAGGTGGTCGCCGGTCATCGCGACCTCGGGCAGCAGCACGGCCACCAGCGCGGCGAGCGGCGCGTAGCGCAGGGCCTCGCGCAGCCACGGCGGGATCGGCACCTGGCGTTCGGGGATCATGAAGAAGCCGCGTGTCACGATGCTGACCCCCGTGAGCCCGGCGATCGCGACGATCGTCTGCCAGGTCGTCATGCCGACTCCCCCGATGGCTCGACCCTGGGCCGCGGCGGGGCGACGTGGTCGACCAGCACGCCCACCGCCATGGCCGCCGCGATCGCCACCACGATGTTCAGGTGGAACGGCAGCGCGAACGCGGCCCACGCGGCACAGGCGGCCACGGCGGCGGCGATCCAGGTGCCGCGATCGACCAGCAGCGAGGCCGTGATGCCCAGCAGCGCCAGCGATCCGGCGAAGCCGAGGCCCCAGCGGGACGGGATGACGTCGGCCAGCGCCACGCCCACGATGGTCATCCCCTGCCACGCGCACCAGCTGACGGTGGCGTTGCCGGCCACGTAGGCCAGCTGGTCGGACATCGCGCCCGGCTGCGGGAACCGGCGCATGAACGCGATGTAGGTGAAGTCGACGGTGAAGTAGGCGACCAGCAGCCGCCGCGGGCGCGACAACGCCTCGAAGTACGGCCGCCAGCCGGCGCTGAAGATGATGAAGCGCAGGTTCACGCAGAACGCCGTGGCCCAGATCACCCACAGCGGCGCGCCCTGCACCATCAACGGCAGGGCGGCCAGTTGCGCGCTGCCGGCGAACACGCACAGCGACATCGCGATCGCCAGCGCCGCGCCCAGCCCGGCCTTGGCCATCGCGATGCCCGCGACCAGGCCCCACGCGCCGATGCCCAGCGCGACATCGCGCATCTCGTGCGCGCCGCGGGCGAATTCGGGGTGGCGCCACAGGCGCTGCGAGGCGGTCATCGCGCCATTGTCTTATGGCGCCGACGAAGACGGGGCGGCGGTCCGGGCCGATCGCTTCGCGGTTCGCGAAGCGGCGCTAGTGTTCGACCGGCTTCTCGGCGGCCGACTTGTCGATCCTGGCGATCTTCTCGGGCCTGGCCGACGGCGGCTTGGCGGTCTTGTCGGCCGGCTTGTCGGCGGTGGCGTCGGTCTTGGCCGCTTCGCCCGTGCCGTCGTCGGCGTCGGCCGTCTTCTGTCCGCCCGGGCCCAGCGTGGGGACGACGGCCTCGAGCTTGTTCTCGCGCATGTAGTCGTCCATCTCGCGCCAGCCGGCGTAGATGGCAGCCTTGTCGACGCGCTTGTTGAGCGTGAAGCAGTCCTCGATCGCGCGGCCGCCGTGGCGGCAGGCCGCGCCGACGGCCTTGCCGTCGGCCTCGACGCGCGCGGCCGTCACGGACGCCGACTCCAGCCCGAGCTGGTCGCAACCGGCGAGCGTGGACAGGAGGGCGATGAGGATGTAGGGGCGACGCAGCATGGGAGGGGACGGGTCTATGCGTCGTTATCGGCCACCCGCGCGATCGCTTGAGGGCCGCGAACGCACGAACTGGACGCCCAAGGCCGTCCAATCCGCGCGCTGCGGCCTGCGCTCAGCCGAGCACCGTGCCGCGCTCCAGCGGATGCGCCTGCAGCCACTGCGCGACCGGGCCCCGCTTGCCGCCGGGCCGCTGCACGTCGAGCAGCGCCAGCGCGCCGTCGCCGCAGGCCACGACCAGTTGCTGGCCGTCGACGGCGATCACGGTGCCCGGCGCGGCGGACGCGTCCAGCCGTTCGACCTGCGAGCGCCACAGCTTGACCGTCTCGCCGCGCGCCTGGAAGGTGGCGCCGGGGAACGGATCGAACGCGCGGACGCGGCGCTCGATGACGTCGGCCGGCAGCGTCCAGTCGATCGCGGCCTCGGCCTTGGCGATCTTGTGGGCGTAGGTGACGCCCGCCTGCGGCTGCCGGACCGGTTTCAGGGTGCCCGCGGCCGCGTCGGCCAGCGCCTGCACGACCAGGCGGGCGCCGAGCGCGGCGAGGCGGTCGTGCAGCAGGCCGGTGGTGTCGTCGAACCCGATCGGCTCGCGCTCGACCAGCAGCATGTCGCCTGTGTCGAGCCCGGCGTCCATCTGCATGATCGTGATGCCGGTCTCGGCGTCGCCGGCCTCGATCGCGCGGTGGATCGGCGCCGCGCCGCGCCAGCGCGGCAGCAGCGAGCCGTGGATGTTGAGGCAGCCCAGGCGCGGCAGGTCCAGCACCCACTGGGGCAGGATCAGGCCGTAGGCCGCGACCACGAGCACGTCCGGCCGCGCGGCCTCCAGCGCGGCGCGGCCGGCCTCGGCCTCGTCGGCGAACTTGCCGTCCAGGCGCAGGCTGCGCGGCTGGGCCACCGGCACGCCGAGGTCGAGCGCGAGCTGCTTGACCGGCGACGGCGTCAGCCTCATGCCGCGCCCGGCGGGCCGATCGGGCTGGGTGAGCACCAACGGCACCCCGTGGCCGGCGGCGTGGATGGCCGCCAGCGCCGTCGAGGCGAACTCCGGCGTGCCCGCGAATGCCACGCGCAGCGGGGGAGGCTGCCGACTCGTCGGAAAGGCGGCGCGCAAGCTCATCAGCGCTTCTGCTCGTCGCGCGTCTTCTTCAGCATCCTGGTCTTGATGCGGTCGCGCTTGAGCGGACTCAGGTAGTCGACGAACACCTTGCCCGCCAGGTGATCCATCTCGTGCTGGACGCAGACGGCCGTCAGGCCTTCGGCGTCGAATTCGCAGGGCTGGCCGTCGCGGTCGAGCGCGCGCACGCGCACTCGGGCGTGGCGCTCGACCTTCTCGTAGACCAGCGGCACCGACAGGCAGCCTTCCTCGCCGAGGATCCAGTCGTCGGAGCCGGTCACCAGTTCCGGGTTGATCAGCACGCGCGGCTGGTCGTGCGTCTCGGAGGTGTCCATCACGATCAGGCGGATGTGGCGGTCGACCTGAGTCGCCGCGAGGCCCACGCCGTCGGCCTCGTACATGATCCTGATCATGTCGTCGGCGAGCGCGCGGATCTCGTCGGTGACCTCGGCGACCGGCTTGGCGACGGTGTACAGCCGGGGATCGGGGTAACGGAGAATCTGGAGTTGGGACATGGAAAGTCGGTTCCTGGAAATCTGCCACGAAAATCGCGAGTAATCCGCCCGGGAGACTTGCAACGGCGGTGCAGAATGTGTTGCAACGCGACGATCGGACTCAGGGTGAACGCCTATCTCCGTCGTAACGGAGTGTCCGATTCATTGCGACATCAGGGGTTTGCGGGCAGAATCTGCGGCAAATTTGCTAGTTTCTAAGCTGGCCGGATACTCCGGCCGGATCGGAATTGTCGCAGCTCTGTGCGGATTCCGTGTCACCTGCGTCCCAATTGCCTTCGATGGCCCGGGAGTTTTCTGGACATGACCTTTCGATTCCGACGTTCCGCCATCGTGCAGCCCACTGCGGCCCTGAACTGCGCGGCGCTCGCGCTCGCCGTGCTGGCCGCCGTGCCATCCGTCACGCAGGCCTTCCCCATCACGCCCGCGGAACGCAGCACCGCGCAGCAGGTCGCCTCCAGGGGCGTTCCCCTGTCCGAGCTCGCCGAAAACGCGCCCGACACGTATACGGTCAAGCGCGGCGATACGCTGTGGCACATTTCCGGCATGTTCCTCAAAAGCCCGTGGCGCTGGCCCGAGCTGTGGGGAATGAATCTCGAGCAGATTCACAACCCGCACCTGATCTATCCGGGCCAGTTGCTGGTGCTCGAGAAAATCGACGGCATGGCCCGATTGAAACTCGGGACGACGGTCGGCGGCGTCGGCGACACGGTCAAATTGTCGCCGTCGATTCGCAGCGAATCGTCTGAAACGTCGGCCATCTCGTCGATCCCGATGAATCTGATCTCGCCGTTCCTCACGGACGCGATGATCTTCGACAGCACCCAGATGGCCACCGCCCCGCGCATCGTCGCGGTGCAGGAAAACCGCATGATGGTCGAGCGCGGCGACACCGCCTACGTGCTGGGCGATCTTGGCAACACGCGCAACTGGCAGATCTTCCGCCAGCCGAAGGCGCTGGTCGATCCGGACACCAAGGAAGTGCTGGGCTACGAAGCGCGCTACGTCGGCTCCGCAGAGCGCAAGCAGGAGGGCGAGGCGCGTCCGGGCGCGCAGGCGCCGGCAGGCGTGCCCGTGCCAGCGTCGTTCACGATCACGAGCAACAAGGAAGACGTCGCCACCGGCGATCGCCTCGCGCCGGCCACGGTGCGCGACTTCGCACCGTTCGTCCCGCATCAGCCAGCGAGCCCGATCAACGGCAAGATCGTCTCGCTGTACGGCGACGCGATGACCGCCGGTTCCAACCAGATCGTGTCGCTCAATCGCGGCGCGCGCGACGGCCTCGAGCGCGGCACGGTGCTGGCGCTGTGGCACGAAGGCGCGGTGCAGCGCGACAAGTCGGTCGACAAGGGCCAGTTGATCAAGCTGCCCGACGAGCGGATCGGCGTCGTGTTCGTGTTCCGCGTGTTCGATCGCATGTCCTACGGACTCGTGCTCGACACGACCGAACCGACGATCCCGGGCGACCGCGTCACGCAGCCCTGAGCGGCCGCGGCGACCTCGACGACACCGCCACGAACCCTCGGTTCGCACGCCTCGCCGTCCCGGTCGCCGACCTCCGCCCCGCCGCGCGCTGCCTCCTGACCCTTCCCGCCCGGCGCGTCCATGTTGTCCCGCGACGAACTCGCCGCCTGGCTACGGCTCGCCACGACGCCCGGCATCGGCCGCGGCCTCGCGCGCCAACTGCTCGCGGCGTTCGGCTCGCCCGAGCGGGTGCTCGCGGCGGATGGCCATGCACTGCGCGCGCTGGCCGGCGCCGATGTCGTGGGGGTCCTGAAGCGCCGCGATCCACGTGACGAGGCCGCGCTGGCCGCCACGCTGCATTGGCTCGAGACCGCCGAAGCCGGCTCGCCGCGCGACATCGTCACGCTCGGCGACCCGCGCTACCCTGCCCTGCTGCTGGAGACGGCGGATCCGCCGCTGCTGCTGTTCACGCTCGGCCGCGTCGAGCTGCTGTCGGCGCCCGGCGTCGCCATCGTCGGCAGCCGCGACGCCACGCCACAGGGACTGGAAAACGCCCGAACATTCGCGCAGCTCATCAGTGAGCACCAGCTGACGGTCGTGTCCGGCCTGGCGCAAGGCATCGACGGCGCCGCGCACGAGGGCGGCCTGGCCGGCGCCGGCAGCACGGTCGCATTCGTCGGCACCGGCCTGGATCGCGTCTATCCCTCGAGCCACCGGCCGCTGATGCGACGCATCGCCAGGGACGGTCTGGTCGCCAGCGAATACCCGCTGGGCACCAGCGCGCTGCCGCACAACTTCCCGCGCCGCAACCGGCTGATCGCAGGCATCACCCGCGGCACGCTGGTGGTGGAGGCGGCGCTGGAGTCGGGCTCGCTGATCACGGCGCGCATGGCACTGGAGGAAGGCCGCGACGTGTTCGCCATACCCGGATCCATCCATTCACCGCAATCGCGCGGCTGCCATCGGCTGATCCAGGAGGGCGCGAAGCTGGTGGAGACCGGCGACGACGTGCTGCGCGAACTGCGCTTCGGGTTTCCGTCGGAGGCGAGGCGCGCGGCGCTGTCGCCGGCGCAACCCTCGTTGTTCGCGGTCGCCGCGAGTCCGGCGGCCGAGGTCGGTGGCCCCGACGGCGCGCTGCGGGCGGCGCTGGGCCACGACCCGGTCACGTTCGACGTGCTCGCGGCACGCACCGGCCTGCCGCCCGACCAGTTGGCCGCGCGGCTGCTCGAACTCGAACTGATGGGCGTGGTGCAGCGCTTGCCGGGCGGCCTGCTGCAACGGCACGCGGTGGCCTGAAACACCGGCCAGAACGGTCGACATCGCGCCAGCCCAGCCAATGATCGTCGCATGCATTCGGCCCGAGAAGCGCAGCTTCAAGATGTAAATCCGGCCCTGCAACGACGAATTCACAAAGGTCCAACAGCACCCTTCTCGCGGGGCAACTCGCGCTTGCCGCCACCGGTCGCTGCGGTATAGTGGGTTCATGTTTGACGTCCTTGTCTACCTGTACGAGAACTACTGGCGACCGGACGCCTGTCCGGATCACGACCAGTTGTCGCGCAAGCTGACGGCCGTCGGCTTCGAGACGGACGAGATCCAGGAAGCGCTGCACTGGCTCGACGGCCTGGCCGACACGTCGCAAGGCTACACGGGCGTCCAGTCCGACGACGCGATCCGCCTCTATTCGGATCGCGAGATCGAATCGCTGGGTGAGACCTCGGTCGGCTTCGTCACCTTCCTCGAATCGGCCGGCGTGCTGCCGCCGCCGATGCGCGAGATGGTGATCGACCGCGCGATGGCCGCCGGCGGCAATCCGCTCGACCTCGACGACATGAAGGTCATCATCCTGATGGTGTTCTGGAGCCTGGGCGAGGAGCCCGACGCGCTGATCCTCGACGAGCTGTTCGTCGCGCCGGAAGAGCGCCTCATCCATTGAGCGCGCTGCGCGCTTCGCGCCATGAGAAACGGCTCCCGCGGGAGCCGTTGTCGTTTTGGCGACGTGCCGATCGCGATTACTTGAGGCGGTCGGGATCGGCGTTGATCTTCTCGATGGCGCTGCGCGTGGCCGCGATGGTCAGCGATTCGTCCTGCGCCGGCACCAGCAGCTGCGCCTGCAGGAAGGCCGCGAGACGGCGACGCTGGAACAGCACGCAGCGGCCGCTGGCCGAGACGAACAGCGACAGCTGCTTGCGCATGCCCTGCCACGCCAGTTGCACCGCTTCCTGGCGGTCGCGGTAGTCCAGCATGTACCAGCCGCCGACCATCATCTCGTCGGCGGCCGCGAGCGCGCTGGCCGCCGGCGTCGCGCCGCCTTCGGCGACGATCTCGAGCTCGTCCGACTCGTGGCCCGACAGGTCGAGCGCGAACGAATCGTCGATCTCGAAGTCGGCGTCGGGCAGGATCTCGTCGAGCGCCTCGAGGCGCGTCTTCAGGCGGCCGAACTGCTCGGGGTCGATGGTCGCGGTGCGTGCCGCGAAGGCCGCGGTGAGCGCGACGTTGAGGGCGCGCAGCGAGGTCTCCTGGCGCTCGGGCGGCAGGCCGCCGGCGAGCATGCCCCGGCGCAGCGCCGCGAGCAGCGGGCCGAGGCGGCGGATGACTTCGGCGCGCTCCTCGCGCGTGGTCTTGGCGCTGGCGATCCACACCAGTTCGAGCGCGGCCTCGCGCACGACGCGCGTTTCGTCGCTCTGCAGGCCGTGGCGCATCGCCGTCGTCGCGAGCACGTCGGCCCAGACCTGGAACATGAACTCGCGCACGCCGTCCTGCACCGGCACGCCGTCCAGAAGCTTGCGCAGCTCGATGGTGTACTGGATGGCCAGCGTCTCGCGCTGCTCCACCTGGCTGGCGAGCGACACGCCCTTCTTGGTCGTCTCGTTCTGGTCGCGGAAGAACTTCTCGACGAAGCGCTCGAACTCGACGAGCACCGTCTGGAACACCTTGCGGCCGGTCTCGGGGAAGGCCTCGACGACCTGCACGACGCGCGCCACCTCGCCCTCGAGCTCGGGGCCGGCGCCCTGCGGCGCGGCGTCGAAGCCCATCACGCAGGCGCCCATACGGTCGATCAGCCGGCGCGCCGGATGCTGCGCCGACGAGAAGAAGTCGGGCTCGGCCATCGCCACGCGCAGCGTGGGCATCTGCAGCCGCGCGAACCAGACGCGCACCGCACTCGGGATGCGATCCTCGGTGAGGATGCTCTGGAACAGCAGCGCGACGACCTCGATCGTGGCGCGTTCTTCCTGCGTATTGGCGGTGCTCTTGAGTTCCTGCTTCTGCTTTTGCAGGGCCTCGATCATCTCGGTGGGCGCGAGGGCGCTGCCCTCGTTCTGGCGTGCCTCGACACGCTGCACGAACACCTGCTGCGCCTGCGCGATCGCGCCGGTGATCTCGGCCGACGGCATCTGGAAGCGCTGCGTGTTCATGAAGCCCTGGACGTGGCGCTCCATCGTCCGGCCGAAACGCCTCAGCGTGGCGTCGACCTGCACCTGCTGCTGCGACACGAACGCGCCGCCGCCGCCCGCCGGCGCCCGGACGTTGCCAGTGACGCTGATGCCGACGTTGGGCGCGCCGGGACCGCCGCCGCCCGGGCCACCGCCCACGCCGCCGCCATCGCCCATCGGATGCAGCGTGGTGTTGCGCATGAAGTCGGCCATGCTGCCGCCGCCCGGGCCGGCCGGGCCGCCGCCCGCACCGTTGCCGCCGCCCTGGCCGTTGTCGGCGGCGTAGCCGACCGCACCGCCGGCACCGCCGCCGTTGCCGCCGGCCTGGCCGGGTCCGTAGCCGCCCTGGCCGCCGCCCCCGGGTCCGCCGCCATAGCCGCCCTGTCCGCCGTAACCCGCCTGGCCGCCACCCGGGCCGCCGTAGCCGCCCTGGCCACCATAGCCTGCCTGACCGCCGCCTTGGCCACCCTGGCCGCCGCGCTGGTTGCCCTGCCCGCCGCCGGGCCCGCCACCGTAGCCGCCCGGGCCGCCGTAGGTCGTCGGCGCGAACTGCGTGCCGCCGCTGCCGGTGCTCGTTCCGCCGCCACTGGTGTTGTTGAAATCCTCCAGGGGCATCTGGCGCGAGCCGACCACCGGGGTGCGATCGACGCTGCGCCGGATCAGCGTGCGCAGGTTGACGTCGGGCAACACGCCCTTCTCGACCAGGAAGCGGTTCGCCTCGTGATACGCCTCGGTGGCCAGCGCCGAGAGCTCGAGCTTGACCACGCTCTCGACGCCGGACCAGGCGTCCGGGCCGAAGTCGCTGTCGATGAACGAGCGCACCACGATCTTGGCGAGTTGCTGCGGACGAAACAGGTCGTGATCCGCGAGTTCGTCCAGGCCTTCCAGGGCGGCGACGCGCGTGCTCAGGTCGTTGAATTCCCACACCGCCTGGTCGACGATCGCCTGGGACAGGCGCGAGATGAAGATCTCCTTCTGCACCGTCTCGTCATCGACCAGCATCAGCTTCTGCGTGTGGCCCTGCATCGACGCGACGAGCGCGCCGGTGCCGGTGGAAGGCCGGTCGGCGACGGCGGCGTCGCGCAGCATCTCGCCCAGGCGATCGACCCATTCCTCGCCGTGCGTCATCAGGGCCTGGAGGGTGTCGCGACGCTGCTGCGCCACCGAGCGCTCGGCAGGCTTGTCGAGTTGCAGGCGAGCGGCCTCCAGCACGGCGGAAAGCAGGCGAGAGCCGGCCTCGGCCAGTTGCTCGGCGAACATGGACCGAGCCCTGCGTGCGATATCTGGCGACGATTTGCCCTCGACCATCCGGCTGCTTCGCTTCCCTTGGGTGTTGCGCTGTCCAGCGCGTTATCCGTGCAATCTACACCACGGCGCCCGCATTCGGGTCATTCGGGTCGATCTCATTCTTCGCGCCCGTGTGCACGAGGTCTTCCCGCTTCACGCCCAGCCACATGGCGATGGCGGCCGCGACGAACACCGACGAATAGATGCCGAAGCAGATGCCGATGGTCAGCGCCATCGCGAAATAGTGCAGCGTCGGCCCGCCGAAGATCAGCATCGACAGCACCATCATCTGCGTGCAGAAGTGGGTGATGATCGTGCGGCTGATGGTGCTGGTGATCGCGTGGTCGATCACCTGCATCGTCGTCAGCTTGCGGAAGCGCCGGAACGTCTCGCGGATCCGGTCGAAGATGACCACCGACTCGTTGACCGAGTAACCCAGCACCGCAAGCACGCCCGCCAGCACCGACAGCGAGAACTCCCACTGGAAGAACGCGAAGAAGCCCAGGATGATGACGACGTCGTGCAGGTTGGCGACGATGGCCGCGATGGAGAACTTCCATTCGAAGCGGAAAGCGAGATAGAGCGCGATGCCGATGACCACGCTGATCATCGCGTAGGCGCCGTTGCGCATCAGCTCGTCGCCCACCGACGGGCCCACGAGCTCGCTGCGCTTCATCACCACCGGCTCGCCGGCGCCGGCCGTGCACGAGGGACGCGTCACCACTTCGCCCTTGGCGGTGGTCTCGGTCCTGGTGCCGACCGCGCCGGCTTCGGCCTGGCACAGCGCGGCGAACACGCGGGCAGGCACCTGCTTCTGGTCGATGCCGGTCTTGGCCGGCACGCGGATGATCACGTCGTGCGAGGTGCCGTAGTTCTGCACCTGCACGTCGCCGTAGTTCAGGCCGCGCACCACGCCGCGCAGGCGTTCGAGGTCGGCGGTCTGCGCGTAGGTGGCCTCGACGGCGGTGCCGCCGGTGAACTCGATCGAGAAGTTGAGGCCGCGCGTGACCAGGAAGAACACCGCGGCCAGGAAGGTCAGCAGCGAGATGATGTTGAACACCAGCGCGTGCCGCATGAACGGGATGTCGCGCCGGATACGGAAGAATTCCATGTGAGTTTCCTTGGGAATCGGGGGCGGATCAGCGCTTGCGCTTGATGGCGGCGGCGTCCTCGACGACCAGGTCGTCGGGCACCGGCAGCTGGTCGCCCGGCGGCTTCGCGCCGCCGGTCCACACCTGGCCGATCAGCACCGACTTCAGCTTCTTCTGGCGGCCGTACCAGAGGTTGACCAGGCCGCGCGAGAAGAACACCGCCGAGAACATCGACGTCAGGATGCCCAGACAGTGCACGATGGCGAAGCCCTTGATCGCGCCCGAGCCGAACAGCAGCAGCGACCCGCCGGCGATCAGCGTGGTGATGTTGGAATCGAGGATGGTCGCCCACGCGCGCTCGTAGCCGGCGGCGATGGCCGTCTGCGGCGCGCTGCCGGCGCGCAGTTCCTCGCGGATGCGCTCGTTGACCAGCACGTTGGCGTCGATGGCCATGCCCAGCGTGAGCGCGATGGCCGCGATGCCCGGCAAGGTCAGCGTGGTCTGGATCAGCGACAGCACCGCCACCAGCATCAGCAGGTTGACGCCCAGCGACAGCGTGGAGATCACGCCGAACAGCAGGTAGTACGCGCACATGAACACGAGGATCGCCGCGAAGCCCCAGGCCACGCTGTGCAGGCCCTTGGCGATGTTGTCGGCGCCCAGGCTGGGGCCGATGGCGGTTTCCTCGATGAACTCCATCGGCGCGGCGAGCGCACCGGAGCGCAGCAGG
>CAIMXF010000416.1 GCA_903845345.1 uncultured beta proteobacterium
GCCACGACGGATCTCGCGGTTCCACTGCAGCGAAGCAGAGATCGTGTTCTGCGCGTCGATGGCCCACACCGACTTGCCGTCGATCTTGTCGACCTTGGCGTCGCCCTTGCCGCGCCACACGTCGGCGGTGTTGTTCGAGTAGGAGATCCACGAACGCAGCGCGCCGATGTCGCCGGTCTGCACGCGCATGAACTCGCGCTTGTACTGGTGGCTGCCGAAGGACAGGCCGGTATCGAAGCTGGACGTGTGCGACGGATCGATGGTCGACCACGCGATCGTGCCGCCCGCGGCACCGGCGACCGCCTGGTCGACGTCCGGGTAGCCCTGCAGCACGGTGATGTCGTTCATGTTCTCGGTGTCGCCGTACTCGGTCGGGTAGACCGTGTAGCTGCCGCTGTCGTTGACCGGCGCGCCGTTGACCGTGACGCCGATCTCGTCGTTCGTGAAGCCGCGGATCTGGTAGTTGGCGTCGAACAGGCCCGTCGGGTCGTCGGTGATCGCGACGACGCCAGGGATGGTGCCGATGATCTGCGCGTAGTTCGCGCCCGGCGCCGCCTTCTCGATGGCCTTGCGGGTGACCGTGGACACGGCCTTCGGCGCCGACTGCACCGACATCAGGCCGCCGCCGAGCGACCGCGCCCCGCCCACCACGGTGACGAGCTGCGTCTCCTGCTCGATCGCGCGCTGCGACGCGTTGGCGTTGGTGGTGTTGGACGTCGTGGACGTGTTGGCGCGTTGCGGAGTCTTGCCTTGCGCATCACCGTCCTGCGGTGCGGAGGCGGCCGTGGCAGGGGCGACCTGGGCGTGCGCGGCGGTGCAGATCGCCAGGGCGGCAAGGGCCAACGAGTTCAAGGGGAAGCGCATCGATTTTTCTCTCGTGTGTGGTGATGGGAATCCGGGACGCCGAATCGTGCGACGTGGTCGACACTGCCTTCGAGAAGACAGACGCGTCTCACGCAAACGCAGTCGCGCCCGCCTTCTGTGCGAGATGCACCAGGCGCGACGTCGACGGCAGTTGCGGCGACCCGAAAAGGGGGCAGTTTTGCGACTTATCGTGACAGCGCGAAGACCGTCGCCGATTTGCAACAATGTTTCCCCTGACCTTCCGGCTTGTGAAGTGCCGGATAGGCGGGGCCGTATTGCAAGAAGCGGGCCACGACGGAGCTGCGGCGGTGGCCGCGCTCGACGCCGTCGCCGGCCGGCGCTCAGCCGAGCTTGTCGGCTGCCAGCTTGCCCATGGTCGCCGCCAGCCCGGTGGCGAAGACACCCCACGCCGTATCGATGAACGACAGCCCCAGCGGCCAGTCGCGCAGCGTCGAAAGGTTGGTGAGGTCGTAGGTCATGTAGGTCATGAACCCGAACAGCCCGCCCCAGGCGGCGGCCATCTTCCAGTCGCCGGGCGCCCTGGGCAGCACCACGAAGGCCATCACCCCGATCGCGAACAGCAGGTAGAACGCCACGGCGGCGACGAAGTTGGGCTGCTCGGCCATGAGGTGGCCGATGCCGCGCGTGTACAGGGGGCGCGCGGCGACGCCGATCCAGATCACGTCCAATGCCATCATCGTGAGGACGATCGCGAGCCAGGGCAGGAAAAGCTTCATCGGTGGACTCCGGGGTGGGTGGCGCGAGCAGGCGTCGGCAAGGCGGGCGCCTGCAAAGGCCGTATCGTCGCACGCCGGCCGCAAGCGCGCCTTCAGCTTGGGAACGGTCGCCGCACGCCAAGCCGGACAATGCGCCCAGGGCGCGCCCGTCGGCGCGCCACTTGTCAAGGCCGACCCATGACCGCTCCGTTGAAGCGCCTCGTCCACGTGTTCAAGGTGCGCCCGCGCCTGTTTGTCGTCATCGCGCTGGGCGTGCTCACGGGCTGGTTGCTGCCGCAGGGCATCGCGTCGCAGCCGATCTCGCGCTGGCTCATCGCATGGAACGTCGGCGCCTGGCTGTACGTCACGCTGGCCGCGGTGATGATGATCCGCTCGTCCAGGGGCCACATGCGCCATCGGGCGCAGTTGCAGGACGACGGCAAGTACGCGATCCTCGGGCTGACCGTGTTCTCCGCCGTCGCGAGCCTGATCGCGATCGCGTTCGAGCTCGCGGTGGTCAAGGACCTGCACGGCCTCTCGCGCGGCCTGCACGTGGCGCTGGCGGGGCTCACGGTGCTGTCGTCGTGGAGCTTCATCCAGATCATGTTCACGCTGCACTACGCGCACGACTACTACCTGGCGGCCTGCCACGGCCGCAAGCCGGGCCTGGCATTTCCGGACGACGAGGACCCCGACTACGGCGACTTCTTCTACTTCTCCGCGATCATCGGCACCTCGGGCCAGACGGCCGACGTGTCGTTCGTCACCAAGCCGATGCGGCGCATCGGCTCGCTGCACTGCATCCTCGCCTACCTGTTCAACACGACCGTGCTGGCGCTGTTGATCAACATCGGCGCGAGCCTGTTCTGAGTGTCCGTGCGCCTGCGCGACGACCGTAGCCGATGACGCCGCACGAGCCGCCGCGAGCTCCGGCGCCGTAGCTGCCTCCGTGGCCGCCGGTGCTGTGGGCGCTCGGGCAGCTCGCGGTGCTCGCGCCGGCGCGCGCGATGGGCGGGCTGTCCCGAGGCGATCGGCCGTGAGCGCGACCGTGGGAAAGCCCCGAAGGAATCGGTCACAGCTTGCCGCCGCGAGCCCGGCACAATGGCGGGATGACGCTTCGAAACCATCTTCTCGCACTGGTCGTGTCCACCACCTTCGGCGCAGCGGCGTTCGCGGCCGACGTCCCGGACGATCCGCCGGCCGCGTCGTCGGACGGCGCGGACGCCGAGGCCGCGCTGTACGGCCAGTCGATCACGCTGCCGCGCCAGGCCGTCGCGTGCGCCGAGCGCATCGCCGACTACATGCCGCGCTTCCAGCGCTTCTACGACGCCTGGAAGACGGAGAATGCCACGCGCATCGCCAACGGCGGCCGGTTCATCCACGAGCAGGCGGCCAAGGGCAACGTCGACGCCGATGCGGGCATGATCAAGCTGGCCGACGCGGACGTCGAGCGCCTGCGCAAGACCTCGACGGAACTGCTCGCGCGCCATTGCCAGCTGATGCTGGAGTCGATGGCTCCCCCTGCGACGAATTGACGCGCCGGGCCGGCACGTTGCCGGAGGGCGATCTGCGAACGGTGCTGATCATCGACGACATCCCCGACGTCGGCCAGGCGCTGTCGCTGCGCGACATCCGGCTGCGGGTGGCTCGCGGCCCCGGGCATGGGCCTGGGGCTCGCGCTCGCGCGCGGGATCGCCGAGGCCCACGGCGGCCTCATGACGCCGGGCGATCGCAGCGGCGCAGCTGCGGATGACGTTGACACCGGCGCAATGATCCGCGGGGGCTCGTCGGGAACCTGACAACGGCATTTTGTTCATCGCAAGCCTGGTACAAAGTCATTACCATTGCGCAAAACCGTTGCGCAACATGCCTCTCGACGAACTCATGGCCGTGGTCGGCGTCGCCGTCCAGGGTACGCTGACCTTGCTGCTGCTGGTGGTCTGGCGCTCGCTGAAGGCGCGCTGGGCGCTGCTGTTGTCGGCCGGCTTCGTCGCGGTGACGCTCCAGTATTGCTGCGTGGCGGCGGGCCACTATGCCAGCGGCGCTGGCTGGAGCGACCCGCCGGCCAACCCGAATGCCGTCTTCTCGCTGATCGCCCATGGGCTGATCACGTGGGGCCTGATCACCTATGTCGACGTGCCGCCGTTGCTGGGCCGGCGCCTGCGCGCGGCCACGTTGCTGCTGTTCGGCCTGGCGCTGATCGCGCTGGCCTGCGGCCTGCTGACGCGCGGCGAGACGGCGGCGCTGATCGGCGCATTCATGTGCGCGTGGGCCCTGCTGTTCGGCTGGGCGATGCGTCGCGAGCCGCGCGCGGGCCACGGCATCGTGATGATGGCGGTGCTGGTCTATCCGGCCTCGATGGTGGCGGCGCTGGCCGGCTGGCTGAGCCAGGGGCTCGCCGGCATCCTGTTCATCGTGCCGCACGCGGTGCTGGGCATGGTGATCCTGACGACCGGCCTGGTGCGCGCGCAGGCGAGCAGCGTGCGCGAGCTCGCGGCGCGCCAGGCCGTGCAGGCCGAACTCGAACGCACCAACCAGACGCTCGAGCTGCGCGTGGCGCTGCGCACGGCGCAGCTGCGCGAGACCATCGAAGGCCTGGAGAGCTTCAACCGCAGCGTGTCGCACGACCTGCGCGGGCCGCTGGGCGGCATCACGGGCGTGTCGCGCATGGCGCGCGAGGCGCTGGGCCGCGGCGACCTGACGGCCGCCGACCGGCTGCTCGCGGCCATCGCGCGCCAGTCCGAAAGCTCGACCGACCTCGTCACCTCGCTGCTGCAGCTCGCGCGCTCGGCCGAGGGCGCCGTCGAACGCCGCACGGTGCACACCGGGGCGCTGGTGCGCGAGGTGGCCGACCTGCTGATGGGCGCCGCCGCCAGCACGCCGCAGGTCGTGGCCATCCAGGACGACCTGCCCGACCTGCAGGCCGACCCCGCGCTGGTGCGCCAGGTGTTCGCCAACCTGCTGGCCAACGGTTTCAAGTTCAGCGGCAGCTCGGAGAACCCGCGCGTCGAGGTCGGCGCCACGCGCTCGCCCGAGGGCACGGTCGTCTTCCACGTGCGCGACAACGGCGTGGGCTTCACCGAGGCCCAGGTGCGCGATCTCTTCGTGCCGTTCCGCCGGCTGCATGCCGAGCGGTTCGAAGGCCACGGCATCGGGCTGACCATCGTGCGCCGCATCGTCGAGCGGCATGGCGGCAGGCTGTGGGCCGAAGGGCGGCCGGGCGAAGGGGCGACGTTCTACTTCACGCTCGAAGAGCAGCCATCGACGATGGCGAATTGACCGAACGCGGGATCGACATCGACCGCGAGGGGCGCACCTACAATTCCGGCCCTGTCCACAGCCGCCTGCGATCGTGACTCCTGCCAACCGGCCTGTCCGCACCGCCGTCTTCCAGATCCTGTTCTGGATCAACGCCATCGGATGTTCCGCTGCGATCCTCCGGACCGCCGGCCTTCCCTTGATGGATCTCAAGACACTGGCCGCCGACGAGCCCCTGTCGTGGCAGGTGGCAGGCGCCGCGCAGCTTGGGGCCGCGGGCCCGGGAACCGCGCCGCAGCTGACCCTGCTCGAAGACCGCAACATCCGGTCGGCCTACCGTTGCGACCTGCCCGGCCTGACCTCGACGACCTGCGTGCCCGCTGGCGCGCCCCTGCCGGAAGGACGCGCCCGCATCGACTATGTCGACATGCCCGCCAGCGCCGGCTCTCCGGCGCATCGCATGCCGACCAGGATCGTCGTCGGCAACGAACTGGTCTACCGCCGCCCGTACGACGAGGCCATCTCGGCGGCGCGTAACCGCTGCCTGCTGGTGGCCGCAATGGGCGTCGCGCTGTGGCTGGCGATCAACCTCGGGCTGACGGCGCTGTGGAAGCGCGGACTCCGGGCGGCCACCTGACGCCTCGCGGGCGGGCAGTCAGCCCAGGCGCGCCTTGTGCCGCGCGATCTGCCGCTGCGCCTCCACGGGCGCCGTCCCGCCGATCACCTGGCGCGCGTTCAGCGAGCCCTGCAGCGTCAGCACGTCGTACACGTCCGGCCCGATGCCGGCGTGGAAGCCCTGCAGAACGTCCAGCGGCAGCTCCGACAGGTCCTTGCCGGAGTCGATGCCGACCTTGACGGCGTGCGCCACCACTTCGTGGGCGTCGCGGAAGGGCACGCCCTTGCGGACCAGGTAGTCGGCAAGATCCGTGGCGGTCGCGTAGCCGCGCCTGGCGGCGCGTTCCATCGCGTCGGGCCTGGCGACCAGGCCGCCGCTGCGCGAGCCCGTGGCCGCATCCACCTCGCCGCCGACCATCTCGGCCATGATGCGCAGCGTGTCCTTGACGGTGTCGACCGTGTCGAACAGCGGCTCCTTGTCTTCCTGGTTGTCCTTGTTGTACGTGAGCGGCTGGCCCTTCATCAGCGTGATCAGCGCCATCAGGTGGCCCACCACGCGGCCGCTCTTGCCGCGCGCCAGTTCGGCGACGTCGGGGTTGCGCTTCTGCGGCATGATCGACGAGCCGGTGCAGTAGCGGTCGGACAGGTCGACGTAGCCGAAGTTCTGGTTCATCCAGAGCACGATCTCCTCGGCCATGCGCGACACGTGGATCATCACGATGGACGCGAACGACGAGAACTCGATCGCGAAGTCGCGGTCGCTCACCGCGTCGAGCGAGTTCTGGCAGACGCCGTCGAAGCCCAGCGTGCTGGCGACGCGCTCGCGATCGAGCGGGTAGCTGGTGCCGGCCAGCGCGGCGGCACCCAGCGGCAGGCGGTTGACGCGTTTCCTCACGTCGGCCAGTCGCTCGGCATCGCGCGCGAACATCTCGACGTAGGCGAGCAGGTGGTGCGCGAAGCTGATCGGCTGCGCGACCTGCAGGTGCGTGTAGCCGGGCATCACGGTCTGCGTGTGCCTTTCGGCCACGGCAACGAGCGCCTTCTGCATCTCGACCAGCAGCACCGCGATCTCGTCGATCTCGCCGCGCAGCCACAGGCGCACGTCGGTGGCGACCTGGTCGTTGCGCGAGCGGCCCGTGTGCAGGCGTTTTCCCGCGTCGCCCACCAGCTGCGTGAGGCGGGCCTCGATGTTGAGGTGCACGTCCTCCAGTTCCAGCTTCCATTCGAAGCGGCCGGCGGCAATGTCGTCCTTGATCTGCGCCATGCCGCGCTGGATGTCGGCGAAGTCCTGGTCGGCGATCACCTTCTGAGCGGCCAGCATCTCGGCATGCGCGAGGCTGCCGGCGATGTCGGCCTGCCACAGGCGCTTGTCGAAGTCGACGCTGGCCGTGTAGCGCTTGACGAGCTCGCTCATCGGCTCCGAGAACAGGGCCGACCAGGCCTGGGACTTCTTGTCGAATTGATTCATCGGGGGTCAGGTCTTGCCGTTGGCGCGGGAATCGTTTGGCAGGATCGCGGCGGCGATGCGCCGAGGCCGAGGCCTGGCGCCCGCTGATCGAGAGCGATTGCAGGAAATCCGGGGTTTGCGCAGATTGTAGGCGGCGCACCGCTCGCAGCCTTCGCAAGACCGCACGTCGGCTTGCTTGTCCGAGGGCCGCGGCCTCGCCCACAATGCGGGTTCATGGACACCGTCACCGCCTCCACCACGCTGCTGGGCAACGCGCCGGTCGCGCCCTCGCGCCGCGACGCGGTGCCGACGCTGTGCCAGCCCGCGACGATCCTGCGTGCGCTGGTGGGCGTGCAGGTGATCGTGACGGCCGGGGCCGCGTTCGGCAGCCTCTCGCTGGCGGTGTGGCTGGGGCACGTGGCGGTCGGGGCGGCCGTGTCGGTGCCGGCGACGCTGGCCTGGCTTTTGCTGTGCTGCTGGGCGAGCGGGCTGTCGGCGCGCCTGCCGGGCGCGGCGCGGCTGGCGTTCGCCGCGCTGGTCGGCGGCGCCACCACCTGGGCGGCCTGCCTGCCGCTGCGCGTGATGGGGCTCGATGCGGGCGACGCCACCAATGTCGCCGCGATCGTCGGCGCGGGCACGCTGATCGGCGGCGTCATCTACCACTGGCTGGAACTGCGCATGCGCGCGACCGTGCCGGCCGCCACCGAAGCCGGGTTGCTGGAACTGCAGTCGCGCGTCCAGCCGCATTTCCTGTTCAACACGCTCAACACCGCCATCGCGCTCGTGCGCGTCGACCCGACGCGCGCCGAGGAGGTGCTGGAAGACCTGGCCGAGCTGTTCCGCGCGGCGCTCGGCGCGCTGGAGGGCGACTCGACGCTCGGCGAGGAGATCCGCCTCGCGCGCCTTTACCTGGCCATCGAGGGCATGCGCTTCGGCAAGCGGCTGGAGGTCGAATGGGACGTCGACGAATCCATCTTCGACGCCCGCGTGCCCTCGCTGCTGCTGCAGCCGCTGGTGGAGAACGCGGTGCGCCACGGCGTCGAGCCCAACGACGCGGGCGGACGCGTGCAGATCCGCGCGCGGTCGCGCAACGGGCGCGCGTGGGTGCAGGTGGTCAACACCGTGGGCAAGCCCGCGTCGCCCGGCCATGGCATCGGGCTGGTGAGCGCGCGCGAGCGGCTGCGGCTGATGCACGATTTCCAATCCGAATTCCAGGCCGGCCCGATCGACGGCGAGCGCTTCCGCGTGCGCCTGGCCGTGCCGCTGTGACCCATCCGACGATGCCGCGGAGACCTTGCCCATGACGCGCCTGAAGGTGCTGATCGTCGACGACGAGGACCTGGCCCGGCTGCGGATGCGCAGCCTGCTCGCCGACTGCACGGTCCCGGCCGCGGAAGTCGCGGGCGAGGCCGGCAGCGCGGCCGAGGCCCTGCACTGGCTCGCGTCCAACTCCGCCGACCTGGTGCTGCTGGACGTCAACATGCCTGGCCTCGACGGCCTTCAGCTGGCCGAACGCCTGCGCGCTGCGGCCTATCCGCCGAAGATCGTCTTCGTCACCGCGCATGCCACGCACGCGCTCAAGGCCTTCGAGATCGACGCCGTCGACTACCTCACCAAGCCCGTGCGCCGCGCGCGCCTGCAGGAGGCGCTGGTGCGCGCGGCGCAGCGGCTGGATCGTCCCGTCGTCGTCGCACCGCCCGTCGCGACCGCGGTGCCCGCGGAGCAGCCGGTGCTGGTCGTGAGCGACCGCGGACGCGTGCAGCGCGTGCCGGTCGCCGACATCCTCTACCTGAAGGCGGAGCTCAAGTACGTCACGCTGCGCACGCCGGCGCACGCGTACGTGCTCGACGATTCGCTGTCCGACCTCGAGCAACGGCTCGGCGACGTGATGCTGCGCATCCACCGCAACGCGCTCGTCGCGCGCACGGCGGTCACCAAGCTCGAGCGGCGCGCGCCCAGCGATGGTGGTGGGGGCGACGGCGATGCCGAAGGCTGGGCCGTGCAGGTGGGCGCGACGCAGGAGTGGCTGGCGGTGTCGCGCAGGCAGTTGACGCAGGTGAGGGAGCTGTTGGCCGAAGACGGCGTCTGATCCGGCGCATCCCCCGCGCTTGACCCGGCTGGGCCGGTGCAGGAACATGGCTTCGCACCCGTGCCCGCCATGCGACCCATGCCGCCCAGTTCATCCGCCCGTGAACCGCCGCCCCGATCCCGTCGTCGCCGTGCGCCAGCGCGTCGGCATGGGTCCTTGCCGCGTCCCCGCGCCGGCTCGACCCCGATCGTCCTGCTTTGGCTGGGCGCCGACATCCTGGTGTCGGGCTGGCTCGCGGCATCGATCGTCGTCGCGCAGACGACTGAGACTCACGACGCCGACGCCGACGAAAAC
>CAIMXF010000417.1 GCA_903845345.1 uncultured beta proteobacterium
CGCCCAGCGCCGCGAGCGCCTGGCCGCGCGCGCCGAGTGCCCGGGCGTCGCCCGGCGCGATCGCCAGCGAGGCGTCGGCCGCCTCGAGCGCACGCCGCGCATTGCCGGCCATCTGGCTCGCGAAGGCCAGGTTCAGCCAGGCTCTGGCGTCGCGCGGGCGCGCCTTGACCACGGTCTCGAACACGGCGACCGCACCGCGGCCGTCGCCGGTGTCGAGCAACGATGCGCCGAGCAGGTTGGCGATCTCGGCGGACTTCGCGTTGGCGGCGAAGGCGCGTTTCAGCGGCACGACCGACTCGGCCGCGCGTCCCATCTGCCGCAGCACGTTGCCCAGGTTGGACTGCGCGTCCGCGGACGTGGGCTGCGCCTTGGCGGCGCGCTCGAACTGCTCGCGCGCCTCGTCGAGGCGTTGCGCGCGCATCAGCGTCGTGCCGAGGTTGTTCAGCGCACCGGCATCCTTGGGCTTGATCGCGAGCGCCAGCGCGATCTGCCTTTCGGCCGCGGGCAGGTCGCCGCGCTGCAGCGCGATCACGCCCAGCAGATGCGTCGCGTCGAAGTGGCCGGGCGCCTGCTGCAGCACCTGTTCGTAGCGCTCGGCGGCCTCGTCGAGGCGGCCTGCCTGGTGCAGCTGCACCGCCTGGTTCAGCAGCGCCAGCGCTGCCGACGGCGCCGTGTAGGACGACGGGCGCGGCATCAGACCTCGCGATCGGCGTTGGCCGCGGCGACCACCGACGCCAGCGCGTAGGCGAGCCCGTCGGCGAAGTCCTTCGGATATTTGGCCTCCAGCAGCGCCCACTTCATGCGGTTGGCGATGCGCGCCTTCTGGTACAGGTTCGGCTTCTCGCTCCGCACGAAATCGCGCGCGTGGCGCAGCAGCAGGTCGTGCGACCGCGCGAGCTGTTCCCCGGCCTTCCTGGCGGCCGCGCCGCTGCCTTCGAGCTTGGCCGGCGGCACGCGCTTGATCAGATCGGCGACCTCGGCGTCGACGAACTTGTCGACCTTGCTTGTGTTGAACCAGGAAAAGACCATCGGGTGCCCGTCGTTGCGATTGCGTTCCAGGCGCGATTATGCGGTTCGGTATCCCAGCCTCTAAAATGGGGAAGTTACGGCGCGGTTACAGCACCGCGCCGCCAGATTTCGTGGCACCGTTCGCCGTGCCGAAACGCCATTCGCTTTCATCCTCAAGGACCCTGTCATGCCCGTCGTTTCCATGCGCCAGCTGCTGGACCACGCCGCCGAGAACGGTTACGGTATCCCGGCATTCAACGTCAACAACCTCGAGCAGGTGCAGGCCGTCATGTCGGCCGCCGCCGAGGTCGGCGCGCCGGTGATCCTTCAGGCCTCGGCCGGCGCGCGCAAGTACGCGGGCGAGCCCTTCATCAAGCACCTGATCCAGGCCGCCACCGAGAGCTGGCCGCAGATCCCGCTGGTCATGCACCAGGACCACGGCCAGAACCCCGAGGTCTGCCGCGGCGCGATGGACCTCGGCTTCAGCTCGGTGATGATGGACGGCTCGCTGCAGGCCGACGGCAAGACCATCGCGAGCTACGACTACAACGTCGACGTCACCCGCACCGTCGTCGACATGGCGCACGCGCGCGGCATCACGGTCGAGGGCGAGCTGGGCTGCCTCGGCTCGCTCGAGACGATGAAGGGCGACAAGGAAGACGGCCACGGCACCGATGCCACGATGACGATGGAGCAGCTGCTGACCGACCCCGAGCAGGCCGCCGACTTCGTCAAGCGCACGCAGCTCGACGCGCTGGCCATCGCCATCGGCACCAGCCACGGCGCCTACAAGTTCACGCGCAAGCCCACGGGCGACATCCTGGCGATCGGCCGCATCAAGGAGATCCATCGCCGCATCCCCAACACCCACCTGGTGATGCACGGCTCGTCGTCGGTGCCTCAGGAGCTGCTGGCCATCATCCGCCAGTTCGGCGGCGCGATGAAGGAGACCTACGGCGTGCCGGTCGAGGAGATCCAGGAAGCCATCAGGCACGGCGTGCGCAAGATCAACATCGACACCGACATCCGTCTCGCGATGACC
>CAIMXF010000418.1 GCA_903845345.1 uncultured beta proteobacterium
CCTTCGAGCTTGGCCAGCGTCAGCAGGTCCTCGACCAATGTCGTCATGCGCGAGGTCTGCTGCGTCATCAGCGCCAGCACGCGCTCGCGCTCGACGTCGGTCAGCGGCAGCGACGCGATGGTCTCGACGAAGCCGGCCAGCACCGTCAATGGCGTGCGGATCTCGTGCGAGACGTTGGCGACGAAATCGCGCCGCATCGCCTCGGTGCGTTCGCGCTCGGTGATGTCCTGCGTCAGCACCAGGCGCATGCCGTCGCCGTAGCGGCTGACGATCACGCTGAGCGTCGAATCGCCGCCAGGCGTGGAGAACACGACGGGCTCCTCGAACGCGCCGGCCTGCAGGTAGGCGACGAACGTGGGCGAGCGCACGAGGTTGGTCACGCGCTGCAGGCGGTCGCGCACCGGGTCGAGCCCGAAATGCGTGGCGGCGACGGCGTTGAGCCACTGGATCTGGTCGGCCGCGTCGAGCAGCAACACGCCGTTGGGCGACGCCTCGATGGCCGACATGAACTGACCGAACCGGTCGCGCTCCAACGCCAGCCCGCGGTCGCGCTGGCGCAGCGCGCGCTCGATGCGGTACGACGCCTCGCCCCAGAAGCCGCGATCGCGCGGCGCCTCGAGTCCGAGGTCGCCGCGCAGCCAGTTCATCAGGTGCAGCGCGCGCACGCCATCCACCATCACCCAGATCGCCACGGCGACCGCCGCGCCGATGGCCGGGCCGAGCTGGCGCGCGCCGACGAGGTCGCCGACGATCGCGCCCGCGCCCGCGCCCACGAGCGTGAGCACGACGGCCAGCATGGCGCGGTTCAGCAGCCAGCTCACGTCGCGCTCCGGGAAGCCTGCCTCAACGCAGCCAAGCTCAGGCCGAGGTCGCCGCGGCCTGCTGCGTCAGGCGATAGCCCGCGCCGCGCACCGTCTCGATCAGCGTGGAGCACTGCACCGGAGCGAGCGCCTCGCGCAGTCGCTTGACGTGGACGTCCACGGTGCGTTCCTCGATGAACACGTGGTCGCCCCAGACGCGATCGAGCAGCTGCGTGCGGCTGTGCACGCGCTCGGTGTGCGTCATGAAGAAGTGCAGCAGGCGGAACTCGGTCGGGCCGATCTTGACTTCCTGCGTGCCGCGCGTGACGCGCCGCGTGGCCGGATCCAGGCGCAGGCCCGAGACCTCGACCGCCGAATCCAGCGCTTCGGGCGCCTTGCGACGCAGCACGGCGCGGATGCGCGCCAGCAGCTCCTTGGTGGAGAACGGCTTGGTCAGGTAGTCGTCGGCGCCGGCGTCGAGGCCCGACAGCTTGTCGGCCTCCTCGGAGCGCGCGGTCAGCATGATGATGGGCAGGTCCCGCGTGCGAGCCTCCGACCGCCAGCGCTTGGCCAGGGCCAGGCCGGTCTGGCCCGGCAGCATCCAGTCGAGGACGACCAGCTCCGGCAGGACGCGGTCGACCTCGGCCTGGGCCGCGTCCGCCGTCTCGGCGACGGACACTTCGAACCCGGCGTGACGCAGGTTGATCGCGACGAGTTCGGCGATCGCGGATTCGTCTTCGACGACGAGGATACGGCTCATGCTGTTGCTCTTTCCATTTTCAAGGTTGCCGATCGGACGAACGCGCGGCGCAGCGCGGCCGCTCCTTCGCTCAGCCGCGGAAAGCCCCTCGAGGCGATGAACGCAGCGAATGGGGCTGTCATTTAACGGACGGCATCCTCGACGGCTTCGACGGTGTGGTGCCGCACGTCGGTGCCCTTGACGATGTAGATGATCTGCTCGGACAGGTTCTTCGCGTGGTCGCCCACGCGTTCGATGGCCTTGGCCACGAACACGAGGTCGATCGACGACGAGATCGTGCGCGGGTCTTCCATCATGTAGGTGATCAGCTTGCGCAGCAGGCCGTCGAATTCCTTGTCGATCTCGTCGTCCTGCTTGAGCACTTCCAGCGCGCGGCCGACGTCCAGGCGCGCGAACGCATCGAGCACCTTGCGCAGCTGCGCGGTGGCCAGGTTGGCGCCGAAGGCGATGTCGGCCACCGGCAGGCGCAGGCGGCTCGACACGCCGGAGTTCATCAGGCGCTGCACCGTGCGCGCGATGCGGGTGGCCTCGTCGCCGATGCGCTCGAGGTTGCCGATGGTCTTGGAGATCGCGATCAGCAGGCGCAGGTCGCGCGCCGTCGGCTGGCGGCGGGCGATGATGGCGGACAGGTCGCGGTCGATCTCCACCTCCATCTGGTTGACGCGCAGCTCGCGCTCGAGCACCAGGCTGGCCGTCTCGCCGCTGAAGTTCGTCAGCGCATAGACCGCCTGCGCGACCTGCGACTCGACGAGACCGCCCATCTCGAGAACCCGGTTCGAGATCTCGCTGAGTTCGGCGTCGAACTGCGTGGAAAGGTGCTTGTCGCTCATGATGATGTCCCTGGAACGGTGCGCGCCTGGCAGGCTCGCTTGATACGGTACTGGGTATGACTGAAGAGTGGCTGAGGATCAGCCGAAACGCCCGGTGATGTAGTCCTCGGTGTCCTTCTTCTTGGGCTTCATGAAGAGGTCGGTGGTCTTGCCGAACTCGACCAGGTCGCCGAGGTACATGTACGCGGTGTAGTCGGAGCAGCGCGCGGCCTGCTGCATGTTGTGGGTGACGATCACCACCGTGTAGTCCGACTTCAGCTCGTGGATCAGTTCCTCGATCTTGCCGGTGGAGATCGGATCCAGCGCCGAGCACGGCTCGTCGAGCAGAAGCACTTCGGGCTTGATCGCGATGCCGCGCGCGATGCACAGGCGCTGCTGCTGGCCGCCGGACAGCGCCGAGCCGTTCTGGTTCAGCTTGTCCTTGACGTCGTTCCACAGCGCGGCCTTCTTCAGGGCCCACTCGACGCGCTCGTCCATCTCCACGCGCGGCAGCGTCTCGAACAGGCGCACGCCGAAGGCGATGTTGTCGTAGATCGACATCGGGAACGGCGTCGGCTTCTGGAACACCATGCCGACCTTGGCGCGCAGCAGGCTCACGTCGAGCTTGGAGTCGAGCACGTTCTCGCCGTCCAGCATGATCTCGCCGACGGCGCGCTGCTCGGGATAGAGCGCGTACATGCGGTTGAACGTGCGCAGCAGCGTGGACTTGCCGCAGCCCGACGGCCCGATGAAGGCGGTGACCTTGCCTTCGGGGATGTCGAGGTTGATGTTCTTCAGCGCGTGGAAGGCACCGTAATAGAAGTTCAGGTTGCGGATGGAAAGCTTGGCTTTCTCGTTGACCGGCAGATCGACCTTGGCGTCCATGATGGTTCTCAATTCTTGTTGCGGAAGAACACGCGCGCGGCGACGTTCAGGGCGAGCACGCCCAGCGTGATGAGGAACACGCCGGCCCACGCGAGGCGCTGCAGGTTGGGGTACGCCGAGTTGGCGAAGTTGAAGATGATGACCGGCACGCTGGCCATCGGCTTGGCCAGGTTCGAGTTGAAGAACTGGTTCGACAGCGCGGTGTAGAGCAGCGGCGCCGTCTCGCCGGCGATGCGGGCGACGGCCAGCAGGATGCCGGTGATGACGCCCGCGCGGGCGGCCTTCAGCGTGACGGTGGAGATCACCTTCCACTTGGGCGTGCCGAGCGCGTAGGCAGCCTCGCGCAGCGCGCCCGGCACCAGGTTGAGCATGTTCTCGGTGGTGCGGATCACGACGGGGATGACGATCAGCGCCAGAGCGATCGCGCCGGCCCAGCCGGACGCCCCGCCCGAGGGCACCACGACCAGTTCGTAGATGAACAGGCCGATGACCAGCGACGGCGCCGACAGCAGCACGTCGTTGATGAAGCGCGTCACCGCGGCCAGGCGGCCCTTCGCGCCGTACTCGGCCAGGTAGATGCCGGAGAAGATGCCGATCGGCGTGCCGATCAGCGTGGCGACGGCCACCATCACGACCGAGCCGTAGATCGCATTGGCCAGACCGCCGCCGTCGGACATGGCCGCCGGCGTCGACTCGGTGAACAGCGCCCAGTTCAGGCCGCCGCCACCCAGGCGGATGGTTTCGAACAGGATCCAGACCAGCCAGAAAACGCCGAACGCCATCGCGCCGAAGGCCATCGCCAGGCCGACGGCGTTGACGCGCTTGCGGCGTTTGTGCATGGCCATCTTGCTGGCCGACATCGCGGAGATCGCGGTCATGTACGCACTCCCTCGTTGCGTTGCAGGCGCATGAGCAGCATCTTCGCGAGCGACAGCACGATGAACGTGATGACGAACAGCACCAGCGCGAGGTACAGCAGCGCCGAGCGGTGCAGCCCTTCGGCTTCGGCGAACTCGTTGGCCAGCACGGAGGTGATGGTGTTGGCCGCGTTGAACAGCGTGAGCTGGCTCAGCTGGCTCTGGTTGCCGATGACGAAGGTCACGGCCATCGTCTCGCCGAGCGCGCGGCCCAGGCCCAGCATGATGCCGCCGATGACGCCGGTCTTGGTGAACGGCAGGACCACCTTGTAGACGACTTCCCAGGTGGTCGAGCCCAGCCCGTAGGCCGATTCCTTGAGCATCGGCGGGGTGACTTCGAACACGTCGCGCATCACCGAGGCGATGAACGGGATGATCATGATGGCCAGGATGATGCCGGCGCACAGGATGCCGATGCCCACCGGCGGGCCCGAGAACAGTGTGCCCAGCACGGGCACGTTGCCGAACGCGGATTGCAGCGGCACCTCGACGTACGTGGCCAGGATCGGGCCGAACACGGTCAGGCCCCACATGCCGTAGACGATGGACGGCACGCCGGCCAGCAGTTCGATGGCCACGCCCAGCGGACGCTTGAGCCAGCTGGGCGACATCTCGGTGAGGAACAGCGCGATGCCGAAGCTCACCGGCACGGCGATCAGCAGCGCGATGGTCGAGGTCGCGAGCGTGCCGTAGATCATGGCCAGGCCGCCGTAGTGGTCCTGCACCGGATCCCATTCGCTGTGCCAGAGAAAGGAGATGCCGAACTCGCGCATCGCCGGCATCGCGCCGATGATCAGCGAGCCGATGATGCCTGCCAGGATCGCCAGGGTCAGCCACGCCGCCGAATGGGCGAGCACCGAGAAGAGCGCGTCGCCCCACGGCGTGTTGTGGCGGCGCTCGGGCGGACGACCGGAGTCCTTCGCGTTGCTCAGAGCAGGTTCGGCAGGCAATGTGGCAGCCAAGGAGGTCTCCGGTGATGTGAGAACTCCGCCGGCCGTCTGAGGACGGCACGGCGGAATGGCCTTTTTCAGGCGACTTGCTTACTTCAGGGCGATCGCCTTGCCGGCAGCGTCCTTCAGCGACGATTCCCAGGTCTTGCGGATCTGCGCCTTCACGCTGTCGGGAAGCGTCACGTAGTCGAGCTCGCCGGCCGCCTTGTCGCCGTTGGCGAAGGACCAGTCGAAGAACTTGACGACCGCCGAGCCCTGGGCCGGCTTGTCCTGGGTCTTGTGCATCAGCACGAAGGTGGCGCCGGTGATCGGCCACGAGTCCTTGCCCGGCTCGTCGGTCAGCACCTGGTAGTACGACTTGGTCCAGTCGGCACCCGCAGCGGCAGCCTTGAAGGCCCCTTCGACGGGCTCGACGAACGAACCGGCCGAGTTCTTCATCGACACGAAGTTCATCTTGTTCTGCTTCGCGTAGGCGTACTCGACGTAGCCGATCGAGTTCGGCAGGCGCTCGACGTATTGCGACACGCCTTCGTTGCCCTTGCCGCCGACGCCGTTCGCCGGCCAGTTCACCGCGGTGCCTTCACCGACCTTCGACTTCCAGTCGGCGTTGACCTTCGACAGATAGTTCGTGAAGATGAAGCTGGTGCCCGAGCCGTCGGCGCGGTGCACGGTGGCGATCGCGGCATCCGGCAGCGTCACGCCCGGGTTCAGGGCGACGATCGCCTTGTCGTTCCACTTGGTGATCTTGCCGACGTAGATGTCGCCCAGCAGCGCGCCGGTCAGCTTGAGCTGGCCCGGCTTCAGGCCAGCGATGTTGACGACGGGAACCACGCCACCGACGCACGTCGGGAACTGCACGAGGCCCGACGACGCCAGTTCTTCGTCCTTGAGGGGCATGTCGGACGCGCCGAAGTCGACGGTCTTGGCATTGATCTGCTTGATGCCCGCGCCGGAACCGACCGACTGGTAGTTGATCTTGTTGCCGGTCGCCTTGTTGTACAGGTCCGCCCACTTGGCGTAGATCGGAGCGGCGAAGGACGAACCGGCGCCAGTCACTTCGTCGGCGGCTTGCGCGGACATTGCGACGGCGGCCATGGCGGCGGCAGCGCACGCCAGACGAATCGGGTGGAAATTCATGGTCGGGCCTTTCAGGGGCAGTTTAATGGGACTGCGCCAATGTAGAAGGCCCGCGTGACAAGACTATGACATTACCGTGGCAGTTCGGTACGGAGCCTTGCCCCGGGGAAAATGCCCTGGGAAATCATGAACTTGCCTCGTCAGGCCGGCGCCGACGGATCGATTGTGACAGTCGAGCCACCGGCTGTCACACAATCGTCATGATGCCTTGGCGGCCTCGGCAAGCCGGCTGGCGAGCGCCTGGGCGACCGCTCGTTCGCGCGCCTCGACCATCACCCGCAGCACCGGCTCGGTGCCCGACGCGCGGATCAGCACCCGTCCGTCGCTGCCCAGTTCCTGCTCGACCGTGGCCTTCTCGGCGACGAGCGTGGCGTTCTGCTGCCAGTCCGAGCGCACCGCCAGGCGCACGTTGATCATCACCTGCGGGAACAGTTGCACGCCGTCGAGCAGCGCGGGCAGGCTCTGGCCGGTACGGCGCACCGCCTGCAGCACCTGCAAGGCGCTCACGATACCGTCACCGGTGGTGTGCCGATCGAGCACCAGCAAGTGGCCCGAATTCTCGCCGCCGAGCTGCCAGCCACGCGCCAACAGTTCTTCCAGCACGTAGCGGTCACCCACCTTCGCCCGGATCAGCGGCACGCCGCGCCGCTGCAGCGCCTGTTCGACGGCCATGTTGGTCATCAGCGTGCCAACGACGCCCGGCACCGCCTGCCCACGCGCCAGCCGGTCGGCCACGACCGCGAAGAGCAACTCGTCGCCGTCGTAGCAGCGCCCGCTGCCGTCCACCATCTGCAGCCGGTCGGCATCGCCGTCCAGCGCCACGCCGTAGTCGGCGCCGTGCTGCAAGACGGCCTCGACGAGCGCCTGCGGGGCCGTCGCGCCAACGCTGTCGTTGATGTTGAAGCCGTTGGGCTCGCAACCGATGGTGACGACCTCGGCGCCGAGTTCGTGGAACACGCTCGGCGCCACGTGGTAGCCGGCGCCGTGGGCGCCGTCGACGACGATCTTCAGGCCCTTGAGCGACAGATCCTGCGAGAACGTGCTCTTGCAGAACTCGAGATAGCGACCGGCCGCGTCGTCCACGCGGCGCGCCTTGCCGAGGGCCGCGGAATCGGCCCACTGCGGGGACTCGGCCAGCGCGTCCTCGACGTCCATCTCCCACTGGTCGGGGAGCTTCTCGCCGGAGGCCGAGAAGAACTTGACGCCATTGTCGCCAAACGGGTTGTGCGAGGCGCTGATGACGACGCCGAGGTCGACCCGCAGCGCGCGTGTGAGATAGGCGACGCCGGGCGTCGGCAGCGGGCCGGTGAGCAGCACGTCGACGCCGGCCGACGCGAAGCCCGCCTCGAGCGCCGACTCGATCATGTAGCCGGACACACGGGTGTCCTTGCCGATCAGCACGGTCGCCTTGGCAGACTTGCGGCGCAGCACGCGGCCGACGGCATGGCCCAGGCGCAGCATGAAGTCGGCCGTGATCGGGGCGGCGCCGACCGTGCCGCGGATGCCGTCGGTGCCGAAATAGGTTCTGCTCATCTTGGAAGTCTCTCTGAAGTCTTGCGCCCGCTGGCCGGAACGCGGATGCGGGCGTCGTCGTCGGTGGAATGGAATCAGGCGGGATTCAGGGCGCGCCAGGTCTTGAGCGCGTCCACGGTCTCGGCGACGTCGTGCACTCGCACGATAGCAGCGCCTTGCAGCACGGCCGCCAGCGCGGCGGCCACGCTGGCCGCGGTGCGCTCGCCGACCGGCCGGCCGGTGATCTGGCCGAGCGTCGACTTGCGTGACCAGCCGAGCAGCAGCGGACAACCCAGCGCCAGCAATCGTCGCTGCTGGCGCGCCAGCGCCAGATTGTGCGCCGGCGTCTTGCCGAAGCCGATGCCCGGGTCCAGCGCGATGCGTTCGCGCGAGATGCCGGCGGCCAGTGCGGCGTCACGGCGACTCGCCAGGAACACCTCGACTGCCGAGACGACGTCGTCGTTCTCGTAGTGCGGCGCCGCCTGCATCGAACCCGGTTCGCCCTGCATGTGCATCAGGCAGATGCCCGCGGTCGGATGCGACGCGGCGACTTCAAGCGCGCCCGGCGCCAGCAGCGCGCGGACGTCGTTGAGGATGTCGACGCCAAGATCCATCGCCGCGCGCATCACCACCGGATCGGCCGTGTCGACCGACACCGGCACGCCCAGCGTGACCGCATGGCGCAGCACCGGCAGCACGCGCGCCAGTTGCTCGGCGGTGTCGGGCAGGCGCGCGCCGGGGCGGGTGGATTCGCCGCCGATGTCCAGGATGTCGGCGCCCTGCGCCACGAGCAATTCGCAATGCGCACGCGCGGCGTCCGCGTGCGCGAAAAGTCCGCCATCCGAGAACGAGTCAGGCGTGACGTTGACGATGCCCATCACCTGGGGCCGCGTCAGGTCGATGCGGAAGCGGCTGGTCTGCCAGATCATTGCAGGGAACGCGAGAGGAAAATGCAAAACGGGGCGCGAGGCCCCGTTGGTCCGACCCGAGTCGGCTGGACGCTGAGGCCTCAGGCCGCGGCAGGCGCGTTGTCCACCTTGACCGGCGGGGTGTCCTTCGAGCGGCTGGTCGCCGGGATGCCGTCCTTGGGCGGACGCGGCGGCTTGCCTTGCATGATGTCCTCGACCTGGTCGGAGTCGATGGTTTCCCATTCGAGCAGCGCGTTGGCCATCGCGTGCATCATGTCCTTGTGGCCCTCGATCAGGTCGCGAGCCACCTTGTACTGCTCGTCGATGATGCGGCGCACCTCGGCGTCGACCGCGCGCATCGTCTCTTCCGACATGCTCGTCGTCTTGGTCACCGACCGGCCGAGGAAGACCTCGCCCTCGTTCTCGGCGTAGACCATCGTGCCCAGCGCATCGGTCATGCCGTAGCGGGTGACCATGTCGCGGGCGATGCCGGTGGCGCGCTCGAAATCGTTGCTGGCGCCGGTGGTCATCTCGCCCATGAAGACCTCTTCGGCGATCCGGCCGCCGAACAGCATCGAGATGGTGTTGAGCATGCGGGTCTTGTCGAGGCTGTAGCGGTCGCGTTCCGGCAGCGACACCGTCACGCCAAGCGCACGGCCACGCGGGATGATCGTCACCTTGTGGACGGGGTCGAGCTTGGGCAGCAGCCGCGAGACGACGGCATGGCCGGACTCGTGGTACGCCGTGTTGCGTCGCTCGTCCTCGTCCATGACCATGCCCTTGCGCTCGGTGCCCATCAGGATCTTGTCCTTGGCGCGCTCGAAGTCGAGCATCTCCACCACGCGGCCATTGCGGCGCGCGGCGAACAGGGCCGATTCGTTGACCAGGTTGGCGAGGTCGGCGCCTGAGAAGCCGGGGGTGCCGCGGGCGATGATGTCGGCGCGCACGTCGCCGCCGATCGGCACCTTGCGCATGTGCACGTTGAGGATCTGCTCGCGGCCGCGGATGTCGGGCAGCGTGACGTAGACCTGGCGGTCGAATCGGCCCGGACGCAGGAGCGCAGGGTCCAGGATGTCCGGACGATTGGTGGCTGCCATCACGATGACGCCCAGATTGGTCTCGAAGCCGTCCATTTCGACCAGCATCTGGTTGAGCGTCTGCTCACGCTCGTCGTTGCCACCGCCCAGGCCGGCGCCGCGATGGCGGCCGACCGCATCGATTTCGTCGACGAAGATGATGCAAGGCGCGCTCTTCTTGGCCTGCTCGAACATGTCGCGCACGCGGGCCGCGCCCACGCCGACGAACATTTCCACGAAGTCGGAGCCGGAGATCGAGAAGAACGGCACCTTGGCCTCGCCCGC